>DASYJK010000205.1:0-5578 GCA_035996525.1 Solirubrobacterales bacterium
TGCAGGGCCTGCGTGCCCAGGGTGGCCGAGACCTGGGTCTCGCTGATCAGTTTGAGGCTGATCGGCAGGGCGCCGATCTGCAGCGTCGTCGCCAGTTCCTGAGCCTCGCCGACGTTCTGGAAGCCGCCGGAGATCTGAGCGCCCTGACGGCCGTCGATCCCGTCCGGGTTTTCGGCGAAGTTGATGATCGGCCGGGTCTTGACTTCGTTGTCCAGGACGACCGCGAAGTGCCCGGAGAGCGCCGCCGCCTGTTCGCCGCTGACCGGCCCGATCGCCTGCGCCTGTCCGCGCTGGGCGATCTGGCGCGTGACTTCCTGGAAGGCTTCGCGGCCCTTGTCGGTGAATTTGAAGGCAACGTTCGGTTCGTTGTTCTGACCGTATTCCTGCTTCGGTTCGGTGATGTCGGTGCCCGACAGCGCCGGGTCGTCGCGCAGCGCGAACCAGCCCGGCCTGGCGGTCTCGTCGGCCTTGCCGGTTTCGTCGCTCGGGTATTCGGAGACGAGGATCGTGCCGGCCGGAATTTCGACGACGATGCCGTCCTTCGGCAGTTTCTTGCCGGTCGGGCTGACGTAGAGGTCCTTCTTGTTGAGCTCTGGACCGGCGAGCAGCTCGTGCGGCTCTTCCTTGGCGAAGAGGTAGTAGCGCGGTTTCGCGACCGTGCAGTTCTCACACTTCGTGTCCGGCTTCTGTTCGGCCGCCAGCTGCGCGGCTTCATAGGCCGTCGGATAGGCGCCGGCGAAGATCAGCTGCTGGTTCTCGGTGCTTTTGGCGTTGCGGCCGGCTTCCTTCCAGCGTTTTTCGGATGCTTTCAGCGGCCCGGAGGGCGGCTGCTGACCAGGGTGCCCGCCGATTGCCCGCTCCGGCCCGAGCAGGTTCGGCTCCCAGTCGAAGAAGTAGAGCTGCGCGGTCGTGCCAACCTGTTCGGCGGCTCGGTTGGCGTCGGTAATGCCCGGCAGCGAGACGGTGATCTTGTCGTTGCCCAGCCGCGCGACTTCCGGCTCGGAGACGCCAAGCTTGTTGATCCGCTGTTCGATGATCGAAATCGAGTTGTCGATGTCTTCGCCGCTGACCGAGGTCGCGGTCCCGGTCGGCTGCCCTTGGTAGACGAGCTCGAGCCCGCCCTGGAGGTCGAGCCCCAGCTTCGTCGTCGTCGTGGCAATGACCACGCCGGAGGCGATGACCAACCCGAGGACGAAGAGCAGGACGAAGACGTATCGGCGCCGATTCCCCATCGTCTAGCCCTCGGGCGTGAGCACGAGCAGCAGCCCGCCGTCGTCGTCGTAGGCGGGGAAGACATCGGCCACGGCCTTGGCGGGCAGGTCGCCCTCGGCGTTGACGGAGACGCGCTTGCCGAGCGAGCGCACCCCCCACTCCAGCGAGGTCTCGATCGGGTCGGTGATGCCGTCGCCGTTGGTATCGGCGCTCTCGTCGCCGTCACCGGCGTCGATCCAGTCGAGGCCGAGGACCTCGCGCACCGGCCTGCCGATTACGTCCTCGTCGGTCAAGCCGGTCAGCTCGAAGCTGCCTTTGCCGGCGTCGATCACGCGTTCCTGCTTGTCGCATACGAAGAAGGCCGCATTCGGAGCCGGATAATAATCGTCGAGTAATTCGAATACGAATCCGAAGCCGCATTTGGAGCAGCCTTTCGGGCGCGAGCTAAAACCCGCGGTGCGCTCGCTGCTTGCCTCCCGGTGCCCACAGTTCGGGCAGATGAAAAACGGCATATTCGACAGGCTACAAGCGCGCGGCTAGAAGAGGCTCGCGGCGCCGTCCGGCGCCCGCAGGCCGAGGTGGTCGTAGGCCCGCTGGGTCAGCACCCGTCCGCGCGGAGTCCGCTTCAGCAAGCCCTGCTGGAGCAGGTAGGGCTCGAGCACGTCCTCGATCGTGTCCTGCTCCTCTCCGACCGCGATCGCCAGGGTCGAGAGACCGACCGGGCCGCCGCCGAACTTGGTCGCGACGGTGTCGAGCAGGGCGCGGTCGCTGCGGTCAAGGCCGCCGGCGTCGACCTCCAGCATCTCCAGGGCGCCGATCGCCACCGCGGCGCCGATCGTGCCGGATCCCTTCACCTGGGCGAAGTCACGGACGCGCTTGAGCAGGCGGTTGGCGACGCGCGGGGTGCCGCGCGAGCGGGAGGCGATCGTGTGGGCGCCCTCGGAGTCGATCTCGACCCCGAGGATTCCGGCCGAGCGCTCGATGATCAGGGCCAGATGCTCGGGGCTGTAGTGCTCGAGCCGATGGGAGACGCCGAAGCGATCGCGCAGCGGCGTCGTCAGCAGACCCGCCCGAGTCGTCGCCCCGACCAGGGTGAAGGGCGGCAACGGCAGCGTCACCGTTCGCGCCCCCGCTCCCTGCCCCAGCACGACCGGCAGCTCGCCGTCCTCCATCGCCGGGTAGAGCGTCTCCTCGACCGCGCGGCCGAGGCGATGGATCTCGTCGATGAAGAAGACGCTGCCGGGCTCCAGCGCGGTGAGAAAGGAGGCGATGTCTGCCTTGCGCTCGAGGGCGGGCCCGGCGGTCTGGACCATCGGCACCCCCATCTCGGCGGCGACGATGTGGGCAAGCGAGGTCTTGCCGAGACCGGGCGGGCCGGCGAGGAGGACGTGGTCGAGCGGCTCGCCGCGGCCGCGGGCGGCCTCGATGAAGATCGCCAGCTGCGCGGTCACCTGCTTCTGGTTGACGAAGTCCGCGAGGGTCGGCGGCCGCAGCGAGCGGTCGAGGTCCTCGTCGGGCGGGTCGGCCCGGGCGTCGTGAACGCGAACCTCGGCGTCGACCGGGATCGGCTCCGCTCCGATCCCCGGGGTGCGGATCCGGCCGGCGCCGATGTCGGGTGAGTCGCTCACGCGCCGCTCCGGATCGTCGCCGCTTTGCGCAGCGCCGCGGCCACAAGCTCCTGGGGCTCGTCACCGGCGAGGCCGTCGAGCAGCTGCTCCGCCTCCAGCGGCGCGTAGCCGAGGTTGACGAGGCCGTCGCGGGCGAGCGAGCGAGGGTCGCCTTCCTCGCCGCCGGCGACCATCACCTCTTCCTCGAGGGCGCCGGCGACCTTCTCGCGCAGCTCGACGATGATCCGCTCGGCGGTCCGCTTGCCGATTCCCGGGACCGCCTGAAAGCGTTTGGCGTCGCCGGCGGCGATCGCCCGCAGCAGGTCACGGGGGCTGCCCCCGGAGAGCGCCGCGATCGCCACTTTCGGGCCGATGCCGCTGACCGAGATCAGCAGCCGGAAGAGATCGCGCTCCTCCTCCGAGGAGAAGCCGTAAAGGGCCAGCGAGTCCTCACGGGCGATCAGCTCGGCGTGGAGGAAGATCTCGCGACCGGTCGCCGGCACAGATTTCAGGGTCTCCGCCGAGACGGCCAGCCGGTAGCCAACTCCGTTGGCGTCGACGACCACGTAGTCGGCCCGCCGCACCATCACCTCACCCCGCACCGCGGCGATCATCCGGCCACCCGCGTTGAAGCGCTTGGGGCAGCGGCCACGACCGAGTCGACGGCCTGGCGGTGGCCCGTGCCGCCGCCGTGGCAGATCGCCACCGCGAGCGCGTCGGCGGCGTGGTCTGGGGTCGGCGGCTCGGGCAGCCCGAGCAGGGTGCCGACCATCCGCTGGACCTGGCGCTTGCCGGCGGCACCGGAGCCGCAGACGGCCATCTTGATCGCCTGCGGCGTGTAGGAGAAGCAGCCGATCCCGGACTGGGCGGCGGCCAGCATCGCGACGCCGCTGGCCTGGCCGACGGCGGTCGCCGAGTGCACGTTTTTGCCGAAGTAGACGGACTCGATCGCCAGCGCCCGCGGCTCGTGCCAGGCGATCAGCTCGACCAGGGCCCGATGGATCCGCTCCAGCCGCCGCTCGAGCGGCAGCTCGGCGGCGGTCTCGACCACGCCACCGTCGAGAGCGACCATGTGGTTGCCCTCGACACGGACGATTCCAAAGCCGAGATTGGCTACGCCGGGGTCGATTCCCATGACTACTTGCATAAGAGAGGGATTCTGGGAGGAGTGCCGGATGCCTTCACTCCGGTTGCGAATGAGGGGTCTGGTCGTCGTCCATTCGAATTGGGTCGCTCCGCGCCTTATGGGCGCGTCGCTCCGGGAGTGAGAGCGCGACCTAAAGGTCGCGCAGACACCGGATTGCATTTCCGCGTGCTTCGCACACATTCGAATGGACGACGACCAGACCCCTCCAACGCCACGCACAGCAAGGAACCGCCAAGGTTCAGAAGCTCTCCTCAGCAACAGCAGGGAAAGACTCCAGTCTTCTACTGAGCGACAGCACCCTGGGCGTCTGCAAGAGCGCGTTGCGTTGGAGGGCTGTCGGTACCCCTCCCTCGGAGCCCCTCAGGCGGCGAGCTTCTCCAGCACGTCCTCAGGAATATCGAAGTTGGCGAAGACTTCGTCGACGTCGTCCTGCTCGTCGAGCGCGTCGAGCAGCTTCAGCAAGCGCTCGGCGTCCTGTCCCTTTACTTCGACCATGCTTTTCGGTTCCGTCACCAATCCCGCCGACTCGATCTCGACCTCCGAGCCCTCCAGCGCCTCGCGCACGGCGCTGAGGTCGCTGGGGTCGCAGAGCACCCGCAGATACTCGCCTTCCTCGCGCACGTCCTCGGCGCCGGCGTCGATCGCGACGATCACGTCGTCTTCGCCGTAGCGATCGCCGTCGACGACGATCGAGCCCTTTTTCTCGAACAGATAAGCAACCGAGCCCGGCTCGCCGAGGCTGCCGCCGTGGCTCGAGAAGGCGAAGCGGATCTCGGCGCTGGCACGGTTGCGGTTGTCGGTCAGCGCCTCGACCAGGATCGCGACGCCGCCGGGCCCGTAGCCCTCATAGAGGATGTGTTCGATCGCGGCGGAATCGGCACCGGCGCCGGTGCCGCGGTCGATCGCCCGCTGGATGTTGTCCTTCGGCATCGAGGCGTCGCGCGCCTTCTGGATCGCCGTCGCCAGCGTCGCGTTGTTCTCCGGGTCGCCACCGCCGTCACGGGCGGCGACGATGATCGCGCGGGCGAGCTTGCTGAAGAGCTTGCCGCGTTTGGCGTCGACGGCGCCCTTCTTGTGTTTGATCGAAGACCACTTGGAATGACCGGACATGTGCGTGCCATTCTATGAAGAAGGGAGATGGCTTCGAACACGCACATCCACAGCGCGACGCGGGGCCTCGCCGCGGGCCTCGTCTTCTTGGCGATGCTGCTCGCCGCCTTCTCGCTCTGGACCGCGATTCCGCTGAGCTGGATCTACATCGCCTCGAAGGCCTCCCACACCCAGTTCCCCAGCGGCGGCCCCTACGCGATCGTCGCCGTCGGGATCGTCGCCTCGGTGCTGATCGTCGCTTGGCTGATCGGCCGCCTCAACGACCTCTACATCCGCATCACCGGGACCAACCGACTGGGGCCGATCCGGCCGACCTGGCTGCGCAGCATGCGCGACACCGACCCGACCCAGGGCTCGGTCACCGTCGTCGAGGCGGTCCTGATGAGCTCGGTGATGCTGGCCGGCCTGGCGCTGACGATCTGGTTCTTCGTGGCGGCCGGCTCGCCGATCCCGAACCAGTAGCGCCTTCGCGGGTCAGACGACGAAGCGTCCGTCTTCCTGC
>DASYJK010000206.1:0-1858 GCA_035996525.1 Solirubrobacterales bacterium
CCCAAGGACGGCTCCGACCCGGTCGAGCTCGACGTCTACGACTTCCCCAGCAGCGGCATCGCCCTGGCGATGTACAACCTCGACGACTCGATCCGCGACTTCGCCCAGGCCTCGCTGCGTTACGGCCTCAATCGCGGCTACCCGGTCTACATGTCAACCAAGAACACCATCCTCAAGCGCTACGACGGCCGTTTCAAGGACATCTTCGCCGAGGTCTACGAGACCGAATTCAAGGCTGACTTCGAGGCCGCCGGCATCACCTATGAACACCGTTTGATCGACGACATGGTCGCGGCGGCGATGAAGTGGGAGGGCGGCTATGTGTGGGCCTGCAAGAACTACGACGGCGACGTGCAGTCGGACACCGTTGCCCAGGGGTTCGGTTCGCTGGGGCTGATGACCAGCGTGCTGATGAGCGCCGACGGCAAGACCGTCGAGGCCGAGGCCGCGCACGGCACCGTCACCCGCCACTACCGCCAGCATCAGGAGGGCAAGCCGACCTCGACCAACCCGATCGCCTCGATCTTCGCCTGGACGCGCGGCCTCGCCGCGCGCGGCCGCATGGACGAGACGCCGGAGGTGACGGCGTTCGCCGAGACCCTGGAGCGGGTCTGCATCGAGACGGTCGAGAGCGGCAAGATGACCAAAGACTTGGCGCTGCTCGTCGGCGCGGAGCAGGGATTCCAGACCACGCAGGAGTTCCTCGCCTCGATCGACGAGAACTTGCGGCGCGCGATGGCTTAGCGGTTCCCTATCCCCAACTCCGAGGAGACGATTTCGTGAGCACCCCTGTAAAGGTCACCGTCACCGGCGCCGCCGGCCAGATCGGCTATGCGCTGCTGTTCCGTATCGCCAGCGGCCAGATGCTCGGCCCCGACACTCCGGTCGAGCTCAGCCTGCTGGAGATTCCCGACGCGATCACGGCCGCCGAGGGCACGGCGATGGAGCTCGATGACTGCGCCTTCCCGCTGCTCAGCCGCATCAACATCACCGACGATCCGAAGCAGGCCTTCGACGGCTGCAACGTCGGTCTCCTGGTCGGCGCCCGTCCGCGCGGCCCCGGCATGGAGCGCTCCGACCTGCTCGAGGCCAACGGCGGCATCTTCAAGCCGCAGGGTGAAGCGATCAACGCCGGCGCGGCGGATGACGTCAAGGTGCTGGTCGTCGGCAACCCCGCCAACACCAACTGCCTGATCGCGATGTCCAACGCTCCCGACGTGCCGCGCGAGCGGTTCACGGCGATGATGCGCCTCGACCACAACCGGGCGATCTCGCAGGTGGCGAACAAGCTCGGCAAGCCGGTCTCGGCGGTCACCAACATGACCACCTGGGGCAACCACTCGGTCACCCAGTACCCGGACCTGGTCAACGCCAAGGTGGAGGGCGGCAGTGCCTGGGACGCGGTCGACGACGAGGTCTGGATCGCCGACGAGTTCATCCCCCGCGTCGCCAAACGCGGCGCCGAGATCATCAGCGCCCGCGGCTCCTCCAGCGCCGCCTCCGCGGCCAACGCGGCGATCGACCACGTCCACGACTGGGTGCTCGGCACCCCGGACGGCGATTGGGTCTCGATGGGTGTGCCCGCCGACGGCTCCTACGGCATCGGCGAGGGCATCGTCTGCGGGGTTCCCTGTACCTGCAGCGGTGGCGAGTGGTCGGTGGTCCAAGGCCTCGACGTGCCGGACTTCTCGCGGCAGCGGATCGACGCCAGCGTGATCGAGCTCCAGGAGGAGCGCGACGCCGTCTCCCAGCTCGGCCTGATCTAAGGGCTACTCCCCGCAGCCTGATCAGCGGTACGAAACGGGCCCGGGGTGGGTCCTTCAAGACACTCAGCGCGAAGCGCGTCTTGAAGGACCCA
>DASYJK010000207.1:0-2897 GCA_035996525.1 Solirubrobacterales bacterium
CCTCGAGACCGGCACGCTGGAGAACATCGAGCAGATCCGCGACGAGCGGTTCGAGTTCCGGCACGTCGACATCACCGAGTACGTCGACATCCCGGAGCCGGTCGACTTCGTCTACCACCTGGCCTCGCCGGCCAGCCCGATCGACTACCTGCGCCTGCCGCTGCACACGCTCAAGGTCGGCTCCCACGGCACCCATCACATGCTCGGTGTCGCCAAGTTCAAGCGCGCCCGCTTCCTCATCGCCTCGACCAGCGAGGTCTACGGCGATCCTCAGGTTCACCCGCAGAAAGAGGACTACTGGGGCCACGTCAACCCGATCGGCCCACGCGGCGTCTACGACGAGGCGAAGCGCTACGCCGAGGCGATGACGATGGCCTACCACCGCCAGCAGGGCGTCGACACGGCGATCGTCCGCATCTTCAACACCTACGGTCCGCGCATGCGCCCGCACGACGGCCGCGCGATCCCGACCTTCCTGCGGCAGGCGCTGCAGGACCGGCCGCTGACCGTTTTCGGAGACGGCAGCCAGACGCGCAGCTTCTGTTACGTCGACGACCTGATCCGCGGCATCGTGGCGCTGGCCGAGTCCGACGTCCACGCGCCGGTCAACATCGGCAACCCGAACGAGTTCACCCTGCTGGAGCTGGCCAAGGCCGTGATCGAGGTCACCGGCTCGAGCTCGGAGATCATCTACGAGGCATTGCCGACCGACGATCCACAGCAGCGCCGCCCCGACATCGGCCGCGCCCAAGAGCTGCTCGGCTGGGAACCGTCGGTCGAGTTGATCGACGGCCTGCGCCGGACGATCGATCAGACCGGCACCGAGCGCCTCATCGGCGCCGGCGCCTAGCGTCCCTTCGTGCCCCGACGGCGACCGGACCAGGAGAAAGGGCGGTGAGCGAGGAGCGGACGCTGCTGTTGATCGGCGGCGGCGGCTTTCTCGGTGGCCATCTGGCCGAGGCGGCCGCCTCGGCCGGGTTGCGGACGATCGCCGTGAGCCGCGCCGCCACCGACGCGGCCCTGGCCTGCGACCTGCTCGACCCCGGCTCGCTCGCGGCCTGTATCGAGGCGGTGAGGCCGGACCTCGTCATCAACGCCGCCGGCGCGGCCTCAGTCGGGCGCAGTTGGGAGCAACCGGCTGAGACTTTCGCGGCCAACGCGACCGGCGCTCTCAACCTGCTCGAGGCCGTCGCCGAGCGCGCGGCCGATGCCCATGTCGTCTGCCTTTCCTCGGCCGACGTCTACGGCATGCGCGAGGAGGGCGAGCTGCCGCTCGGCGAGGATCTGGAGCCGCGGCCGGTAACCCCCTACGGGGCCAGCAAGACCGCGATGGAGGTGGTCTGCGGCCAGTACGCTCGCGGCCGCGGCCTGCGCATCGCCATCGCCCGTGTCTTCAACCTGATCGGCCCCGGCCAGTCGCCGCGGTTCGTCGCCGCGGGCTTTGCCCGGCGGATCGCGGAGGCCGAGCAGGGCGGCGTTCCGGTTGAGCTGGCGCTCGGCAACTCGGCCGCGCTGCGCGATTTCGGCGACGTGCGCGACGGCGCCCGGGCGCTGGTCGGGCTCTCGCGCCAGGAGCTTGCCGGCACCTACAACCTCTGCACGGGCGAGGGTAGGACGATCGCCGAGTTGGTCGAAGAGTTGACCACGCGGGCACGGGTGCCGGTGACGTTGCGCCGCGAGTCCGGGCTCGAGCGTCCGGCCGATCCGCCGGCGCTCGTCGGCGATCCCCGCCGCCTGCGCGGGGCGACCGGGTTCGCCCCCGAGATCTCCCTCGCCCAGACCCTCACCGACCTGCTCGACGAGTGGCGGGTCCGCCTCGCCGGCGCCTGAAGCCGTCGCCCCAATATCCTGCCCCGCGATGCCCAGCAACGACCAGCCGCACAGGGACGACCCCCACCGCACGATCGCCCCCGTGGTCGGCCCCGACGACGAGCGCATCTTCACCGACTCCGGAATCGAAATCGAACCGCTCTACGACGCGGACGACGTCGCTCCGAATCTGGAGGAGCGGCTGGGCGAGCCGGGGCAGCCTCCCTTCACCCGCGGAATCCACGAGGGGATGTATCGCGACCGGCTCTGGACGATGCGCCAGTACGCCGGCTTCGCCTCGCCCGAGGACACGAACGAGCGTTACCGCTACCTGATCGAGCACGGCTCGACCGGGCTCTCGATGGCCTTCGACCTGCCGACCCAGCTCGGCCGCGACTCCGACGACCCGCTCTGCAACGGCGAGGTCGGCCGCACCGGCGTCCCGATCGACACGATCGAGGACATGCGGATCTGCTTCGACCAGATCCCGCTCGACGGCGTCTCCACCTCGATGACGATCAACGCACCGGCGGCGATTCTGCTGCTGCTCTACGAGCTGGTCGGCGAGGAGCAGGGCGTCCCCTCCGAGAAGCTGCGCGGCACCGTCCAGAACGACGTGCTGAAGGAGTACATGGCGCGCGGCAACTACATCTTCCCGCCGGTGCCGACGATGCGCCTAACCACGGACATCTTCGAGTACTGCCAGACGCACGTGCCGAAATGGAACACGATCTCGATCTCCGGGTACCACATCCGCGAGAAGGGCTGCTCGGCCGTGCAGGAGGTCGGGTTCACGCTCTCCAACGCGATCGCCTACGTCGAGGCGGCGCTGGAGCGAGGCCTGAAGATCGACGACTTCGCCCCCCGCCTCGCCTTCTTCTTCAACTGCCACAACAACGTCTTCCAGGAGATCGCCAAGTTCCGCGCGGTGCGGCGGATGTGGGCCAAGATCGTCAAGGAGCGGTTCGGGGCGGAGAACCCGAAATCGATGCAGATCCGCTTCCACACCCAGACCGGCGGTGTCACCCTGCAGGCCCAGCAGCCGGAGGTCAACATCATCCGCGTCGCCCTGCAGGGCTTCGCCGCGG
>DASYJK010000208.1:0-3759 GCA_035996525.1 Solirubrobacterales bacterium
CGAGTACGCGAAGGAGCGGATCGCCTTCGGCAAGCCGATCAACGCCCTGCAGGGGATCCAGTTCAAGCTCGCCGACATGGAGACCGGCACCGCCGCCGCCCGCGAGCTGCTCTACAAAGCCTGCTCGATGGCCGACCTGGCCGAGCGCCCCGCGAGCCTGCCGAAGTGGACCTCGATGGCGAAGCTGTTCGCCTCCGACAACGCGATGAAGGTCACGGTCGAGGCGATCCAGGTGCTCGGCGGCTACGGCTATGTCAACGAGTACCCGGTCGAGCGGATGCTGCGCGACGCCAAGATCACCCAGATCTACGAGGGCACGAACGAGATCCAGCGGGTCGTGATCGCCCGCACCATGAGCGCCTGACGGTCAATCGCCGGTCGTGACCTCGCGCAGCCGGTGCGTGTCGACGTCGTAGACGAAGCCGCGCACCGCTTCGCGGTGAGGGATGAAGGGGGAGTGGCGGACGCGCCGCAGCGACTCGCGGACGCTCTCGTCGACGCTCTCGAAGGACTCGATCGGGAATTCCGGGAGGATCCCGGTCGCCTCCTCGAGCTCGACCCGGAAGCCCTCGTCGCTGATCTTCTCCATGCCGCAGTCGGTGTGGTGGATCAGCATCACCTCGCGCGTTCCCAGTCGCCGCTGCGAGATCGCCAGTGAGCGGATCACGTCGTCGCTGACGACGCCTCCCGCGTTGCGCAGCACGTGCGCCTCGCCGTCGCCGAGCCCGAGCGCGGCGAAGACGTCGAGCCGCGAGTCCATGCAGGTGACGATCGCCAGCCGCCGGCTCGGCTCGACCTCGAGGTGGCGGTCGGCCAGGGGCTCGGCGAAGGTGCGGTTGTTGGCAAGCAGTGCGTCGATCGTGTCCATCGCGCGGCAGACTAATCCGGATCCGTATCTGGATGGGGCGGGGCTGGACGAGTCGCCTAGGCTGCGCCGATGACGAAGACGAAGATTCGAGCGGCGACCGAGGCGGACATGGAGCTGCTATTCGGGCTAATTCTGGAGCTGGCCGAGTACGAGAAACTCGCCGACAAGGTCGCCGGCGACCCGGAGGTGCTGCGCCGCACCCTGTTCGAGCAGCGGGCGGCGGAGGCGCTGATCGTCGAGCTCGACGGCGAGGCGATCGGCTACGCGATCTTCTTCACCACCTTCTCCAGCTTCGAGTGCCGTTCCGGGGTCTGGATCGAGGACATCTACGTCCGCCCCTCCAAGCGCCGCGGTGGCATCGGCCGCGCGGTGATGGAGCACATCGCCGCGCTGACCCTGGAGCGCGGCCACGTCCGCCTCGAGTGGACCGCGCTCGACTGGAACGAGCCCGCCCTGCGCTTCTACGAGAAGCTCGGCGCGACCAAGCTCGGCGACTGGGTCACCCACCGCCTCGACGTCGACGGCATGCGCCGGCTGGACGATGCCGCAAGCGCCGAAGGAAGCCTTTAGTCGCCGTGCTTGGAGAGGAGCTTCAGGCGCGACTCGGAGGCGGAGATCAGATCGAGCATCTGGCCACGATCGTCGGCGATCTCGATCTGCCTCGACTCTCCGATTTCATCGACAACTGCCCCTCGCGTCCCGGCGGGCCAGCCATCGATGGGATCGAGTAACTCGACGAAGTCGAATTCCCTGATCTTCTGTTTAACGGTCGCCATCACATCCAATCTAGGGCCTAGGAAAAGCAGTGGTGAGCTGCGGCGGGTAACCGGGGCCGGCCATACGCCAAACCGTTCTGATCCTTACAAGACGGTCCCGTTTCCTGCGGAGTCCGCTCACGCATATTTCGACTACCGCGTTGATGCCATAGGGCGCGCGGTCTCGGGTCGCCGTGACCGGCGCCATGATGATCGCGGTTCTGATTGCTGCCTCGAGGTAGTCGATGTCGTCACTTGTTATGCCAAGAATCCGCTCAAAATCCAACCGCCTGGTGCCGCCGGACGGGCTCGTCATGTCCAGGGAATGGTCACCGACGCTACGGGCCAGGTCCGCGCTGGTATGCGACTCAAGTCAGGGTTCTGAATCGGCAACTGTGACAACTCTGGGTCAAGCGGCCTGATTGCCCTCTGCCGCCCGTCCCAGCAGCAGCCCCCGCTCGCGCTCGTTCTCGGTCAGCGCCGCGGCGCGCCGGAACTCCGCCGCCGCTTCGTCCCCCCGCCCGAGCTTGGCGAGGAGGTCGCCGCGGACGCTGGGAAGCAGGTGGTACTCGCGCAGCGAGGGCTCCTCCGCGATCGTGTCGAGCAGTTCCAGGCCGGCCTCGGGGCCGAAGGCGAAGCCGACGGCGACGGCGCGGTTGAGCTCGACGATCGGCGAGGGGGCAATTTGGGAGAGGGCGTCGTAGAGGGCGGCGATCCGCACCCAGTCGGTTTCCCCGGGCTCGCGGGCGCGGGCGTGGCAGGCGGCGATCGCGGCCTGCAGGCCATAGGGCCCGAGCGGGCCGCGCAGGGCTTCGGCCCGCTCCAATGCCCGCAGGCCGCGGCCGATCAGCAGCAGGTCCCAGCGCCCTCGGTCCTGCTCTAGCAGCAGCACTGGCTCGCCCCCCGGCCCGAGCCGGGCGCGGGCGCGCGAGGCCTGGATCTCCAACAGCGCGATCAACCCGTGCGCCTCCGGCTCCGCCGGCGCCAGTGCCGCGAGGATGCGGCCCAGCCGCAGCGCTTCCTCGCAGAGCGCGGGCCGGATCCAGTCCTCTCCCGCGCTCGCCGCGTAGCCCTCGTTGAAGACGAGGTAGATGACTTCGAGCACCGAGGGCAGGCGCGCCGCCAGCTCCTCGCCGCGCGGCACCTCGAAGGGCACATTGGCGTCGCGCAGGGTCCGCTTCGCCCGCACCAGCCGTTGCGCGATCGTCGCCTCCTTGACGAGGAAGGCGCGGGCGATCTCTGGCGTGCTGAGGCCGCCGAGCAGCCGCAGCGTCAGCGCCACCCGCGCCTCGCGCGAGAGCACCGGGTGGCAGCAGGTGAAGATCAGCCCGAGCAGGTCGTCGCCGACCTCATCGTCGACGGCGGCGTCGAACTCCGAGCGGTCCATCGCCATCCGCAGGCCGACGTCGCGGGCCAGCTCTTCCTGCTTGCGCTCGAAGGTCGTCCGGCGACGCGCCAGGTCGATCGCCCGGTTCTTCGCGGTGGCCATCAGCCAGGCGCCCGGGTTGTCCGGGACGCCCGACCGCGGCCAGCGCTCCAGCGCCGCGACCAGCGCGTCCTGGGCGAGGTCCTCGGCCAGGCCGACGTCGCGCACCAGCCGCGCCAACCCGGCGACGAGGCGGGCGGACTCGATCCGCCAGACCGCCTCGATCGCCCGGTTGGTCGCGGTCCCGCTCACGCGGTCAGACCCCCGCTGCCGCTTCCTGCACGTCCTGCGGGAAGTCCTCCATCTCGAAGACGCGGCGAACCTCGACCGTGCATTTCTTGCCGGGGCAGCGCGAGGCCCACTCGACCGCCTCCTCCTTCGAGCGCGCCTGGATCAGCCAGTAGCCGCCGACGACCTCCTTCGCCTCCGCGAACGGCCCGTCGGTGACGCTGGAGCCGCCCTCGGAGTCGAAGCTGACGCGCGCCCCTTCGCCGGGCGGGTGCAGGCCGTCGAGCGAGAGCAGCATGCCGGCCTTGCGCAGCTCCTCGTTGTAGCGCCCCATCTCAGCCACGTCCTCGGCGCTCGGGTTCCAGTCCTCTTCGCTGATTTCCGGGTACATGAACATCATGAATCGCATCTCGGCCTCCTTGGGCTGGTCAGTTCTCAGCGGCTCTGAAGCCGCTCTCTACCCCGACGACGAACGAGCATCG
>DASYJK010000209.1:0-17519 GCA_035996525.1 Solirubrobacterales bacterium
CCACATGGACAAGTACGGATCCAACCCCGATCACTACGCCTGGATCGGGTGGAAGAACCACAAGCACTCGGTCAACAACCCCTACGCCCAGTTCCAGGACGAGTACTCGCTGGAGGACATCAAGGCGGCGAAGATGATCCACGACCCGCTGACCAAGCTGCAGTGCTCGCCCACCTCCGACGGCTCGGCCTGCGCGATCGTCGCCTCCGAGCGCTACGTCGACCAGCACGATCTCTGGAGCCAGGCGATCGAGATCGTCGGCCAGTCGATGGTCACCGACCTCGGCTCGAGCTTCGACGCCGAGGCCGACTGCATGACGATCGTCGGCTTCGACATGTCGAAGACCGCCGCCGACAACGCCTACGCGGAAGCGGAAGTGTCCGCCGCCGAGATCGACGTCTGCGAGCTGCACGACTGCTTCAGCGCCAACGAGCTGATCACCTACGAAGCGCTCGGCTTCGCGGCCGAGGGCGAGGCGCACAAGCTGGTCGAGGCGGAGGCGACCACCTACGGCGGCGAGGTCGTCGTCAATCCCTCCGGCGGGCTGATCTCCAAGGGCCACCCGCTGGGCGCGACCGGGCTGGCGCAGTGCTCGGAACTGACCTGGCAGCTGCGTGGCACCGCCGACAAGCGGCAGGTCGAGGGCGCCAAGGTGGCGCTCCAGCACAACATCGGCCTCGGCGGCGCCGCCGTGGTCACCGTCTACAAGCCGGTGAGCTGAGCTCACCGCACCAACGAGGAGGAACCGATGGCGAAGCAGCGGCGTTCACTGGGCGGCAAGGTCGTGGCGATCACGGGCGGTGCCCAGGGGATCGGCAAGGCGACCGCGACGGCACTGGTGCGCAAAGGCTGCCGCGTCGCCATCGGTGACCTCGACCTGGCGCTGGCGGAGAAGACCGCCGCCGGGCTTGGCGGCGGCACGATCGCGCTGCCACTCGACGTCACCGACCGCGCCTCCTTCACCAGCTTCGTCGACGAGGCCGAGCGCCAGCTGGGCCCGGTCGACGTGGTCGTCAACAACGCCGGGATCATGCCGGTGACGGCGCTCGTCGACGAGTCCGACAACTCGATCAAGCGCCAGCTGGACATCAACGTCTACGGCGTCATCGTCGGCACCCAGCTGGCGATCGAACGGATGCGCCCGCGCGGCAGCGGTCACATCGTCAACATCGCCTCGCAAGCTGGGAAAACGGCGCTGCCCGGGATCGCCACCTACGCCGGCACCAAGCACGCGGTGGTGGGCATCAACGAGGCGGTCCGGGCTGAGCTGCGCGGCAGCGGGATCGAGGTCCACAACGTGATGCCGACGCTGGTCAACACCGAGCTGACCGCCGGGCTCGGCCAGAAACTGATCAAAGCGGTCGACGCCGACGACGTCGCCAACGAGATCGTCGACGCGCTCGAGCTCGGTCGCTTCGACGTCTACGTGCCACGTGAGAACGCGATCATGACCCGCTTCGCGGCCGTGATGCCGCGTCGGGTCAACGAGACGATCGCGCGGCTGATGAAGGCCGACAAGCTGATGTTCGACGTCGACCACGGCGCTCGCCGCGCCTACGAGGAGCGCGCCGCGAAGAGCGAGCCGGGTCTCGACGGGTCTCCCGCTGTGGCGCCGGAACCGGCGCAGCGCGACGCCGCCTGAGTTCAGCAGGCGCTGAACCTTCTTCCCTCTGAGGCCGTAACTCCAGCCAACGATCTTTGTGGGACGAATCTACGACGAGACCTGGGGCCGCGGCTTCTCCGCCCTCTACGACCGCTGTTTCAAGGCGGCCGAAGAGGCGGGACTGCGCGAGATGCGCCGTCAGGCCCTGGCCGGGGCGCGGGGGAGGGTTCTCGAGATAGGGGCAGGCACCGGCCTCAACCTCGAGCTTTATCCCGGGGAGGGCATCGAGAGCCTGACCCTGAGCGAGCCCGACCCGCTCATGGTCAAGCAGCTGCGTGAGAAGCTGGGGGAGTCCGAGCGCGAGGCCGAATTGATCCGGGCCCCCGCGGAAGACCTGCCGTTCGCCGACGACAGCTTCGACACCGTCACGGTGACCCTGGTTCTCTGCACGGTCCCCGACCAGCCGGCGGCACTGCGGGAGATCCACCGCGTCCTCAAGCCCGACGGCCAGCTGCTCTTCCTCGAGCACGTCCGCGCCGAGGCGCCGAGCCTGGCCCGCTGGCAGGACCGGCTGGAGAAACCGTGGCGCTTTCTCGGCGACGGCTGCCACTGCAACCGCGACACCGTCGCGACGATCGCGGGCTCCCGCTTCGAGATCGAGGAGCTCGAGCACGGTCGCCTGCCGAAGGCGCCGCCGATCGTCACCCCGCTGGTCCGCGGCAGCGCGAGCCTCCGTCCGTTCTAGCTCTCCAGGACCTCGGCGACGGTCTTGACCGCCAGGCCGCTGGCGGCGATCTTTTCGACGATCGCTTTGAAGGTCGCTTCGTTGATCTGCTGACCGCCTTCGGCGCCGCTGGCGACGAGCTCGTGGAAGGAGAGGATCAGCCAGCTCTTGTGGGTCGCGCA
This sequence comes from Solirubrobacterales bacterium, assembly GCA_035996525.1. GTDB lineage: Bacteria > Actinomycetota > Thermoleophilia > Solirubrobacterales > 70-9 > VAYN01. The sequence goes on from DASYJK010000209.1 coordinate 2,510, forward strand.
CTGGCCCAGCGCGGTTTCGGCTTCGGCCGCGGTGGCGGTTGAGCCGACGACCCAGGTCCGCAGCCGGCCGTTCTCGCCGGGCGGGAAGGTCTCCTGGGGGCCGGTGGCGCCGCCGCGGCCGCCGGTGGTGCCGCGGATGCCGCTGAAGAAGCGGCGGGCGATGACCATCTGCGAGGCAGTGAAGGAGCCCTGCGGCCAGGCGAAGAGGTCGCGGCGCTTGAAGCCGTTTTCGATCAGCCAGCGCTTGATCCCCTGCAGGTCGGCTTCGACCACCGGGTTTTCGAGGTTGGCGAAGCCGGCGTTGTGGTCGGCGACGGTGTTGGCGTGGGCGGCGATGTCCCAGCCGCCACTGGTCTGCAGCGCCTGCAGCTGGGACAGGGTCATATAGTTGGCGGTGCCGACGAGGTCGCGGATGATCACCGCCGTGGCGCGATAGCCGAAGCGGTCGAGGTCGGGACGGGCGCGGGTGTAGGTCGAGCCCCAGCCGTCGTCGAAGACGATGCTGACCACGCCGGTGCCCGGCTGCGGCACCGCGGCGATCTCGTTGACGTGGAAGGTGACCGGGGCGGCGCCGTCGTCTTCGAAGCGGAATTCGACGAAGTTGACTTTGCCCCGGGAGATCGTGCCGGGCGGGAAGTTGTTGACCAGGTCTCCCCAGCTGATCGTCATCGTCGCCCACTCGCCGTCGGCGACATAGGGCTGGACCGGGATCGCGATCGGGTAGTGGACGTTGTTGGTGGCGAGGTTGTCGCTGGAGAGGAAGATTTCGAAGGTGCCGATGTGGGCGAGCCCTTCGACCTTGAAAGTGAGGCGCAGGTCCTTGCCGGTGAAGTCGTAGGGCCCGACCGATTTCTTGCGCACGTGCGACTGGACTTCGTCGCCGGCGGTGACGAACTTCAGCGACTGGGTCCCGATCGCGAAGTCGGCGGTGTCTTCGGAGAGCGTCCCGGTGCCTTCCGACTTTTCGTAGCCATGACCGGCCTGGAACTGCTGGAGGACCGTTTTCGGGGTCCTCGCCGGAAGCTTCAGCGAGGTCAGCTCGAGCGCCGCCTTTTCCATTTCGGGGAAGCTCGTCCAGGCCATTGGCGGCGATCCTAGAGTGGCACCGTCCGCGCCGAGGCCGCTCTCGGCGGATGTTCGTGCTCAGCCGCCGGGCAGCAGGCGCTTGGCCAGCTCGGCGGCACTGACGCCGATGAAGGCGCCGGCGAGCACGTCTGCGGGATAGTGGACCCCGGTATGGACGCGGGAATACCCGACCAGCGTCGCCAGCGCCCGCAACGGAGCGGAGAGCGCCGGCTGTACCGCCCCGGCGGCGGTCGCGAAGGCGAAGGCGGAGGCGGTGTGCCCGGACGGGAACGAGCTCGAGCGTGGCATCGGCACGTGGCGGCTCGCCAGCACCCGCAGCTCCTCGCGCTCGGGTCGGCGTCGAGTCGTCAGCGGCTTGGCGACGAGGTTGGCGAAGGCCGAGGCGAGGCCGAGCGCCGCCAGGCCCTGGACCGTTGCTCCGCGACCGCGCTCGCCGCCGAGCAGGGAGAGGCCCGCCGCGGCCCCGAACCAGAGCTTGCTGTGGTCGGCGGCGCGGGAGAGCCGGCGCATGGCGATGTCGAGGCGCGGCGTCGCGGTGCCGGCGACGGCCGCGTAGACGGCGGTATCGACCACTTTCGCCTCGCTCAGCCAATCGGCCATCGGGCGATGATATGAGCCGGCGGCTCGGGGCAATCGTCGCCATCCTCGGTGGCGCCATCGCCCTGGCCGCGGGCGCCTACGCCTTCGTCACCGACTTCCCCCGCGGCCTGATCGTCTTCGCCTGCGTATTCGGCGCCCTCGGCGCGGCCTGGTACGGGCTGCTGCGCCGCGGCTGGCGACGCTGGACGGGCGCGGTATTGGCGCTACTGCTGGCGGTGATCGCGGTGGCGACGAGCGTCAGTGGAGAAAACGCCGTGGCGCTGGGGCTCGTGGTCATCGCCTTCCTCGCCGGACTCGCCGGCGCTCGCCGCGCCTTTCGCCCCGAGCGCTCGCTGCCGCGGGCCCCACCGCCGTGCCACCCGGTGCTGTTCGTCAATCCCTGGTCGGGCGATGGCGCCGCCGCCCGCGCAGGTCTGGTCGAGGAGGCAGGGCGGCGGGGGATGGAGACTGTCGTGCTCGACGAGGGCGACTCGCTGGAGGAGCTGGTGCGCGCCGCGGTGGGGCGGGGGGCCGACGGCCTGGCGATGGCCGGCGGCGACGGCTCGCAGGCGCTGGTTGCGGCGATCGCCGCCGAGCACGACCTTCCCTACGCCTGCATCCCCTCCGGGACGCGCAACCACTTCGCCCTCGACCTCGGCGTCGACCGCGAAGACGTCGCCGGCGCCCTCGACGCCTTCGTCGACGGGGGCGAGCGTTATGTAGACCTGGGCGAGGTCAACGGGCGGGTCTTCGTCAACAACGTCTCACTCGGGGTCTACGCCCAGGCGGTCGGCCAGGAGCAATACCGCGAGTCGAAGCTGAGGACGCTGCTGGAGACGATGACCGACACGCTCGGGCCCGAGGCCGAGGCGATGGAGCTGCGCTGGAGCGACGCCGATGGCAACGCCCGGGCCAGCACCGCGCTGATCCTCGTCTCCAACGACGAGTACCTGCTCGGGCCGACGCTCGGCACCGGGACGAGGCCGCGCCTCGACGCCGGGGTGCTGGGAATCGTCGACTTCCACCCGCCGACCCCGGGTGGCGACGAGCAGGTGGCGCGCTGGCGCCAGCTGAGCGCCCCGGGCCTCGAAGTCGAGGCCGACGGGCCGATTCCGCTGGGAATCGACGGCGAGGCCGTAACTCTGGAGTCGCCGCTGCGGTTTCGCAGCCGCAGACGGGCGCTCAGGGTGAGGATCGCCGCCGACCATCCGGGCGCCTCGCCCTCAGCCGAGCTGCCCCATGGTCCGCTCAGCATCCTCAAAGAGCTGCTGCGCGTCGCCCTGCGAGGGGAATAGCGTGTCGGGCGCCCCCTCTTGGCCCAGATCCAACGCACGATAATGGTAGTTATGTAAACCTGGAGCGGAAAGGCCGGTGAAAGCCGCGAAATACGGCCCACCCGCCCCCGCCAGCCGCCTCAGCTGGCTTCTTCGATCGCCTTTTCGAATTCCTCAGGCGTGCTGAGGGTTCCGACCAGTTCGGTGCCGTTGCTGCTCGGGCCCCTGATCGCGAATGACGGCGTGCCGGTGAAGCCGTAACGCTGGGCCTGCGCCGTCGTCGCTTCGACTTCCTTGGTCAGCTTCGAGCCCTGGCGTTCTTCGTTCCATTTGGCGATGTCCTTGACGCCGGCGGCCTTGGCCACGGCGGTGAGGAATTCGTCGGTCGCGTAACCCGAGTTCTCCTCGCCCTGGTTGCGGTAGAAGAGCTCCAGGTAGTTCCAGCCACGGCCCTGTTCGCCGGCGGCCAGAGCGGCGGCGCCGGCGGGCGCCGACTGTTCGCCGATGATCGTGAAGTTCTGGAAGGAGATCTTCGCTTCGCCGTTGTCGACCTTGTTTTCGATCACCTGCGGCAGGATTTCTTCCGAATAGGCTTTGCAGACCGGGCACTGCAGGTCCCCGTACTCGAGCAGTTCGACCTTGGCCTCGGGCTTGCCCAGGACCATGCGGTTCTGGGGCACGCCGCTGACCAGCGAGTCGACCTCGCTCACTTCCTTCAGGTTGGTCGCGTCGCCGCCGCCGCTGCCGCCCGAGCTGGCGACGATCAGCACCACCACCGCGACGAGCACCAGGAAGATTGCTCCGGCGCCGAACTGCAGCAGCCGGGTGCGGCGCTCTCCCGCGTCGACCTTCGTTTCTTCCTGCAGCCGCTGTTCGCGGCGTTTCTCCCGCTCCCGCTTGTTGCTCATCGGTCCTTCCTGTCTAGGTGCCGCTGAGGCCCTCTTCGGGCGCCGCGGCGGTAGTGGTTCCGGCGTAGCCAATCAGGCGAGTGGCATTGAGGAGGAAGAGGATCGTCATCAGCACCGCGCTCGCCACGCACCATTGGCAGATCGCTTCGATCTTGAAGATCTCGAGGTAGGTCAGGTAGACGCTGAAGCCGAAGCCGCCGAGCGCGACCGCGAAGCCGCCGAAGCGGGCGAGGTCGTTGGCGAAGAAGGCGGTCGCCAGCAGCAGCACGTAGCCGACGATCCCGAAGACGGCGACGTTGACCCCGGCGATGTGCGAGTAGGAGCTGTTGGCGACCGTCTCGCAGCCACCGCCACCGGCCAGGCAGGTGGGCGCGCCGCCGCCGGAGTCGGCGATCGTGATGTAAGTCGCGACGCCGATGCCGAGCGCCGCCACGAAGGCGATGATCCGGCGCAGCCTGGCTTCGGTCGGAAATTTCATAGCGATGACGATAAAGCCTCTGCGTAAAAAGCAGCTATCTCCCGCGAGAGCCTGCCCCCCTGCCAGGCGAGGGGCGATTCCCCTTCCCCCTCGCTGATCAGCCTGGCCCACGGCAGCCGCTCCGCGTAGGCCGCGGCGACGGCGTGGGGATGGCCGGGATCGGCGTCGTCATGACTGGCGACCACCAGCGTCGGGACGTCCAGGGCCTCCAGCTCCTCGATCGATCCGAACGGCCGCGAGCGCGGCACCTCGCGCAGCGCCTCTACCAGCGCCTCCGGGTGGCGGTGCAGGAGCATGCGGGCGCGGGTGAAGCCGAGCACCGACTGGCGCCAGGCCGGGTCGATGGTCTGGTGGCGGTCGATGTAGTCGACGAAGCCGTCGACCCCACCCCGCTCGAGGGCCGCCGCCAGCTCGTCCCAGTAGGTCAGCGAGGCCGGCGCGATCTCGCCCACGTAGACCGGCCCGATCACGACCAGGCCGGTCAATCGCCCGGGGTGGCGCAGCGCGTAGGCGACCGCGGTCTGGGCGCCCATCGAATGGCCGGCGAGGACGAACCGGCCCTCCCCCACCTCGGCCGCCACGACCCGCTCCAGGTCGGCGACCAGCCGCGGGTATCCATAACCCTCGTCGGCCGGCGCCGGATCGGACTCGCCGTGGCCGCGAGCGTCGTAACTGACGACCAGGTGGCCGGCCCGCTCCAGTGCCCGCGAGCCGTGGGTGACGTAGCGCCGGGTCGCGGTGATCCCGTGACAGAGGACGATCGGCGGTCCCTCCCCCGCGCTCTCGCCGCGGATCGCCGGCGCCGGGCCGACCTCGAAGGACGCCGTCTCGGCGCCCGCCGTCAACCGACTGAGGCGACGGCGCGCTGGAGATCGTCGGCCGACTCGTAGGTGAGCCCGACCAGGGTGACCTTGCGGTAGCGGACCACGCCCTCCTCGTCGATCACGAATATCGCCCGTCGCACCATCGGACCCGCGAGGACGCCGTAGGCGCGGGCGACGCTCTTGTCCTCGTCGGCCAGCAGCGGCACGTTCAGTTTTTTCTCCTCGGTGAAGCGCTCGTGCGACTCGACCGACTGCGGCGAGATCCCGAGCACGTCGGCGCCGAGGCCGTCGAGCTTCTCCCCCTGATCGCGGTAGGAGCAGAACTGCTTGGTGCAGGTGGGCGTGAAGTCGCCCGGGTAGAAGGCGACGACCAGCTTGCGGCCGCGGTAGTCGGCGAGGCGGTAGGTCTTGCCGCCGGTGCCCGGCAGCTCGAAATCGGGGGCGCGGTCGCCTGGGTTGAGCTTGGCCACCGGGTCAGCCTAGCCGCTGCGGCTAGCCCTTTTCGATCGTGATCTTTTCGATCAGGATCGTCTGTTTGGGTTTTTCGCTGGCGGTGCCGAGCTTGCCGATCCGTTCGACCACGTCGAGCCCTTCGCTGACCTTGCCGACCAGCGCGTATTCGGGCGGCAGCCCGGCGTCGGCGCCGGTGACCACGTAGAACTGGCTGCCGGAGGTGCCGGGCGGCTCGGCCGAGCTCTTCGCCATCGCCACCGTGCCCTTGGTGTAGGCGAGGTTGGCGGGCGGTTTCTCGACGACTTTGTAGCCGGGGCCGCCGGTACCGGTCCCGAGCGGGTCGCCGCCCTGGATCACGAAGCCGGGGACGATGCGGTGGAAGGTGAGGTCGTCGTAGAAGCCTTCTTCGGAGAGGTAGGCGAAGGAGTTGGCGGTCTTCGGCGCCCGGGTGGTGTCGAGAGCGATCTCGAAGGTGCCGCAGCTGGTTTCGACAACTGCCGTCGCTTCTTCGCCCTGCTTCAGCGTCTGCTTCGGCGCCTTCAGGGAGACGTGCTTGGGCTGCGGCGCTTCGACCTGCTTGCAGCCCTCGGCGCCGCTCGCGGCGGTCGTGGACGAGTCGTCGCTGCCGCCGCCGCGGGAGATCAGGATCGCGCCGACGACGATGGCGATGATCGCCGCGAAGACGATCAGAATTATCCAGCGGCGGTCGGCCTGCTCCTCCATCGGCGCGAAAGCCTAACCACTTACGATCGGCCGCATGCAGACGCCCCCCCTGACCCCGCTGGCGGCAGCCGTCTTGCACGTCGACCCGACGCCGGAGCGGGTGCTGGAGATCGAGTGCGGCGACGGCGACGGCGCCCTCTTCCTGGCCCGCGAGTATCCGGCGGCCAGGGTGCGCGGGGTCGATCGCTCCGAGGAGCGCGTCCGTGCGGCGACGGCCCGGGTCGGCCTCGACCCGGAGGGGCGGGTCGCCTTCAGGCTCGGCGGCCCTCGCTCCCTCCCCTACCCCGACGACTTCTTCGACCTCGTGGTCGAGATCGACGGCCGGCCGCGGGTGGGTGAGATCGCCAGGGTCCTGCGCCCCGGCGGGCACCTGATCCTCGTTCGCTCCACGCCCGGCGAGGGCCTCGGGACCTTTGGCGGTTGGCTGCTGCGCCGCGGTCTTGCCCACTCTGGAATCGAGCCGGTGGAGACCGCTGAGGCCGGCGACGGCAGCTTCTCTGTCGGGCGCCTGCGCGGCGGGGATCGCGCGGCTGCCGCCGACTAGGCTGCGAACGCATGGACATCGAGGGGATGCCACTGGCGCTGCTGGTCAACCCGGCCTCCGCGGGCGGGAAGACGCTGCGCCTGCTGCCACAGGTCGAGCAGGCGCTCGACGCGCGCCGCGCCGACTTCCGGGTCCAGCGCACGACGGGCCTGGAGCATGGTGCCGAGCAGGCTCAGCTCGCGGTCGAAGCAGGCGAGGTGCCGGTGGTGATGAGCGGCGACGGCCTGGTCGGGGCCGTCGGCGGGGCGCTGGCCGGCTCCGATACCCCGCTGGGAATCCTGCCCGGCGGCCGCGGCAACGACCTCGCGCGCGTACTCGGGATTCCCAGCGAGCCCGAGGCCGCGGTGGCGACCCTCTTCTCCGGCCATAGCCGCCGGATCGATGTCGGCGAGGCCAACGGCAAGCGCTTTCTCGGAATCGTCAGCGTCGGCTTCGACTCCGAATGCAACCGCCTCGCCAACGAAGTCAAGCTGATCCGCAGCAACCTCGTCTACGTCTACTCGCTGTTCCGGACCCTGGCCGGGTGGAAGCCGGCCCGCTTCACGATCCGGGTCGACGACGAACGGACCCGCTTCACCGGCTACTCGGTCTCGGCCGCCAACAACAGCACCTACGGCGGAGGCATGCGGATCGCCCCCGACGCCGATCTCGAAGACGGCCTCTTCGACATCATCGCGATCGGCGAGGTGGGAAAGCTGCGCTACCTGGCTAACCTGCCGAAGGTGTTCAAGGGAACTCATCTGGACAGCGACGATGTGCAGGTCTTCCGCGCTCCGCACCTCGAATTGAGTGCCAGCAAGCCGTTTCCCGTCTACGCCGACGGCGAGCACCTGACCGAACTACCGGCCTCGCTGCGGGTGCTGCCGCGGGCGCTCAGCGTGCTGGTGCCGGGCCCGGCAGCGGCTTGACCCCGGCGACGGCCACGAAGCCGAGCCGGCGCGGCGCTCTGTTCGGCGCCAAGGTCGCCGCTTCGCGGGTGCTCGGCACCGCCAGCCGGGCCAGCGGCCGCGGCGGCGGTACGACGCTGCCGGGCCGGGTGCTGCTGCGCCTCGCCCCCGACGCGATCGCCCGCCTCGGCGCCGGCCTCAGCCGCGGCACGACGATCGTCAGCGCCACCAACGGCAAGACCACGACCGCGGGCATGATCGCCGCCATCCTCGAGGCCGACGGCCGCCGCCCGGTCCACAACCGGGCCGGCTCGAACATGACCTGGGGGGTCGCCACGGCGCTGCTCGAGCAGCGTGGCGAGGAGGGCCTGTTCGAGGTCGACGAGGCCTGGCTGCCGCGGGTGGTCGAACAGCTGGAGCCGGAGACGATCGTGCTCGGCAACCTCTTCCGCGACCAGCTCGACCGCTACGGCGAGATGGAGGCGCTGGCCGACGAGTGGGCGAAGACGGTGGCGGTGCGGGCCGGCCGCACCGGCCTCGTCCTCAACGCCGACGACCCGCTGATCGCCGACCTCGGCCGCGACGCCGACGAGCACCCGCGTGAGGGCGTCGTCTACTTCGGGATCGAGGACGCGAGCCAGGCGCTGCCGGAGCTGCAGCACGCCTTCGACGCCAAGCACTGCCGCCGCTGCGGCCACCCCTACGCCTACGAGCGCGCCTTCGTCGGCCACCTCGGCCACTACTCCTGCCCCAACTGCGGCGCCGAGCGACCGCGCCCCGAGGTGGCGGCGACGAGGATCGAGCTGCGCGGGATGAGCGGCTCGCGCTCGACCGTGCGCACCCCCGCCGGCGAGATCGAGCTGGAGCTGCCGCTGCCCGGCCTCTACAACGTCTACAACGCCCTCGGCGCCATTGCCGCGGGTCTGCGGCTGGGTGTGGCGCCGACGCGGATCGCGGCCGCGCTGGGCGAGATGCGGGCCGCCTTCGGCCGGGTCGAGACGATCGACGTCGGCGGCAAACCGGTCTCGATCCTGCTGATCAAGAACCCGGCCGGGGCCAACGAGGTGTTGCGGACGCTGCGTTTGGAGGCCGAGGGTGAGCCTGTCGACCTCTGGATCGGCCTCAACGACCGGATCGCCGACGGGCGCGACGTCTCCTGGGTCTGGGACGCCGACTTCGAGCTGCTGGCCGGGCGGGTCAGGCGCGTCCACTGCGCCGGCACGCGGGCGCCGGAGATGGCGCTGCGGCTGAAGTACGCCGGCTGGCCGGTGGAGACGATCGAGGTCGTGCCCGGAATCGAGGACTCGCTCGACGCCGCCGTCGCCGCCGCGCCCTCGCGCCTCTTCGTCCTCCCCACCTACACCGCCCTGCTGGAGCTGCGCAAGCTGCTCTCCGACCGCGGCCTGGCGAAGGAGTTCTGGGAGTGAGCGCGGCGGCAGAAAGCGCCGTGATCTGGCACGACGCCGAGAACGGCGCCTACAGCGGCGACCTGGCGCTCTGGGAGGAGCTGGCGGCGGCGGCAGGCGGGCCGATCCTCGACCTCGGCTGCGGCACCGGGCGCGTCGCCCTGCACCTGGCCCGGCGCGGACACGCGACGGTCGGCGTCGACACCGACCCGGAGCTGATCGCGGCCCTGGAGCGGCGCGCCGAGGGCCTGCCGCTGCGCGGGATCGTCGGCGACGCCAGGAGCTTCGAGCTGGACGAGGAGATCGCCCTCGCCCTGGCGCCGATGCAGCTGGCGCAGCTGCTCGCCGGCAGCGCCGAGCGGGTCGAGTGCCTCGAATGCGTCTCCCGGCACCTGGCCCCGGCCGGCCGGGTCGCGCTCTCGATCGTCGAGAGCCTGCCCGCCGCGGCCGAAGGCCCGCCGCCGCTCCCCGACGTGCGTGAGGTCGACGGCTGGGTCTACTCCAGCCTGCCGCTCGACGCCGTCGACATCGGTCCGGAGATCGTGATCCAGCGCCTGCGCCAGACCGTCTCGCCAGATGGCGAGCTGAGCGAGGAGGAAAACGAGATCCGGATCCGCACCCTCGCCGCCGAGGAGCTCGAGCGCGAGGGCGTCGAGGCTGGGCTCATGCCCCTGCCCCGGCGCCGGATCGCCGCCACCGATCTCCACGTCGGCTCGACCGTCGTTCTCCTCGGAAAGGCGGGCTGAGATGGAGCTGCGCGTCCTCAGCCTCTACCCGGAGCAGATGAACATCTACGCCGACCGCGGCAACATCGTCTTCCTCCAGCGCCGCTGCGAGTGGCGCGGGATCGGCTTCGTCCACGCCGGCGCCGGGCCCGGCGACCGCGTCGACCCCGCCGCCCACGACCTCTTCTACATCGGCGGCGGCCAGGACCGCGACCAGCGCATGGTCGCGGCCGACATGGTCGCCAGCAAGCGCGCCGACCTCGCGGCCGCGGTCGAGAGCGGCGCCGCCCTGCTCGCCGTCTGCGGCGGCTACCAGCTGCTCGGCCACAGCTACCAGCTCGACGACGAGACCCTGCCGGGCCTGGGGCTGGCCGACCTGAAGACGGTGCGCGAGCCCGGGCCGCGGCTGATCGGCAACGTCGCGATCGAGGTCGACCTCGGGCCGGGCCCGCGCCTGCTGGCGGGGTTCGAGAACCACGGCGGCCGCACCTACCTCGGTCCTGGCGTGCAGCCGCTGGGTCGCGTCGTCAAAGGGCTCGGCAACAACGGCGGTGACGGCTTCGAGGGAGTGCGGCGCCACAACATGTTCGGGACCTACCTGCACGGCCCGCTGCTGCCGAAGAACGCCTGGCTCGCCGATCACCTGATCGCCCTGGCGCTGGAGCGCCGCTACGGCGCCCGCCCGGAGCTGGAGCCGCTCGACGACGCCTTCGAGGCCGCCGCGCACGCGAGCGCGCGCGCCGCGGCGGGCGCCAGCTGACGACGAGCGATGCATTTTCCGGCTGTGGGCCGGACAACGCATCGCTCGTGCGTCAGGGAACCGCCGGGACGACTGCCAGCGGCGTCTCCGCTTGGGGTAGGTCAACGGTCTCGAAGCTCGGTGAGTCGAGTTGCCTGACCTGCGAGAAGGCCGCTAGGAACTCGTCCGCCGGCTCGAGGAAGTCGACGCGATGGGTCCGGTAGTGCATCGGCACCACCCAGGTGGGCCGCAGCGAGAGCGTCAGCTCGGCCGCGGCGGTGCCGCCGATCGTCGGTCCGCCGCCAACCGGAACGATCAGCAGGTCGATCTCGCCGATCGCCTCGGCTTGCTCAGGTCGCAGCGCAGCCTGGCCGAAATCGCCGAAGTGGGCGACGCGGACCCCGCCCAGCGTGAAGACGAAGATCGTGTTCGGACCGCGCTTGGTCCCGGCGGCCTCGTCGTGCTCTGAGGCGATCGCGGTCACCTCGCCCAGTGACGACTCGAGCTTGCCGGCGGTGGAGCGCAGCAGCGCCGGCTCGCCGGCGATCGCCTCGACCCCGTTGTGATCGCGGTGCTCGTGCGTGACCAGGATCAGGTCGACTCCCGCGGCCGCGATCGGCGGGTAGTCGAAGCGCATCCCCCGCCCTGCCAGCGAAGACATGTCGCCGAACGGGTCGATGAAGACCGTCTGCTCGCCATCCGTCAGGGAAAAGGCCGATTGGCCGAACCACTCAACGCGCATGCTGCTCCTCCAGTTTCGGGATGGGCCCGGGCGGCCGGCTCTCGGAAATGGCGTCCTCGGCGTGGTGGTAGCGACCGCCGCGCAGCGCCGAGGCCGCGGCGGCGATCAGACAGGCGACGATCGCGAAGCTGAACGCGGTGTGCAGCCCGTCCCGGAACGGGCCCGAGATCAGCTGTGGGAAGAAAGTGGGGCCGGTCAAAACAGCGTGGGCGTGCGCCGGCAGTTCCTGCAGGACCCCCGCCCCGACCAGGTGCTGGATCGGGTTGTAGCCGAGGAAGGCGGCGAAGAGGATCGAGATCGGAGGCGACTGCCCGACCTGGTGGGCGAGGTGGGCGGAGACGCCGTGGGCCTGCAGGCCGTTGCTCATCGTCGCCGGCAGGCTCGAGGCGAGGCCGACGATCAGCAGCGTGAAGAAGATCCCGACCGAGAGCACCTGGGCAGAGTTCTGGAAGGTCTGGTTCATGCCGCCGCCGGCGCCGCGATCGGCGGTGGGCAGGCTGTTCATCACCGCCGCCCGGTTGGGCGAGGCAAACAGGCCCATCGAGGCCCCGTTGAGGAAGAGGATCAGGGCGAAGGCCCAGTATTCGAAGTCGGTCGGCAGCAGCATCAGCAGGCCGAAGCTGAGCGCTGCCGCCAGCATGCCGCCGGTGGCGAAGGGGCGGGCGCCGAAGCGGTCAGAGAGCACGCCCGAGACCGGGCCGACGATCAGCAGCCCCAGCGTCAGCGGCAGCATGTAGATGCCGGCCCAGAGCGGCGTCTCGGTGAAGCTGTAGCCATGCTCGGGCAGCCAGATGCCCTGCAGCCAGATGATCAGCATGAACATCAGCCCGCCGCGGGCGATCGCCGCCAGGAAGGTCGAGAGCGAGCCGAAGCTGAAGGCGCGGATGCCGAACAGACCGAGGCGGAACATCGGCTCGGCGGCGCGGCGCTCGACGATCACGAAGGCGACCAGGGAGACGATCGAGCCGGCGAGCAGGGCGAGCACGCGCGGGCTCCCCCACCCCGTCGGCGAGCCGCCGTAGGGGCGGATCCCGTAGGTCACCGCGACCATCACCAGGATCAGGCCGAGGGCAAAGGTGACATTTCCCCACCAGTCGATCGAGGCGGGCCGCGGCTTGCTGCGCTCCTCCAGTTTGAGATAGGCCCAGACGGTGCCGAAGAGGCCGACCGGGACCGAGATCAGGAAGACCAGGCGCCAGTCGATCGGCGCCAGCAGGCCGCCGAGGATGAGCCCGACGAACATGCCGCTGACGCCGACGATGTTGTTGATCCCGAGCGCCATGCCGCGCTGGTTGGCGGGAAAGGCGTCGGTGACGATCGCCGCCGCGTTGGCGAGCAGGCAGGCCCCTCCCACCCCCTGGACGATGCGGAAGACGATCAGGTAGCTGGCGCCGGCGCGGCCGGTCATCCAGTCGACCGCCAGCAGCAGCGAGGCGACGGTGTAGATGACGAAGCCGAGGTTGTAGATCTTGACCCGGCCGAAGATGTCGCCGAGCCGGCCGAGGCTGACGATGAGGACGCTGGAGACGACCAGGTAGCCGAGGATCATCCACAGCAGATAGGCGCTGTTGGCGGGGATCAGCGGATCGAGGTGGATGCCACGAAAGATGTCCGGCATCGCGATCAGCGTGATCGAGGCGTCGAGGGTCGCCAGCAGCACCGCCAGGGTCGTGTTCGAGAGCGCGATCCACTTGTAGCGATCCTGCATCGCCGCTCACTATACCCAGGCAAACTGCGTAGTTAACCTGCCTACTTCCTCGCTATAGTGGCGCCGATGGCGACCACCAAGGCGAGCGCCGCCCCGCTGGCCAGCGACCTGCGGGTGGTGCTGGGACAGCTGATCCGCCGACTGCGCTCCGAGCACCGCTTCTCCCTCTCCCAGGGCTCCGTGCTCGGCCGCCTCGACCGCGAAGGCGCCTGCAGCGTCAGTGACCTCGCCTTCGCCGAGCGGGTGCGGCCGCAGTCGATGGCGCAGACCGTCACCGACCTCGAGAGCGACGGCCTGGTGGCACGGGCCCCGGACCCCAGCGACGGCCGCCGCGCCCTGGTCAGCCTGACCGCGGCCGGGCTGACCGAGCTGCGCGAAGACCGCCTCCGGCGCGAGGGCTGGCTGGTCCGGGCGATCGAGGAGCTGCCCGCCGCCGACCAGGTGACGGTCGAGCGCGCGATCGTGCTGCTGCGCCAGCTGGCCGACGCCGAGGTCTGAGCGACGAACTGCATCACGTTCGTAATCCCAAGGGATACGGATCTGATGCAGAAAGGCGGAGGCTCAGCGACCGCTGGAGCCGAAGCCGCCGCCGGCGCGGGCGGAATCGGTCAGCACCGTCGTCTCCAGGGGCGTCGCCAGGGCGATCGGAACGAGGACGAGCTGGGCGATGCGGTCGCCCGCCTCGACCCTGAAGGTCTCGGCCGGGTCGTTGTTGAGCAGCAGCACCCGCAGCTCGCCGCGATAGCCGGAATCGATCAGCCCGGGGCTGTTGACGAGGGAGATGCCGTGGTCGCGGGCCAGGCCCGAGCGCGGCAGCACCAGGCCTGCGTGCCCGTCGGGGATCTCGACCCCGACCCCGGTGCCGACGCTCCAGCGCTCGCCCGGCCCGATGTGGGCGGACTCGCAGGAGTAGAGGTCGAGCCCGGCGTCGCCCTCGTGGGCGCGGGTCGGCAGCAGCGCCTCGTCCTTGAGCTTGGCGACGGGAAGATCCACGGGCGGCAGCCTAGACGACGGCGAGATCGTCGAAGCGGTGTAGCTCGCTGACCGGCACCTTGGCGTGGACGAGGACGCCGTCCTCGCGCTCGGTCCGCTCGAGGTCCCCGGCCACTTCGTGCAGCTCGTGCAGGCGCCCGCCCTGGGAGTACGGCACCAGCAGCTCGACCTCGGTCAGGGTCTCTTCGAAGGCGGCCTCGATCCGCTCGCGGAGGGGCTCGAGGCCCTCGCCCGCGATCGCCGAGACCAGCACCGCGCCGGGGTGGGCGAGCTCCACCTCGTGGCGCTCGTCCTCGCTCAGCAGGTCGGCCTTGTTGAGGACCAGCAGCCGCGGCTTCTCGCCGGCGCCGATCTCCTCCAGCACCTCGTCGACCGCCTTCATGTCGACGACGCGGCGCTCCTCGCTCTCAGAGGCGTCGACGACATGGACGACGAGGTCGGCGAGCACGGTCTCCTCCAGGGTCGCCTTGAAGGCCTCGACCAGCTGGTGCGGCAGCTTCTCGATGAAGCCGACGGTGTCGGTCAGCAGATAGTCGCGGCCGGAGAGCTCGAAGCTGCGCGTGGTCGGGTCGAGGGTGTGGAAGAGCCTGTCGCCCACCCCGACCTCGGCCCCGGTCAGGGCGTTGAGCAGGGTCGACTTGCCGGCGTTGGTGTAGCCGGCGAGGGCGACCCGGGGCAGGGCCGAGGCATCGCGCTGGGCGCGCATGACGCCGCGGTTGCGTTCGAGGTCTTTCAGCCGCCGGCGCAGGGCGGCGATGCGGTTGCGGGCGAGCCGGCGGTCGGTCTCGATCTGGGTCTCACCCGGGCCCCTGGTGCCGATGCCGCCGTCCATGCGGCCGGCGCCGAGGCGCTCGAGGTGGGTCCAGAGCCCCCGCATGCGGGCCATGTTGTATTCGAGCTGGGCCAGCTCGACCTGGAGCTTGCCCTCGGCCGAGTGGGCG
>DASYJK010000210.1:0-34629 GCA_035996525.1 Solirubrobacterales bacterium
CGTCCTCGCCGATCCCCTTGCGCATCGCCTCCTTCAGGCCGACGGCGTAGCCGATCGAGGTCGAGGCGTGGCCAGCGCCCATGATGTCGTGCTCGGACTCCTCGATCGAGCAGAACGGGGCCAGGCCCTCATACTGGCGGATCGTCGGCAGCCGGTCGCGGCGGCCGGTGAGGATCTTGTGCGGGTAGGACTGGTGGCCGACGTCCCAGAGCACCTTGTCGCGGGGCGAGTCGAGCAGGCTGTGCAGGGCGACGGCGAGCTCGCAGGTGCCGAGGTTGGCTCCGAAATGCCCGCCGATCTCGCCGATCGTGTCGATGATGTAGGTCCGCATCTCCTGCGCCAGCCGCTGCAGCTGCTCGTCGTCGAGCTCGCGCAGGTCGGCGGGGCCGTCGATCGCGGCCAGGAGTTGCTCGGTGGTGTCGTCTTCGCTGCCCTGGGTGGGGGGCTGTTCGCTCATTCGTTCCTCGTGAAGATGTAGTCGGCTACGCGCTTCAGGTCGTCAGTCTCCCCCGCCGCCCCGGCCAGCGCGGCGAGCGCCTTGGCGTGGGATTCGGCGGCCAGCTCGCGGGCCCGGTCGAGCCCGAAGAGGCTGACGTAGGTGAGTTTTCCATGTCGCTCGTCGCTTCCATGTGGCTTGCCGAGCTGCTCGTCGCTCTCGGTGACGTCGAGAATGTCGTCGACGATCTGGAAGAGGACCCCCAGCTCGCCAGCGAAACGGCGGTAGGGAATTGTCTCAGGTTCGCCGATCCCCTCGAGGATCAGCACCACGCCGACGCTGGCGGCGATCAGCCGGCCGGTCTTCAGCGCGTGCAGGGCGCGCAACCCGGCGGCGTCGTCCTCGGCCCCGATCACGTCGACGTACTGGCCCCCGACCATGCCGTCGACCCCGGTCGCTCCGGCCAGCTCGGCCAGGGCCGCGAGCACCCGCGCCGGGTCGCCCGGCTGGCGGCAGAAGAGGTTGACCGCCTCGGCAAAGAGGCCGTCGCCGGCGAGGATCGCCACGTCCTCGCCGAACTTGACGTGGGAGGTCGGCAGACCGCGGCGCAGCTCGTCGTCGTCCATCGCCGGCAGGTCGTCGTGGATCAGCGAGTAGGTGTGGATCAGCTCCAGGGCCGAGGCGACCGGCAGGAAGCCCTCCGGGTCGGCGCCGAGGGCGCGGGCGGCGGCGAGGGCGAGAACCGGGCGCACACGCTTGCCCCCGGCCAGCAGCGAGTAGCGCATCGCCTCGTCGAGGCCGGCGGTCGGCGCGGTGTCGGCGAAGTGGAGCTGCTCGAGGGCGCCGTCGACCAGGGCGCGCAGGTCCTCGGGGTACATCGACGCCGGGGCGGCGCTCACCCGGCGCTCGCCGCTTCGCGCGCCTGCCGGTTCGCCTCCTCGACCGCCTCGGCGGAGAGGTCGGCGGCCTCGGCGGCCAGCTCGGCGGCGCGCTCGTCGCCCAGCTCCTCCCCCTCGAGCTCGGTGGAGATCAGGCGCAGGCGCTCGGCGATCTCGCGCAGGCGACTCACTTGGCCGGCTCCCGCTCGCGCACGATCGCGCCGAGGATGCCGTTGATGAACTTGGGCGCGTCGGCGCCGCAGTACTCCTTGGCGATCTCGATCGCCTCGTCGATCGCCACCTCGACCGGGGTCTCCCCCTCTTCGATCTCGTACAGCGCCACCCGCATCACATTCAGGTCCAGGGGCGCGATCCGGTCGACCGTCCAGCCCTTGGCGTATTCGGCGATCGTCTCGTCCAGTTCTTCGCGCTCGGCGTCGACCCCTTCGGCCAGCTCGCGGGTGAGCGGTTTCGAGTCGGCGATCAGCTCGGCCAGGGGACGGCCGGTGACGTCGCGCTGGTAGCTGGCGAAGACGGCGTCGCGGCGTTGGTCGGATCGGCGCATCGGTTCATTCTCCCGGTTTCAGCGGCTGCCTGAAGAGCGCGCGCGTGGCTGGGAGATCTAGCGCAGGATCTCGACCAGGAGGACCCAGGCATTGGAGACACCGGCCGCGACCGCCAGGACGATCCCGGCGACCAGCCAGTAGAGGCCACCACCGGATGCGGCGATCAGACTGACCGCGCCGATCAGGAACGGCACGGTGGCGATGAGCCGCAGCGTCCACCGGGAGACTCGCCAACTGCGCCGCATCGCTTCCCCCTCCTCGACCTGGATCGTCGGTTGTCGCATCACGATTGCGTCGATCGCGAGGCTGATGACGAGCAGCTCGACGCCGAGGGCGACGTGATCCTGGCCCGGAATCAACGCGACCACCGAAATCAGCAACACGGAGACGAGGAAGAGCAGGGTTTCCAGCGCCCGCTCGGGCAGGCCGCGGAAGCTGAGGATGCGCTCCAGGTTGATCGAGACGGCAACGAAGACGAGGCCCGCCAGGGCCGCGGAAGCACCCGCGGTGGCGACGAAGAGGTCGGTCCACTCGCTCGGGTCGTAGGCGAACAAGTCAGGCGCGGGAGATGTACTCGCCGGTGCGGGTGTCGACCCGGACCGTTTCGCCCTCGTTGATGAACAGCGGCACATGGACGACGACACCGGACTCCAACGTCGCCGGCTTGCTGCCGCCGCCGGAGGCGGTGTCGCCCTTGAGTCCGGGGTCGGTCTGGGTGACCTTCATCTCGATCGCGCCGCCAACCGAGATGTCGCTCGGCTTCTCGTCGACGAAGAGGACCTCGACCACGGCGTTGGGCAGCACCCATCTCATCGAGTCGCCGAGGGCGTCGGTGGGGATTTCGATCTGGTCGTAGTCGCGGCTGTCCATGAAGACCGCCGCGTCGCCGGAGTCGTAGAGGTACTGCATCTTCTTCGATTCGGTGCGGACGGGGCGGAACTTCTCACCGGCCCGGAAGGTTTTGTCGATCACCGAGCCGTCCTCGATCCGGCGCAGCTTGGTCCGCACGAAGGCGCCGCCCTTGCCCGGCTTGACGTGCTGGAACTCGATCACCTTCCAGATCTTGCCGTCGATCTCGATGTGGACGCCGTTGTGGAATTCGTTGGTGCTGATCACGGCGCGGATCCTAGAGGGCCGGCAACGCGCTGGACTGCCTGGTCGGGATCGGGGAAGACTTCGCCACGGATGAAGTGGCTGGCGGTGACCTCCCAGACCCAGGCCATCGGGACGTCGCGGATGCCGAGCTCACGGCTGCGGACGTAGACGCGGCCGTGAACCAGGAGCGAGCCGTTGTGCAGCTCGATCGAGGCTGGCGTGATCAGCAGCTCTTCCCAGGCTCGATCGACGTCTTCGAGGTACTCGCGCAGGCCGGCCGGGCCGACGTAGGCGGCGGTGCGCCCGATCGCTTCGGCGGTGCCGACCGGGAAGAACTCGAAGGCCTGGTCGCAAAGGGCCTCGATCTCCTCGGCATCGCGCCGGTTGAAAGCCTCGAAGAGCCGCTCGACCAGCTTGCGGTCCGCCGCTGGCGCCAACTCGGTGGCGGGCGGAGTCGGCGCGATCGCGAGAATCGCGGCGTCGTCGTCAAGAGCGCCGTCGCTGAACTCGTTCAGCGCGGCCTCGACCTTCTGCGCGGCGAGCGCCGGGCTGGAGACTCCGGCCAGCGCCGCCCGCAGCCGCCCCTCGCCGAAGCGCTCCTCGGCGCCGGTGCTCTCGGTGACGCCATCGGTGATCACGACCAGCTGCTGGCCGGGGCGCACGTGGACATGCTCGATCCCCCAGCTGGCGTCCGGGAAGGCACCCAGGACCGGCGCCGAGACGGTCGCCTCGACGACCGCGTCGCGATCGACCAGCAGTGGTGCCGGGTGACCGGCGATCGCCAGGCGCACCGGTCGCGAAGGATCTTCGTCGATCGCCAGCGCGGCGACGCTGCAGAGGGCGGCCCCACGGCGGGCCAGGAGGCTGCGGTTGAGGGTTTCCAGGGCGATCACGGGGTCCCCGGTCAGGGCGGCGGCGGTGCGCAAGGTGTAGCGGGCGAGGGCGGTCACGGAGGCGGCCTGGGCGCCGCGGCCGGTGACGTCGCCGATCACCACCATCCAGCCCCCGGCGATGCGGAAGGCGTCGTAGAAATCGCCACCGATCTCGTTCTCGGCCCCGGCCGGGCGGTACATCGCGGCCACCGACCAGCCGGGGATGTGCGGCAGCGAGGGCGGCAGCAGGCCGCGTTGCAGGGTCTCGGCGATCTCGGCCCGTTCGCGCTCGCTGCGCTCGAGGTCGGAGAAGAGACCGGCGTTGTCCAGCGCCAGAGCGACGCGCCCGGCGAGAATCCCGGCGAAGTGGGCGTCGTCCTGGTGGAAGCGGCGGCCCGAGTGGCTGACCCCGACCGAGAGCATCCCGGTCGGCCTCCCGCGCGCCCGCAGCTCGACCGTGACGAAGGATCGGACCTTCATCGAGAGCAGGAACTCGAGGTCCTCCTCGCTCTCGGCGAACGGACGCAGGTCCCGCTCGGAGACGTGCTCGAAGAATTTCGGCTCCTGGCGGACGACCGAGGCGGCGCTGGCGATGCTCTCCTGCAGGGCTGGCTTGCGTTCGCCGAGGCCCTTTTCGATCGCCTCCGCATCGGGGCTGTCGGAGCGAACGGCGGCACGGCGGATCCGGCCCTCCTCGATCACGTCGATCATGCAGAAGTCGCCCAGCGCCGGAACGATGATCGCTGCGATCCCCTCGAGGGTCTCTTCCAGCGAACGCCCGCCGTCGGCCACCGAAGCGATGTCATCGAGGATCTGGAGTCTGCGATTGGCCTTTTGCGCACGGCCTCGGTAGATCAGCGCGATGGCGACCAACGCCGCGAAAACAGCCACCGCAATCACAACCGCGATCAACTCATCACCTCGCTCTCCCCAGTTCCGCCGCGAAAAAGAAGGAGGGTACAACCCACTCAAGCACCGGAGAGGGCCGCAGTCGTTGCGCAATCACCTGCCACCTCCGCCAGATCGAGCCCGATCTGGCGCCAGGTGTAGCGGTCGAGCGCCTCATCGCGGGCCAGGCGACCGCGACGATGCCGGCCGGGCGCGTCGCCGACCGCTTCGACCATGGCGTCGGCCAGGGCACCGACATCGTCGGGAGCGACCAGCCAGCCGGTCGCGGGGTCGTCGACGATCGCCGCCGGACCGCCGCGATCGACCGCGATCGTGGGCAGCCCACAGGCCATCGCCTCGACCAGCACCTGCCCGAACTGCTCGTGGACCGAGGCGTGGACGAGCAGGTCGGAGGCGCGGAGGAAATCGGGCAGGTCGGCATGGGAGTGCCAGCCCGCGAGGAAGACGTCGGGGCAGCCGAGCCGTTCGATCGCCTCGATCGGGTGCTCCCCCTCCCACTCGCCGGCGTGGCCACCGAGCAGGACCAGCGCGGTCGGCTCGGCGAAGCGGGTACGGGCCGCGGCGTAGGCTTCGATCAGAAGCGGCAGGCGCTTGACCTCGGTGAAGCGGCCGACGTAGAGAAGGACTGTGCCGGCCAGGGCCCCGAGGTCGGGCTCCTCGTAGGCGACGCTGCCCGCGGACGCGCCAGGCCTCCATCCCCGTGGGCTCTCGACCAGGTGCCGCCGCCAGTGGGCGCGGCGGTCGATCGAGGCCGGGGCGAAGCCGGTGTCGAAGCCATTAGGCACGCAGACGAAGTGATCCGGGTCGACCTCGAGCACATCGGCGGCGCGCGCCAGGCCGCGCGGATCGCTGACCACGATCCGCTCGCAGGCGGCAGCCCAGGCGCGGAGCCGCTCGGCCCAGGCGTCGGCGAAGGCCCAGCCACGCGGGGCGCCGGCGTCGATCCGTTCCAGCATCAGCAGCTCGGTGCCGTGGACGTGGCCGAGGATCGGGACCTCGGGAAAGGCCCGGGCGGCCGCCTCGTTCAGCGGCGTCAGGTGGTGGAGATAGAGGAGATCAGCGGCGCCCGCGCCGGCCAGGTCGAGCTCGCGCGCCCAGGCCTCGACCTGGAGCTCGAAGGCCTCGTCGTCGATCGAGGCGAGCACCGGGTCCTCGGCGTCGCGACGGTGCTCGTAGGAGCCCTGGATCGGGGCGCTGCCGGGCTCGCCCTCGAAGGAGAGCGGATCGCCGTCGCGCAGGGACGGCGCGAAGTCGACCGAGCGCAGGTCGAGGCCGGCGTAGAAGCTCGGCGCGTCGGTGTGCTCGTCGAGGTCGGAGCGCGAACCGGAGAGCACCGTGACCTCGAAGTCGTTGCGCTCGAACTGCCGCGCGATCGCCCTGCAGACATGGGCGGAGCCGCCGCGGGGGTAGAAGTAGATGCCCATCAACAGCTTGTTCGGAGTAGATGGCATCAACACCGAGGCTACTGGGCACCACCAAACCGCCGTGCGGTCAGTGCGCGACGAACGTGAGGGCGGTGGCTATCTCGCGGCCGCCGCTGAGCTCGAGGCCGTGCTCCTCGCGCGGGGTGTTGAGGAGGGCGCCGTCGACCACCAGCGAGGCCGAGCCGCCGCCATCGAGGTTGATCGCGTCGACGGCGCCAAGGCCCGCCATCGCCGCCGCCAGCTCCTCCATCGTGAGGCCGGCCTCATCGTCGGCGCGGCCCTCGCTGGCCGCGGCGATCAACTCCTCAGGCGTCAGGCCGAGGGCGGCGCGCGGGTAGCGGCCGGCCGTGATGTCGGAGTCGAACTGGCGCGATCCCGCGGAGAAGCCCTCGCTGTCCTCGCCAGGCCGGATCAGCGTCCGACCCGCCTGGACCAGCATCGGCCCGGCTTGCAGCAGGTCGCCCTCGGGCTCGGCGGGCAGCTCGCCGCGGGGGGCCAACGCGACCCTGCCGTCGGCGTGGACACAGCCGCGGCGCTCACCCCAGGGCGCGTCGAAGGGCTCGGTCGGCAGAGCCCGGCCGTCGATCCGCAACTCGCCGAGCGGCGGGCCGCCCGGGCGCAGGTAGAAGCCGCCGACCAAGGCGTGGTCGGTGCCGGTGTCGGCGCACCAGCGCAGCAGCGCCGCGCAGGGATCGAGCGCGACGACCGCGATGCGGAAGCGGTTGCGGTCGAAGCGCGCTACCCGCAGCGTCGTCCCGGCGCCGTCGGCGAGGGTCAGCCTGACGCTCTCGAGCGAGGGACCGGGCATCGCGGCGCGATCCTAGAGCGCGGGGCGGCCGGGCGTGGATCTCACGTTCTCCGCGCCGCCGGCGTTGGATGGGCATGGAACGCGAAGAGATCGAGTTCAATTGCGGCGGTGATCGCTGCGCCGGCTGGCTCTATCCCGCCGAGAAGAGAGCCGGGCGGACGCCGATCGTGGTCATGGCCCACGGGCTCTCGGGCACGCGGCGCGATGGGCTGGGACCGTTCGCGGAGCGCTTCGCGGCGGCGGGGATGGCGGCGCTCGTCTTCGACCACCGCGGCTTCGGCGACAGCGACGGCGAGCCCGACCTGTTCGAGCCGGGGCGCCAGCTCGAGGACTGGCGGGCCGCGATCGCCCTGGCGCGCTCACTGCCGGGCATCGACCCCGAGCGGGTGGCGACCTTCGGTTCCTCGATGGGCGGCGGCAACGCGCTCGCGGCGGCGGCAGCCGACACGGGCATCGCCGCGGTGGTCAGCCAGGTCCCGTTCCTCGACATGGTGCGGCAGGCCCACCGCTCCTCGCCGCGGGTCAGCGCCCGGATGCTGCTCGCCGCCGTCCGTGGCCGGCACCTGCCGGCGGTCGGCGGTCCCGACGAGGCGGCGTTCATCAACGCCCCTGGTGGCGAGGACGGCTGGCGCCACGTCGTCGCGATCGGCGAGGACTCGCGCTGGCGCAACCGGGTCTCCTCGCGCTGGCTGCTCAGCGCCCCTTACCGACCGGGTCGCCTCGCCTCCGGGCTCCACTGTCCCTGGCTGCTCTGCGTCGGCGAGGCCGACCGGGTTGCCGCGCCGGGGCCGGCGATCGCCGCGGCCCGGCGCGCCCCGCTCGGCGAGCTCCGCACCTACCCCGGGGTCGACCACTTCGACATCTACGACGGGCCTGAGTTCGAGGCGGTCGTCGCCGACGAGCTCGATTTCCTGTGCCGCCACCTGCTGGCGGCGGCCGGCTAGGAGTCTTTTTCGGCCGCGGTGCTGGTGGTGAGGTCGGCGGCAGCGCCACCGGTGAGGACGCGGCGGACCAGGCGCGGGGCGACGATGCGCATCACCGCGGCGAGGGCGTAGGGGCGCGGCACGTAACGCTCGGCCTTGCCGCCGGGGCCCGCCTCATAGATCGCCTCGGCAACCGCCTCCGGCTTGGAGACGATCCAGCGGGTCAGCGCTTTCTGGCGCAGCTCGGTCGCCGGGAAGCCCTCGGTGGCGACGAAGCCGGGCAGGACCATGCCGACGTGGACGCCGTGCGGCAGCTCCTCCGCGTAGAGCGCGTCGGTCCAGCCGATCAGGGCGAACTTGCTGGCCGAGTAGGCGCCGGTGCGGGCGCGGGAGACGCGGCCGGCGGTGCTGGCGACGTTGACGATCGCGCTCGGGGCGCTGGCCCGCAGCAGCGGCAGCAGCGCCTCGGTCAGGCGCAGGACCGCGTCGAAGTTGAGCTCCATATGGCGCTTGACGTGCTCGTAGCCGGTCTCGGCGAAGTTGCCGCGCCAGGCGGCGCCGGCGTTGTTGACGAGCAGGTCGAGGCGGCCACCGTGCTCGGTCTCGAGGTGGGCGCGGACGCGCTCCGGCGCCTCGGCGGCGGTGAGGTCGACGGCGACGTAGGTGGCGGGACACGGCAGCGACCCGGCCAGCTCGCGCAGCAGCTCCTCGCGGCGGGCGACCAGGACCAGCTCCGTGCCCGGCTCCCGCGCGAGCCGGATCGCCGTCGCCCGGCCGATCCCCGTCGATGCTCCCGTGACCAGCGCGACGCCCATTGCCGCAAGGCTATTCGACCACGCGCCGAACCCGAGTTGCAAGGATGCGGCGATGCCCGAGTCCTCCGCCGCCCGCGGCTCCCATCTCGGCGCCACCCGCCGCGAGGGCGAGCGGGTGACGCCGCTGGAGCTCTTCTTCGACCTCGTCTTCGTGCTCGCGATCACCCAGTGCACGGCGCTGATGGCCCACCACCCGACCTGGTCGGGGATGGCCCAGGGCCTGCTGGTGCTGGGGATCCTCTGGTGGGGTTGGGTCGGCTACGCCTGGCTGACCAGCGTCATCGACCCCGAGGAGGGCGCGGTGCGGCTGGTCATGTTCGGGGCGATGGCGGCGCTGCTGATCGTCTCGCTCTGCGTGCCCGAGGCCTTCGGCCACCTCGGCCTCACCTTCGCGCTCGCCTTCGGCCTCTTCCGCGTCGCCCACATCGCCCTCTTCATGCTCGCCAGCCCCGACGACGACGCCCTCCGCCACTCGGTCCTCGGCCTCGCCGCCAGCACCGCGATCGCGGTGACCCTGCTCGTCGCCGCCTCGCTCTTCGACGGCCTCGCCCAGGGCGCGCTGTGGGCGCTGGCGATCTTCCTCGACATGGCCGGTCCCTACTTCTTCGGCTCCGAGGGCTGGAAGCTCGTCCCCGGCCACTTCGCCGAGCGCCACGGGCTGATCGTGATCATCGCCCTCGGCGAGTCGATCGTCGCGATCGGGGTCGGCGCCGCCGGCGCGCTCGACCTCGGGATCGGCGTCGTCGCCGTGCTCGGAGTGGCGCTGGCGGCGGCGCAGTGGTGGATCTACTTCGACGTCGTCGCCCTGATCTCGGCCAAACGCCTGGGCGAAGCCGAGGTCGGGCGCCAGCAGAACGAGCTCGCCCGCGACTCCTACTCCTACATCCACCTGGCGCTGGTGGCGGGGATCGTCCTCGTCGCCTTCGGCCTGAAGACGACGATCGCCCACAACGGCGACCACCTCCATGCCGTCCCCGCCTTCGCCCTCCTGGGCGGGGTCGCGATCTACCTGCTCGGGCTGGTCGCCTTCCGCTTCCGGCACGTGCAGACGGTCAACCGCCAGCGCCTGGGACTGGCGATCGTGCTGCTGATCCTGGTCCCGGTGGCAACGGCGGTGCCGGCAGTGATCTCCCTGGCCGTCGCCGTCGTACTCATGTGGATGCTGAT
The DNA here is from genome assembly GCA_035996525.1 of Solirubrobacterales bacterium. Taxonomy (GTDB): domain Bacteria; phylum Actinomycetota; class Thermoleophilia; order Solirubrobacterales; family 70-9; genus VAYN01. The sequence continues at coordinate 9,894 of DASYJK010000210.1, forward strand.
CGGCTACGAGCACCGCGGCTATGGCGAGGGACGCAACCAACTGCGTCACGAAGCCGCCGTCGCGCACGGCTAGGCGTCATAACCTCGCGACGAACACGCATTCGATTTCGGCATACTGAAAAACCTTGAGCACCACACCATCTCTTCTCGACAGCCTTTTGCGCGCCGGTGCGCCCTCTGGATACGAGGGCCCGGCAGCCGCCGTCTGGCGCGACGCCGCCTCGTTCGCGGAGCTCAGCAGCGACGGCCTCGGCTCCTCGATCGCCCGCGTCGGCGACGCCTCACCGCTGCTCGCGGTGGTCGGCCACATCGACGAGATCGGGCTGATCGTCGTCCACATCGACGAGAAGGGCTTCCTCTGGTTCGCTCCGGTCGGCGGCTGGGATCCGCAGATCCTGGTCGGCCAGCGGGTCGAGGTCCGCGGCGTCGACGGTCCCGTGCTCGGCGTCGTCGGCCGCAAGCCGATTCACCTGCTCGAGCCCGACCAGCGCAAGAAGGTGGTCGAGCTCAAGGGCCTGCACATCGACATCGGCGTCACCGACCGCGAGGAGGCCGAAGCGCTGATCCGGGTCGGCGATCCGGTCGTGATCGCCGCCGAGCCGATGCCGGTCGCCGGCGAGCGCCTGGTCTCGCGGGCGATGGACAACCGCCTTGGCGCCTACACCGCCCTGGAGAGCCTGCGCCGCGCCCACGAGCGCGGTGAGATGGTCGGCTCCTTCGCCGCCGTCGCCGCCGTGCAGGAGGAGATCGGCCTCTTCGGGGCCCGCACCGCCGCCTTCGCGGTCCGACCCGACCTCGCCGTCGCCGTCGACGTCACCCACGCCACCGACGCGCCCGGGGTCGACGAGAAGGAGATCGGCAGCCACCCGCTCGGCTCCGGCCCGGTGATCGGCCGCGGCTCCACCCTCTCCCCCAAGGTCTTCGAGCTGCTGGTCGAGACCGCCGAGGCCGAGGGCATCGAGTACTCGATCAGCGCCAGCGGCCGCGGCACCAGCACCGACGCCGACGTCCTCCAGATCTCCCGCGCCGGCATCCCCACCGGCCTCGTCTCGATCCCCCTGCGCTACATGCACTCTCCGGTCGAGATGGTCGACCTGCGCGACGTCGAGGCGACGGTCGAGCTGTTGGCGGCATTCGCCTCCCGGCTCACGGCCGACATCGATCTCAGCCGCTGACTCCGACTCAGCTGTCTACGTAGACCGTGTCGCGGCCGGCGGCCTTGGCGGCGTAGAGCGCCGCATCGGCGCGGGCGACGAGGTCGTCGGTGTCGACCAGGGCCGGCTCGGAGACGGCGACGCCGATGCTGACGGTCACCTGGACGCCGACCGGGCGGCGCTCGCGGACGTCGCGGCGCAGGCGCTCGGCGATCTCGAGCGCGTCCTCGCGGCCGGCGCCGGGGAGGATCACGAGGATCTCCTCCCCGCCGATCCGGTAGATCGTGTCGCCCGCCTGCAGGGTCGCGCGCATCGTGTAGGCAACGTCCTGGAGGACGGCATCTCCGGCGGCGTGGCCGAGCTGGTCGTTGACCCGCTTGAAGTGGTCGAGGTCGCAGAGCAGCAGTGCGTGTGAGAGGCCCTCGGAGGGATCGCAGGGCTGGCCGTCCAGCTCCGCCAGCCGCTGCTCGAGGGCGTTGCGGTTGAAGAGGCCGGTGAGCGGGTCGAGCGTGGAGCGGCGACGGTGGGCGCGGTCGGACTCGACCAGGGCACCCGAGAGGATCACGGTGCTGACGATCAGGGCCGCGGCGGCGACCAGCGCCTGCCGGTTGTCGACCGCGGCGCCCGGATCCGGAAGCACCGCGCAGGCGAGGAACATGACCAGGATGTAGGCGGTGCCGACGACCATGCCGCGCGGCTCGAAGCGGAAGCCGAGGGTGACCGCGGGCAGCGCGAACCAGACCAGCACCGGACTCCTCGCCTCGCCGGTGAGGAGGACGGCGACCGCCAGCAGCGCCGGCAGCGCCGCCCAGGCGCCGGCGACCCAGGCCGCCGGGTGGCTGCTGGTCCGCATGAAACGGTCGGCGACGGCGAAACCGGCGAACCCGAGGCCGAGCGGGACCACCCACCACCAGCCGACGTCGGAGGAGCCGCTGAGGGCGATCGAGACGGCGAGGATCGCGAAGCAGGCGGTGCGGTAGCGGCGCACCCGGGTCTCCATGTCGAGCAGTCGCTCGCGGCGGGCCTCCTCGTGGATCGAGACCAGGGTGTCGGTCGTCGGGCGCCGGCGGGCGCCGGCGCTACCGGGTCGGGGGCTCAGGGTCTGCGCGGTCCAGTTCACGCCTGGGCATCGGCGCCGGGGCGGCGGCGCCCGAGAACTGCACGAAGCCGGTCAGCGATTCCTACGCGGTGCGGGTGCCGGCGCGCTCGGCCCTCAATCTACGAGTGTCAGCTCCTTCGGAAGAGCGCTGAGATTGCGGTAGCCGTCCGCGGTTACCACGACCAGGTCCTCGATCCGCACTCCAAGCTTGCCGGCGAGGTAGATCCCCGGCTCGACGGTGACGACTTCGTTCGGCGCGAGGACGTCGTCGGAGCGCGGCGAGAGCCGCGGCCCCTCGTGCACCTCGAGCCCGACGCCATGGCCGAGCCCATGACCGAAGTGGTCGCCGTGGCCGGCGCCGTCGATCACCTTGCGGGCGACCTCGTCGACCGCTTCGCCGTTGGCCCCGGACGCGATCGCGGCGAGCGCCGCCAGCTGCGCCTCGAGCACGACCGCGTAGACGGCGCGGGCCTCCTCTCCAGGGTCGCCGGTGGCGTAGGTGCGGGTGCCATCGGAGCAGTAGCCGTCGAGCTTGGCGCCCATGTCGAAGACGACCAGCTCGCCGCGCCCGATCTCGCGCTCGCCCGGCTCGGCGTGCGGCAGGGCGCCGTTGGGGCCGGCGGCGACGATCGCCGGGAACGAGGGGTCGCCGCCGAGCTCGCGGATCTTCGCTTCGGCGGCGCGAGCAACCTCGCGCTCGCGGCGGCCGGCGAGGCCGCGCTCGATGCTCCACTCCCAGACCTCGTCGGCGAGCTTCGAGGCCTCCTCGATCGCTGCCAGCTCTTCGTCATCCTTGACCCGGCGCAGGCGCTCGACCGTGCCGCCGGCGGCGACCGGCTCGACCCCATCGGCGAGTTTCTCCTTCAGCTTCTCCAGCGTCCTAACAGCCATCTGGTCGTCCTCGAAGCCGGCCTTGCCCTCGAGCCGCTCGGCGATCGCGCCGAGCCAGTCGCCAGCGACGGTGATCGGCTCCCAGCCCTCGACCTCGGTGGCGGCGCGCTCGGTGTAGCGGAAGTCGGTGAGGAAGAGGCGCAGGCCGGGGCCACAGACGCAAGCCCCGTTGGTCCCGGTGAAGCCGGTCAGGTACTGGACGTTGGTCAGGTCGGTGACCAGCATCCGGTCCAGCTCGCGCTCGGCGAGCAGGGCCTCGAGGCGGTCGCCGCGGCCGCGCATCAGGCCCTCTCGGTCCCGAGCTCGCGGGCCAGCAGCTCCAGCGCCTCGCGGTAGCCGTCCGGGCCCTTGCCGCAGATCTTCGCCAGCACCAGGCCGTCGAAGACCGACTGGCGGCGCCACTCGTCGCGGTTCTCGACGTCGGAGAGGTGGACCTCGACCGCGGGCAGGCGGGCGACGTCGAGCGCATCGGCGATCGCCCGGCTGTAGTGGGACCAGGCGCCGGCGTTGACGATCGAGGAGTCGGCGAGGTCGGGCAGACGGTGCAGGTACTCGACGAACTCGCCCTCGTGGTTGGTCTGGAAGAAGATCGGTTCGAGCCCCCGCTCGTGCGCCCAGCCGGCGATCCGCTGCTCCAGCTCGCTCAACGAGAGGCCGCCGTAGACCTCCGGGTCGCGGCGATCGAGGATGTCGAAGTTGACCCCGTGCAGGACGGCGACGCGATTGCGGGCGGTGGTCATCCGATCAGCTCCTCCACGGCGCCGCGGACCCTAGCGGGGTCGACCAGCTGCCCGACCCGGGGCTCACCGGGCTCGGCGAGGAGGACGAAGCCGACGCCGGCAGCGGTGCGCTTCTTGTCGCGCTGTAGGGCGTCGAGGACGGCGTCGATCGGGACCGCCTGATCGAGCCGCACCGGCAGCCGGTGGCTGAGGAGCGAGCGCTCGACCTCGGCCCGCAGCTCGTCGGCATCGGAGAGGCGGAGCGCGGCGAGCAGGCCGAGCCCGACCGCCTCGCCGTGGCGGAAGCGTTGGTACCCGGTCGCGGCCTCGATCGCGTGGCCGACGGTGTGGCCGAAGTTGAGCATGTGGCGGAGGCCGCCATCGCGCTCGTCCGCCGCCACGATCTCGCACTTGAAGCGGGCGCAGGCGAAGACGACGTCGGCGAGAGCGGCGGAGTCCCCGAGCGAGTCGAGGCCGCGCACGCGCTCCCAGAGCGCGCCGCCGGCCAACAGCCCGGTCTTGAGGACCTCGACGAAGCCCGCCGCCAGCTCCTCGGACGGCAGCGTCGCCAGCGTCGCCGTGTCGCTGATCACCGCGGCGGGCAGATGGTAGGCGCCGGCGTAGTTCTTGCCCTCGGGCAGGTCGACACCGGTCTTGCCGCCGTAGGCGGAGTCGACCTGGGCGACCAGCGTCGTCGGCACCTGCACCACCGGGACGCCGCGCTGGTAGAGGTGGGCGCAGAGCCCGGCGAGATCGCCGACGACGCCGCCGCCGAGCGCGACCACGTGGTCCTCCTTGGTCATCTCGGCCCGGGCCAGCTCGCGCAGGACCCCCTCGGCGATCGCCATCGTCTTCGAAGCCTCTCCCGGCTGGATCTCGGATACGGCCGCAAGCGGCCGCAGGCGCTCCGCGTAGAGCGAGGCGGTGGTCGCGTCGGCGATCCCGAAGCGGCGCCCGGAAGCCGGCCACCAGCCCGACCCGGAGCTCGGCTCGACGAGGGCATCGAGCAGACCGGGCCCGACCAGCACGGGGTACTCGCCCGAGGCGCTGGCCGCCCAGAGCATCCTGGTCTCAGCGGGAAGATCGAGCAGCGCGATCAGCGCCGGCAACGCGCGGCTGACGATCGCCCGGTCGCCGACCGGGATCACCGCGTCGGCCAGCTCCTCGTAGAGCGGTTCGCGCACCTCCATCAGCCGGGCGACGTCATCGGCGTTGGTGGCCAGCGGGCGGTCGCTGTGGGCGATCCGGCGCCAGGACTCCTGCGCGTCGACCCGCAGCCAGACGACGACGTGGCGCTCAAGCGCGGCGCGGATCCGCTCGCTGAGGATGCTGCCGCCGCCGAGCGCGATCGCGCCGCCGTCGGCTCGCTCCAGCAGCGAACCGACGACCTCGGCCTCGCGGGCCCGGAAGCCCTCCTCGCCGAGCCGCGCGAAGGCCTCGGTGATCTTCATCCCCAGCTCGACTTCCATCACCGCGTCGATCTCGGTCGTCTCCAGCCCGGCCCGCTGGGCGGCGGCGAGGGCGGTGCTCTTGCCCGCGCCCATGAAGCCGATGAAGACGAGCGCCGGCCTGCTCATCGGCTCACCCGCGGAAGTCGATGCGCTGCTCGTAGGCGGCGATCGCGCCGAGCACGTCGTCGATGTGGTCGCCGCCGAACTTCTCGCGGTAGCAGCGGGCCAGGGTCAGGGCGACCATCGCCTCACCGACCACGGCGGCGGCCGGGACGACGGTGGAGTCGGTGCGCTCACGCAGCGCCTGGGCCGGCTGCTTGGTCTCGGTGTCGACCGAGCGCAGCGGCTTGGTCAGGGTCGAGATCGGCTTGATCGCGGCCCGCACCGAGAGCGGCTGGCCGTTGGTCATGCCGCCCTCGAGGCCGCCGGCGTGGTTCGTTTCGCGGAAGTAGCCGTCCTGCTCCGACCAGAAGATCTCGTCGTGGGCCTCCGAGCCGGGGCGGCCGGCGACGTCCCAGGCTTCGCCGATCGAAACCCCCTTGACCGACTGAATCGAGGCGACGGCGCAGGCCAGGCGGCCGTCGAGGCGATCTTCCCAGGAGACGTGGGAGCCGAGGCCGGGAACGAGCCCGAAGACGCGGACCTCGAAGGTGCCGCCGAGGCTCTCGTTGGCCTTGCGCAGGCGGTTGATCTCGGCCACCATCTCCTTGCTGGCGTCGGGGTCGAGGCAGCGGACCGGGTCCTCGTCGACCGCGGCGAAGTCGGCGGGCGTGAGATCGTCGCGCTCCGCCGCCTTGACCGAGGCGATCTGGGTGACGTGGCTGTGGATCTCGACTCCCAGCGCGGTGAGAAAGCCACGGGCGACGGCACCGGCGGCGACGCGGGCAGCGGTCTCACGGGCGCTGGCCCGCTCGAGGACGTTGCGGATGTCGTCGTGGCCGTATTTCTGAGCGCCGACGAGGTCGGCATGGCCCGGGCGCGGTAGGTGGACCGGGTCGGGCTCGAATCCCTCGACCGGCCAGGGGTTCATCCGCTCCTCCCAGTTGGCGTAGTCGCGGTTGGCGACGAGGACGGCGATCGGGCCGCCCAGGGTGCGCCCGTGGCGCACGCCGGAGCGGACCTCGGCGCTGTCGGTCTCGATCCGCATCCGCCCGCCGCGGCCGTGACCGAGCTGACGCCGCGCCATGTCGCGGTCAAGCGCCTCGCGGTCGAGCTCCAGCCCCGCGGGCATGCCCTCGACGATCGCCACGAGCCCCGGCCCGTGCGACTCCCCCGCGGTGGTGAAACGGAACGTCGTCATCGCGCCAAGGCTATCGGCGCGTCGGTTGCTGAGTTGGGCCGGTTATAGGCGGCACAACTCAGCACTCGGCGCTCAGGCGCGGGCGGCGGAGCGCATGACGTCGAGTGGGGGCTTGTGGCCGGTCCAGATCTCGAACGAGAGCGCGCCCTGCTGGACCAGGACCTCGATGCCGTCGACCGTGGCCGCTCCAGCCGCCGCGGCGGCCTCGAGCAGCGTGCTCGGCCGGTCGCCGTAGACCATGTCGACCACGACCTGGCCCGGCCTGAACCCGTCGCGACGCAGCGGCAGGTGCTCGAATGGTTCCTCGCCCTGAAGCCCGACCGCAGTGGTGTTGACGATCAGCTCGTAGGCGCTCTGGTCGAGCGTGGCGTCGGCCTCCTCCCCTGGGACCTCGGCCTGCACGATCGTCACCTCCACCTCGATCTGGAGCTCCCGCGCGCGTTGCGTCACCTCGAGCCGGACGGTCTCCGCCCGGGCCACCGTGCGGTTCCAGATCTCCACCGTCGCCCCCGCGGCGCCCAGTCCCCAGACCGCCGCCCGGGCCGCGCCGCCAGCGCCGAGCACGAGCGCCCGTTGGCCCCGCGGCGGCCGTGGAAGCGAGGCGATCAGGCCGCCGGCGTCGGTGTTCTGGGCCTCGATCCCGTTCGCCCTGAAGATCAGCGTGTTGGCGGCGCCGATCTCCTCAGCCATCTCGCTGGCGACGTCAGCGAGGGCGAGGGCGAGCAGCTTGTGCGGGACCGTCACGTTGACCCCGGCAAACCCTTCCGCCGCCATCGCCCGCACCCGCACCTCGAACTCCTCCGGGGCGACGTCGATCGCCTCGTAGCTCCACTCCTCCCCCAGCCCCAGCGCCGCCAGGGCCGCGTTCTGCATCACCGGCGAACGCGAGTGGGCGACCGGGTGACCGAGAACCGCCAGCCGCGGCATCGCTATTCCCCGCAGGTCGACGGCTCGTTGCCGCCGTTGGCTTCGCGGGCCTGGTTGTACCTGGCAACGTCGCTTTCGAATTCGGCGTTGGTCTTGGCGAAGGCGAGTTCGTCGCAGGTGTTCGGCTTGTTCACGTAATAGAGGTAATCGGTCTTGGCCGGATGGGCGGCGGCCTCGATCGCTTCCAGCCCAGGGCTGTTGATCGGACCCGGCGGCAGGCCGGAGTGAGTGCGCGTGTTGTAGGGGGAGTCGACGGCCAGCTCAGATTCGGTCAGCGGCTCTTCGTAGTTGCCGGTGGCGAAGCGGATCGTCGCGTCGATCCCGAGCGGGATCCCTTCGTGCAGGCGGTTGTAGACGACCGAGGCGACCAGCTTGCGCTGGCTCGCCACGCCCGCCTCGCGCTCGATCATCGAGGCGATCGTGAGGACGTCGAAGACGGTCAGGTTCTTCGACTTCGCGTAGCTCATGTCGACGCCCTTGATCCGCCGCTGGAAGTCCTGCAGCTGCAGCTGGACCAGGTCGGCGGTCGGCGCCCCCGGCTTCACTTCGAAGGTGTCGGGGAAGAGGAAGCCCTCGAGGTTCTTGGCGCCCTTGCCACCGTACTTGGCGGGGTTGAGGTACTTGGAGCGCACCGTCTCCTTGTCGTAGTCGCCTTCGAGACCGTCTTCTTCGACCAGCTGCGCCGCCTGTGAGCGGCTGTAGCCCTCGGGGATGGTGACCGAGGTGACGCGTTTGACCGGCGGCTTGGAGAGGGCGTCGATCGCGGCGCCGTAGGACATTCCGTGGGCGAGCGTGAAGTGACCGGCGTAGAGCTCGGAGCGCTTGCCGTCGAGCGTGACCCGGACCTGGAACAGGGTCGAGCTGTCGATCACGCCCTTCTCGCCGAGCAGGTCGCCGACTTCGCTGACGCTGGCGCCTTTTGGGATCGTCACCCGCACCTTGCCGGAGCCGTCGCCGTGGAAAGGCTGGAAGAGGGCGAAGAGGAACCAGAGGACGAACACGGCGACGATCGCGCCGACGAGGCGGAAGGGGTGGCGGCCGACAGCCGCGAAGAACCCTCTCCCCCGCCCCGAGCCCCCGCCGCCGCGACCCCGGCCCGCCTCGGGCGCGACGGCCACCGGCGGCGCCTTGATCGGCTCCCCCTCGAACGGCACCTCGACAACCGGCGACGCGTCGGCGACAGCCGGCTCCTCGTCCCAAAACTCCTCCTCCGACGTCCGCGGCGCCAGTGGCGGCTCAGCGACAGGCGATCCGCGTGGAGGCTCAGCAGCAGGCGATCCGTTGGGAGGCTCGGGGGATGACTCGACGGAGCCTCCCCGCTGTTGCGACGGCGAGTCATCCCCCGAGCCTCCCCCCGCACCCCCGTCCTTTTTGCCCCACCTGCTCTCCTTCTTGCCCGGCTTCTCTTCCCGCCGGCGCCGCTTCTCCTCACGCTCGAGCCGGCGCCGCTCGCGCTCGCGCGCGGCCGGGTCCTCGGGACTGGCGAAGGGGTCCTCGGGCAGCCAGTCGTCAGTCATCGGCCCGCTCCTCGATCGCGGCCAGTCCGGCCAGGTAGGCCTGCAGCAGGTGGGCGGCGGCGATCGAATCGCGGGCCCCCGTGGCGCCGCCGCGCCTGGTCGCGTCCGCCATCTTCGTGGTCAGGCGCTCGTCGTAGGTCTCGATCGGAATCGACAGCATCGCTTCCAGTTCGGCGCAGAAACCACGGGCGAGCGCCGCCTGACTGCCCTCTTCGCCGCTGAGGTGCAGCGGCAGGCCGACCACCACTCGCTCGACCCCGTGCTCGGCGACCAACTCGACGACGGCCCGTGGCTCCGGTGGTTCGATCACTGGCAGTGGCGTCGCCAGGGTGCCGCTGGGATCGGAGAGGGCGCAGCCGATGCGCACGGTGCCGTGGTCGAGGGCGAGCACACGCATCGCTAGGCGAGCTCCCGCTCGATCGTGGCGCGGGCCGCGGCGAGAGCCTCGTCGAGCTTGGCCGGGTCCTTGCCGCCGGCCTGGGCCATGTCGTCGCGGCCGCCACCACCGCCGCCGATCAGCGGCGCCGCCTCGCGGATCGTCTGCGCGGCCGAGATCCCCTGGGCCACCGCCTCCTTCGAGAAGAGTGCGACGAGTCCGACCTTCTCTCCGTCCGCGCCGCCCAGGACGACGGCCGAGGAGCCACCGAGCTTCGACTGGATCCGGTTGGCGATCTCGAGCAGCTGCTTGGGGTTGCCTGGCGTGGCGCGGCCGACGACGAGCGCGACCGTGCCGCCCCCGCCCGAAGCCAGCTGCTCGGCTGCGGCCGTCAGCGCGTCGGCCTCTTCACCGGCGAGCTGGCGCTGGGCCTGCTCGGCGCCGGCGCCGGCCTCCTTCAGCCTCTCCGCCGCGCGGCGGGCGGCGGCGAGCGGGTCCTGGGCGTTGCCGAGCAGGTCGCCCGCCTCGCGCAGCTGACCGTCGCGCTCGCGGAAGAAGTCGATCGCGGCTGGCCCGGTGATCGCCTCGATCCGGCGCACGTTGGCGGCGCTCGAGCCTTCGGAGACGATCTTGAAGATGCCGACCTCGGCACTGTTGGCGACGTGGGTACCGCCGCAGAGCTCGCGTGAGACGCCGTCGACCTCGACCACCCGCACCCACTCGCCGTATTTCTCGCCGAACAGGGCCATCGCCCCGAGCTTCTCGGCCTCGGCCCGGTCCATGTTGATCCAGCGCACCGGCGCACTCGCCTTGACCCACTCGTTGACCCGGTCCTCGACATCGGCGAGCTCGGCCGGGCTCAGCCCCTGGCCGTGGGTGAAGTCGAAGCGCAGCTTGTCGGGGCGAACCGAGGAACCGGCCTGGCGCACGTGGGTCCCGAGCCGCTCGCGCAGGGCGGCGTGCAGGAGGTGGGTGGCGGTGTGGTTGCGCATCGTCGCGTGCCGGGCGCCGTGGTCGACCTGAACATCAACCGCCGCCTCCTCTGCTCCCAGGCGGGCGCGCTCATCATCACCGGAAGCCTCGTGCCCGCCTTCACGCGTCCGGGGGCGGCGGGGAACAACCTCGAGCACCTGGTCGTCTCCGACCCTGTAGACCTCGACGACTTCGGCCTCCTCCCCACTCGCCCAGCGCAGCACGCCGGAGTCGGCGACCTGGCCACCGCCCTCGGCGTAGAAGGGGCTCTCCTCGAGCTTGACCAGGGCGCGGCCGTCATCGTCCTGGACGGCGGCGAGGCCGGTGCTGGCGCTGAGCGTCTCGAAGCCGACGAAGCGGGTCGGCGGCGCCGTCGCGGCGAAGGCGATCACCTTCTCGTGCGAGTCCTCGGAGCCGTGGGCGTTGGCGCCGCCACTGCGGGCGCGGCTGCGCTGTTCCTCCATCAGCTCTTCGAACCCATCGTCGTCGACCGCCAGCCCCTCTTCGGCCAGCAGCTCCTTGGTCAGGTCGTAGGGGAAGCCGTAGGTGTCGTGGAGCTTGAAGGCGTCGGCGGCGTCGACCCAGGAGGTCTCCGACTCCTTGGCGGTGACGATCAGCTGCCGCAGCAGCTCGGTCCCGCGCTCCAGCGTGCGCCCGAAGCTCTCCTCCTCGTCGTCGACCCAGCGGGCGATCGTCTCCCGCTCGGCGACCAGCTCCGGGTAGGCGTCGCCCATCAGCTCGATCGTGCGCTCGGCGAAGCGGCCGAGCCAGGGCGCCTCGAGGCCGAGCGTGTTGCCCTGCTGGATCGCCCGCCGCATGATCCGGCGCAGGATGTAGCCGCGGTCCTCGTTCGAGGGGACGACGCCGTCGGCGATCAGGAAGGCGGCACCGCGCGAGTGGTCGGCGACGATCCGCATCGCCCGCGTCACCCGTTCGCCCTCCTCGTAGCCGTGGCCGCTCAGCTCCTCGGCGAGGTCGATCAGCGGTCGCACGTGGTCGGTCTCGTAGACCGAGGGCACGTCCTGGAGGATCGCCGCCATCCGGTCCAGGCCCATGCCGGTGTCGATGTTGCGGGTCGGCAGCTCGGTCAGGGTCCCGTCCTCGGCCAGGTCGTAGCTCATGAAGACGTGGTTCCAGAACTCGAGGAAGCGGTCACCGTCGCTGCCCGGACGCTCGTCCTCGTCGCCGAACTCGGGGCCGCGGTCGAGGTAGAGCTCCGAGCACGGGCCGCAGGGCCCGGTCGGCCCGCCCTGCCAGAAGTTGTCCTCGCGGCCGAGCCGGACGATGCGCTCGTCTGGCACGCCTATGGCGCCCCAGAGTGCGATCGCCTCCTCGTCAGGGCCGAGCCCGAGCTCCTCGTCGCCGCCGAAGACGGTGACCCAGATGCGCTCCGGATCCATCCCGAAGCCCTCGGTCGAGAGCTCCCAGCCCCAGGGAATCGACTGATCCTTGAAGTAGTCCCCGAAGCTCCAGTTGCCGAGCATCTCGAAGAAGGTGAGGTGGCGGGCGGTGTTGCCGACCTCCTCGATGTCGGTCGTGCGGAAGCATTTCTGGACGTCGGTGAGGCGCGGCGCCGGCGGCTTCTCGCGGCCGAGGAAGTAGGGCTTGAAGGGCTGCATCCCGGCCGTGGTCAGCAGCACCGTGGGGTCGTGCGAAGAGGGCACCAGCGAGGCCGACCGGACCACCTTGTGGCCGCGCTGCTCGAAGAACGAGAGGTAGGTGTCGCGGATCTGCTGGGCCTTCATGTGAGGGAGCCTAAATATTTCGCTGGCGGAAAGGGCTTGGCCTACAGCGCGTCTCGTGGAAGCGGTCAGGCCGCGGCGGCGATCGTGCCGTGGCCGACGATCGTCTCGCCCTCCAGCAGCACCGCCGTCTGGCCCGGCGAGGCGCCGACGAACTCCTCGCCCAGCTCGACCTCGAGGGCGGCGTGGCGGCCGGCGCCGGCGGCGCCGATCGAGGCCGGCAGGGCGCGCGAGTGGTAGCGCAGGCGGACCGCGTCGACGCGGGCGCCGTCGCGGTGCAGGGTCGCGTCGCGGACCTGGACGCGGCGGGTTTCGAGCTCGGCTCGGGTGCCGACCGTGACCGTGTTGGTGACGGCGTCGGTGGCGGTCACGTAGAGCGGCTCCGGAGCGGAGACGCCGATCCCGCGGCGCTGGCCGACGGTGAAGTTGTGGTGGCCGTTGTGGCTGCCGACGGTGGCGCCGGAACGGTCGAGCACCGCCCCCTCGTTGTCGCTGAGGCCGCCATGGCGGCGCAGGAACTTGCGCTTGCCCTGGCCGGCGAGGAAGCAGAGGTCCTGGCTCTCGGGCTTCTTCGCGACCGTGAGCTGGTGGCGGGCGGCGATCTCGCGCACCTCGGGCTTGGTCAGCTCGGTCAGCGGAAAGGAGAGCCGGCCGAGCAGCCGCGGCGGCAGCGCCGCCAGCATGTAGCTCTGGTCCTTGGCCTCGTCGGCGGCGGAGGCCAGCAGCGGCCCGTCGGAGTCCTCGACGATCCGCGCGTAGTGGCCGGTGACGAGCCGGTCGGCGCCGAGCCGCTCGGCGAGATCGACCATCGCCGCGATCCGCACCTCGCCGTTGCAGAGGACGCAGGGGTTGGGCGTGCTGCCAGCGGTGTAGCCGTCGATGAAGCGGCCGACGACGCGACGGCGGAATTCCTCCTCGAGGTCGAGCGTGAAGTGAGGAATGCCGAGCGAGTGCGCGAGGCCGCGGGCGCCGAGCACCGCCTCCGGCGAGCAGCAGGCCTTGGCCCCGTCGGTGTCGGGATCGGCCCAGAGCTTGACCGTGACGGCGACCACCTCAGCCCCACGCTCGCGCTCGAGCAGGGCGGCGACGGCGCTGTCGACACCGCCGGACATGGCGACGGCGACGCGCTCGCCGGCCGGCGAGACCGATCCGCGAGCCGCGGTTTCCGTGGGCGGGAGCGCGAGCCGATCCGAAGAGGCCGCAGCGCTCGCGAGCCCCCGGTGGAGCGCATCGGCGGCGAGCTGGGCGGCGTGCCGCTTGGCCGGGGTCAGCCCTCCGATCGCCGCGTCGACGGCATCGATCTCGATTGCGGCGGCCTCCAAGACCGGCACCCCATCGATCATCTCGGCAACCGCAGCGGTAGCGGCCTTGGTCGCCCCACAACCCTCGGCATCGAAGCTGACCGACGCGATCCGCTCATCCTCGACCAGGAACGAGACCCGCGAGAGATCGCCGCAGGCCGCCCCTCCGGCGGCGCCGGTAAAGGAGCCCTCCGCCGCGGCGCCCCGCCGGCTCTCGTCGCGCAGATAGTGCTCGAACAGCTCTCGATCCATGACAACAGGGTAGGGAGCCTGGGAAGAGCGCCACGATGCAGAGCCGGAACCAGAGCGACCGCGCCACCGCGCTAAGCGGGTCTGAGGCTCTGCCCCTCCAGCAGGTCCCGCAGATCGGCGGCGATCTCCGCTCGTTCCACGCGCAGCTGACGCCAGGTGATCCGGGTCGACCGCCAACCCTCGACCAGCAGGATCCGATCCCGCTGCCGGTCGCTCTCGAACGCCTCATCCGTGCCGTGGATTTCGCGCCCGTCGAGCTCGGCCAGCAACCGCCGCTCGGGCCACATGCAGTCCGGCCTCAGCAGCCGCCCGCGCACCGGCAGCGTCGGGTTGAGCCGCGGTCGCGGCAGTCCGTACTCGTCGAGGAACTCGACGAACAGCTCCTCGAGCTCCGTCTGCGTGATCCCCACCGGCATCTTCGCCCCGAGCACCGCCCGCAGATTCCCCGCCCCCCGTCGCCGCGGATACCGCTCCAGGAGATCCCACAACGAGAGCCGGTCGGTCAGCCCCTTCACCTCCGCCTCGTGCATCGCCCGCTCCAACCCCCGCTTCGGGAGCATTCCGGCCAGATCGAACTGCGTCCGCGCCACCGAGGTCACCGGAATCCCCACCAGCTCTCCACGCTCGTCCGGCGGGAGCAGGCCGCGATGAATCGAGATCCCGTCGAGGCCGCGACAGGCCGACGGCCTCGTCACTTCCGGCCAGCGACTCGCCATCGGCACGATCCCCCATAGCTGTCCTGCGGACCGGCGGCTGAGCACGGCGTCGGGACCACACGCGAGGACCGCCGCCATCCATCGGCCGTGCACGGCGAGCAGTCGGTGCCCAACCGCGTACACGCCTTGGTGCACCACGTAGAGCTGACCGCGATCGACTCGGGCTTCGATCGCTCCCCTCGTGAAGCCGCGTTCCAGGAGCTGGCGGCGAGCGACGAGCCCATGTTGACGCTCGGCCAGCTCTCCGATCACGTGATCCGGCCCCTCGGCACGCCCCATCCCCACCGTCCCCCCATCGCCCTCGGGACGAACGATGCGTTTTCCGTCTCTCAGCCGGAAAATGCATCGCTCGTCAATTGCCTTTGGCGATGGTGCCCGGCCTCGACGCGCGAGTGGCGCGCAAAGGGCAACAAAAAAGGCCCCAGCCCGCCGTTGCCGCCTCTGGCTTTGATCCCTTCAAATGAAGGTGGGTGCCTGCTCCTGACCCCAAGAGGCCTGAAGACTCCCGGCTCCCGCGCCGTTTGTGTTGGGTCAAACGGTGAGACGGCTCTCGTACGGGCTCGAGCCTGGGCTCAACCGTACCACCGTCGGCGCTCACGCAGGACGAGTCTCTGAAGACCCCTGGCGGGGCCTAGAAATCGTCGCTGTCGAGGTTGGAGAGATGCAGCTCGGCCTCGCTCCAGCGGTCGGCCGGAACGCGCAGGGCGATGTCGCCGTGACCGAAGCGATCGAGCGGCCAGTCGGCGGTCAGCGCCGCCTCGATCCCGGCCTCGATCAGGGCCTGGTGCCAGGCTCGCGCCGTCCTCAGGTCGGCGAAGTCGCGTACGACCTCCCAGCTGTCGAAGCTGGGGTCGTCGACGAAGACCGGCGTCTGGCCGGGACCGGGAGCCGGGCGCCACCTGCGTGGAAGCCAGTCCCGGAAGGCCATCTCAGTGGCCCGGCAGCTTACGCTGGTGGATCGCGATCCCGAGGTCCCGCACCTGGGTCTCGTCGACCGGTGCCGGCGCGCCCACCATCAGGTCGAAGCCGGAGGCGGTCTTGGGGAAGGCGATCACGTCGCGGATCGTCTCGGCGCCGCTGAGCCGCTGGACGATGCGGTCGACGCCATAGGCGATGCCGCCGTGCGGCGGCGCCCCGTAGCGCAGCGCCTCGAGCAGGAAGCCGAAGCGATCCTCGGCGGTCTCAGCGTCGATCCCCAACGCCGCGAAGACCTGCTGCTGGGTCTCGGCGTCGTGGATGCGGATCGAGCCGCCTCCCAGCTCCTGGCCGTTCCAGACGACGTCGTAGGCGACCGCACGAGCCGCGCCCGGGTTCTCCGGGTCGAACTCGCCCGCCGGCGCCGTGAACGGGTGGTGCAACGAGTCCCAGCGCTGCTCCTCGGCGTTCCACTCCATCAGCGGCCAGTCGACGATCCAGACCAGCTCGTGGTCGTCCTCGTCGATCAGCCCGAACTTCTCCGCCAGGTCGATCCGCATCTGCCCCAGCACCGCGTCGGTCACGGAGCGCTGGTCGGCGACGAGCAGCAGCAGGTCGCCCTCCTCGGCCCCGAGCCGCTCGTTCAAATCGGCCAGCTCCCCGTCGCTGAGGAACTTCGCGGTCGGCGAGCGCCAGCCCTCGCCCTCGCGGAAGGCCCAGACCAGGCCCTTGGCACCGAGCTCCTGCGCCCGCGAGATCAGCTTGTCGAGCTCCGAGCGCGGCAGCTCCCGCTTGCCGGCGTTGATGCCGCGGATCGCGCCACCACCGTCGAGCACGGAGCGGAAGACCTTGAACTCGGTCTCACGCAGGGCGTCGCCGAGGTCGACCAGCTCCAACCCGAAGCGCAGGTCGGGGCGGTCGGTGCCGAACCGGCCCATCGCCTCGTCATAACACATGCGCCGCATCGGCAGCTCGATCTGGGGACCGCCAGCGCGCTCGAAGACATGGGCCAGCAGCCGCTCGTTGACCTCGATGATGTCCTCACCGTCGACGAACGACATCTCGATGTCGAGCTGGGTGAACTCGGCCTGGCGATCGGCCCGGGTCGACTCGTCGCGGAAGCAGCGGGCCACCTGGTAATAGCGCTCGAAGCCGGCCACCATCAGCAGCTGCTTGAACAGCTGCGGCGATTGCGGCAGCGCGTAGAAGGAGCCCTGCTGCTGACGGCTGGGGACGAGGAAATCGCGCGCGCCCTCCGGCGTCGAGCGGGTCAGCACCGGCGTCTCGACGTCGACGAAGCCCTCCCCGTCGAGGAACTCCCGCATCGCCCGGGTCACCTGGTGGCGCAGCATCAGCGCCTCGCGCATCTGCTCACGCCGCAGGTCGAGATAGCGGTGGCGCAAGCGCGCGTCCTCGCCGACCTCGCCGGAGAAGCCCTCGACCTGGAATGGCGGCGTCTCCGCGTCGGCCAGCCGCTCGGCGCTGGTCACCTTGAGCTCGACCTCGCCGGTCGGCAGCTCCGGGTTGACGGTCTCGGCCGAGCGCCGGACCACGGTCCCGGCCGCGGTCAGCACGTCCTCGGCCCGCAGCTCGTGCGCGCGCTCAAACGACTCGCCGGAGCTGTCGGGGTGGAAGACGAGCTGGACGATGCCGGTGCGGTCGCGCAGGTCGATGAAGATCAGGCCGCCGTGGTCGCGGCGGCGGTGGACCCAGCCGGCGACCCGCGCCTCGGAGTCGACGCGGTCGCCCAGCACCTGCCCACACCAGGTGTCGCGGAACCCGTTTGGCCTCAGGGCCGGCAGATCGCTCACGACTCTCCTCCAGTCATCTCGTCGACAAGATTGCCGGGGTCGGCGGGCCGCTGCTCTCCGGTGCCCATGTCGCGCAGCTGCGCGGAGCCGTCGGCCTCGAGGATGAGGACGCGGCGGGCGCCGATCCGGTTGGCCTGTTTGAGCTGGCCCTTGAGGCTGCGCCCGGCAAGGTCGATCTCGGCCGAGAGGCCGGCATGGCGCAGCTCGACCGCCAGCGCCATCGCCCGCTGTCGCTGGCCGTCGTCGGCGATCGCGACGAAGGCATCGCGCCCCGGCGCCTCCTCCTCTTCGTCCAGGGCCAGCAGGATCCGCTCGATCCCGGCCGCCCAGCCGACCGCCGGCGTCGCCGGCCCGCCGAGCTGCGCGATCAGCCCGTCGTAGCGGCCGCCGCCGCCGATCTCCGACTGCGCCCCGAGCGCGTCGCAGACGAAGGAGAAGATCGTCCGCGTGTAGTAGTCGAGGCCTCGGACCAGGGTCGGGTCGACGGCGTAATCGATGCCGGCGCCGTCGAGCAGGGCGCGCACCGCGGCGAAATGCTCGGCGTCCTCGCCCTCGAGCGCCCCCACGATCGTCGGCGCGCTCGCCATCACCCCGCGCGTCCCCTCGTGGTCGGAGTCGAAGGCGCGCAGCGGGTTGATGTCGATGCGCTCGCGGACGTCGTCGGAGAGCTCGCCCTCGTGCGCGTGCAGGTGCGCTTTCAACTCCTCCAGATAGACGCGCCGCGCGTCGAGCGAGCCGAGGCTGCCGAGCCGCAACTCCACCCCCGGCACGCCGAGCTCACCGAGCAGGTCGGAGAGCAGCATGATCGCCTCGGCGTCGGCCAGCGGCGAGTCGGTGCCGATGCACTCGGCCCCGAGCTGGTGGAACTGACGGTAGCGCCCCGCCTGCGGGCGCTCGTGGCGGAAGAACGGGCCCGTGTAGCTGAGCTTCACCGGCTGGGCCAGCTTGTGCATCCCGTGCTCGACGTAGGCGCGGCAGATCGGCGCCGTGCCCTCCGGCCGCAGGGTCAGGCTACGCCCGCCCTTGTCCTCGAAGGTGAACATCTCCTTGCGGACGATGTCGGTCGACTTGCCGACCCCGCGTTCGAACAGCTCGGTGTCCTCGAAGGCCGGCGTCGCGATCGGCTCGTAGCCGGCGCGGGCGAAGATCGCCGCCGCGGCGCGCTCGATCCGCGCCCGCCCGCGCGCCTGCGCGGGCAGCACGTCGAAGGTCCCGCGCGGTGCCTGGTACTTGCTCGCCATCGTTGCAGCGACCTTATTCGACCGGCGGCGGGCCCCTACCGCGCCAACGAGGCGAGGAAGGGGTTGGAGACACGCTCGGCCCCCAGCGTCGTGATCCCCATGTGGCCGGGATGGACGACGGTCTCGTCGGAGTGGGTGTCGAGCAGGGTGCCGATCGAGGCGATCAGGGTCGGGCCGTCGCCGCCGGGGAGGTCGACGCGGCCGACCGAGCCCTGGAAGAGCACGTCGCCGGAGAAGATCGCCTCCTCGCCGCGGACCGAGTAGGTGACGTGGCCGGGGCTGTGACCGGGGGTGAAGATCACGTCCAGCTCCAGTCCGGCCAGCTCCAGCGTCTCGCCGCCGGCGACGGTCTCGTCGGCCTCGTAGCTCTCGTAGGGGCCGAACCCCTCCCAGGGGACGAAGGCCATGATGTCGGCGAGGACCGGCACCTCGATCGCCGGGCAGTAGACCGGCGCCTCGGTGGCCGCCGCGACTGGGGCGACGGCGCCGATGTGGTCGAAGTGGCAGTGGGTGAGCAGGATCGCCTCGACCGTGCCGAGCTCGCCGGCGGCGGCGAGGATCCGCTCCGCCTCCTCTCCCGGGTCGATGACGAGGACGCGGCCAGAGCCCTGGCGGCGCAGCAGGAAGCAGTTCTCGGCGATCGAGCCGACGGTGAGCATCTCGACGTCGAGCGCCATCGGGGCTAGTTGCCCTGGGAGCGCATCCGCGCCCGCTCGCGCCGCCGCCACAGGGTCATGTCAATGAAGTACCCGGCGGGGATGTAGAAGACGAGCATGAAGGCGCCCAGGGCCAGCGAGGCGCCGAGCGGGCGTTTGAACAGCAGCAACAGGATCATGAAGAAGATCACGGCGGCGGTGATGCCGCGGATGAAGGAGCTGCGCCAGGTCGGCGGCAGGTCGGCTTTCTCGGTCGGTTTGCGTTTGCCGCTGCGGGCGCGGGCTTTGGCCTCGGCGCGGGTACGGGGTTTGGAGCGGGTGGTGGTGTCGATGCGCCCGCCCTGGGTGCCGCGGCGCTTGCGGCGGCGTTTTTTCTTGGTCTGGGCCATAGGCGGAATCTAATCGGTCGCGGCGGCGAGCCGCCGCTCGATCAGGTGCAGCTCGGGGTCGAAGCCGCGGATCGGCACGTCCGCCGGATAGCCGGCCAGCGCGGCGGCCGGAGCGAGGCCGATCAGCTCCGCCTCCAGCGGCCGCGCGCCGAGCGGCGCCGCCAGCGCCCGCACGCGCTCGACCACCGTGCCCAGCGGCACCGCCAGCGGGTCGTGGACGTTGGTCGAGACCTGGGCGCGGCCGCTCGAGAGCAGCAGCCCGATCGCCCGCACCCCGGCCGGCCCGCCGCCCGACTCGCGCAGCCCGGCGGCGACCGAGCGCGCCACCTCGACGTCGCCGCTATCGAGCTCGACGTTGAAGGCGGCCAGCGGCGGGCGGGCCGTGACCAGGGTGGCGCCGCCGCGCCGGTGCGGCAGGTCGGGCCCGAAGTCCGGCCGCAGCTCCCCCGCCTGCATCCGCAGCCACAGCTCCGGCAGGCCGCCGTTGCGGAAGTAGGCGCGCTCGGCCCGGCCCGGATCCCGCGCCAGCTCGCCATAGAGGAAGACCGGGACTCCCAGCCCGCCGATCTGCGCCGCCGCCGCGACCGCCTCGGTGCGGGCGGCCTCGCGGTCGGCCGCGTCGAGCCAGACCAGCGGACAGACGTCGAGGGCGCCGACCGCCGGGTGGGCGCCGCGGTACTCGCCCATGTCGATCGTCTCCAGCGCCTCCTCAGCGCCGCCGACCAGCGCCTCGATCAGCGGGCCGGGCCGGCCGGCGAGGGTGAAGACGGTGCGGTCGTGGTCGGCGTCGGTGTGGCGATCGAGCAGGGAGACACCGCGGCCGAAGGCGGTCGCCAGGGTGGCCAGCCGCTCGCGGTCGCGGCCCTCGGAGAGGTTGGGAACGGCGAGCAGCGGCGGCATCGCCTGAGGCTAGCCGCCGGCCGCGGCGGCCGCGCGACTCAGAGCAGCAGGTCGCCGCCGCTGACGATCGTCTCGCCGTCGACTTCGATCGTCGGTTCGAGGATCACGCAGTCGAGGTGAACCGGGACCTGGACGGTGCCGCCGATCGCGGCCGAGGCACCGAAGGCGACGTGACAGGTGCCGAGGATCTTCTCGTCCTCGAGCACGTTGCCGGTCAGCAGCGCCTCTTCGTTGGTGCCGACCCCGAGCTCGGCGACGTTGAAGCCGTCCTCGCCATGGGCGCCGAGCAGCTCCATCAGGGCGTCCCCGTCGCCGCCGGTGGCACCGGTCAGGTGACCGCCGCGGATTGTCAGCGAGGTCGGGGTGTCGAGCAGGCCGACTTCGGCGATCGAGCCGTCGACCACCAGCGTGCCCTCCGCGGTCCCCTCGATCGGGGCGATGAAGGCCTCGCCGCAGGGCAGGTTGCCGAAGGCACCGCGGCTGCCGAGTTCGCCGGCATCGACGATCGAGAGCCGGTTGCCGAGGCCGAGCCGCAGGTCGCTGCCGTGGCGGCAGGTGATGCGGGCCTCGGCACCGCCGTTGAGGAAGCCGCTGAGCGCCCAGCCGCGGCGCCGCACCTCGGAGAGGTCGCTGGTCATCAGCCGGGTCAGCATGTCTTCGGTCACGCCCGGCAGGCTGCCGATGCGGACGCCCGCCTCGCTCGCCTTGCGGCGGGCGTCGGTATGGGAGATCGACTGGATCGTCGGCGCCAGCACCACGTCGGCCTCGACCATCGCCGCCGCGACCACGTCCGGGGGCTCGCCGGCCGCCGATTCGCGCTCGGACATCACCGCCAGGGTCGCGGTCGCGCCGTCGCCCTGGGCCTCGATCCGCATCAGCGCACCGATCTCCTCGGTCGCCGGGTTGCAGACCACCAGCACCTCCTCGCCCGGGGAGACGCTCATGCACTCCCGAACAACCGTGCGTACCGCCCTGTCCAACTCCTCGGTGCTCACTCCGCCACCCTAGCCCTCAACGGCGAACAATGGGTCTTTCCCCTGCAAGCGTCGGTCGCAGAGTTCCGATTGGAGAAACGCGCTCCACCAAATCGCCTCCTCGGCCTCAAGAGTCATCGTGCCGGTGGCGCAGGGCCCAGACCTCGAACCAGAGCAATCCGAGCAGCACCGAGCCGAAGGCGAGGAAGGGCGGGAACCAGCCCCCGGGCCGGACGATCGCCAGCGAAGCGACCGCGAACCCGTCGACGAGCAGCAGGAACCCGACCAGCAGCGGCCGCATCGCCGCCCAGCCCGATCCCGGAGTGCGACCTGAGCCATCGACCATGCAAGCAAGGATCGCAGGCGCCCGCGGCCGCCGAAACCGAGCCCTCCATCGCTACCATGCCCGTCCCTCGCCGGAGTAGCTCAGCTGGTTAGAGCAGCGGAATCATAATCCGCGTGTCGGGGGTTCGAGTCCCTCCACCGGCATCGTCTTCTCCCTGCAAATCGCCACTTTCGGGCTCCTGGGGATTGTCGTCAAAACCCGAGCGTGCACCCGGCGTGCACCCAACTTCGTTTTTCGTGTCGTTTTCAAGCAGCCGAGAGAGCTTGTCGGCGGCGTCGTTTTGGGGCACGTGATGGACGTAGATCATCGTCGTCTGGATGTCTGCATGGCCCATGTATGCCTTCACGTCGGTTAGCGGGAACGCCTGCACCGCGAGGGTGCCGAAGGTGTGACGCAGGTCGTGGAAGCGGACGTGCGGAAGTTCGGCCCCCTTGAGGGCGGCGTAATAGCGACGACGCATCGCCGACTCCTCAAATTGCTCCCCTATCGCGTTGACGAAGACGAGATCGTCCTCACCCGTGAAGCGCTCCCGGCGGCTCAGTTGATCGAGAGCCCGTGCTGCCTGATCGACCAGCGGAACGCTCCGCACCTTGCCCGACTTCGGCGGCCCCTCATCGCCCCGGGTAAAGGAGCGCCGTACGTGGACGAGCCGCCGCAGCCAATCGACGTCACTCCAGCGCAGCGCCCGCAACTCCCCGAGCCGCAAGCCGGTGAAGGCGGCGACCTCAAAGAGCGCCCCGTCCTGGGCGTTGACGGCGTTCGCGGCGAGCAACTTGACCTCTGAGGAGGACAGGGCCGAGAAGTCGCCCGACGGCTTGTGGGGCTGGCGCTCGACTCCCGCTACGGGATTAGCCGGCAACCCGTGGGTCTTCTGAGCCCGTTTGAAGATCGCATGGAGTTGAGCAAGGCGCTTGTTGATCGTGCGGGGCGCAAGCACGTCTTCCTTGACCATGCGCACCCGGTATCGGTCGATCCGCTCGCTGGTGATCTCTTCCGCTGGCGTCTCCTCGCCGAACTCCGGGATCAGCACGCGCTCCAACTCCCGCCGGTAGTCCTGCACCGTCGAGCGCCGCCGCTTGCGGTCGTTTTCGATGTAGTCAAGGTGCTCGCGCCCGATCCGCCCGAAGCTGACGCCGAGTCCCGCCGGCATCTCAACCGGCACCGCCTCGTCTTGGCCGTTGAGCATCGCATCCAAGCGAGCCTCTGCCTGGGCTCTCGTCAGGTACCCGGCAGGTGGCCGACTGCGCTTGGCCCACACAGGCCCGAGCCTTCGTTGCAGACGACGACCATCGGGCATCCGCAACAGCGCGTAGAAGACCGGCCCATCGCGACGGTCGATTTCCCGGACGAAGCCGGTCGCCTCGCGGCTCTTGTCGCTCATGACTCAGCCCACCGACTCGACGGCTTGACCTCTTTGGCCGTCGATCCAGCGGTCCACGTCACGGTCATCGAAACGACGGTAGCGCCCGCAGCGAACGGAAGGCAAATGCCCTTCCCGCGCCGCCCGATAAACCCATGTCTTTGGGACTCGCAGCCGCTCCGCAACTTCCTCGGCGGTGCGCAGCGTTTCGCTCATGCCGACAAGACGCGCTCCGGCACCGCTTCGGCCCGCCTGCGCTTGCCTCTTCTGATCGGTTGACAGGTACATATCTGGCTCCATTCCCTCGCTGGAAATCACCATCGCCAAACTGCGTCGGACGGCGATCCCGGAACCCGAGCGCAGCGAGGGGCGAAGCAGCCTCGGCGCAGCGGGGCTTGCAGGGATCGACGCCGGCGCAACAATTTGGCGTGGGAATTTCCAGCGGAGCAACTGCCCCTAATCCTCGGCCGCCGTTGACAAGCGCGGGAACTCAAAGTGGCCGGTGTCGATCCTGGGTGGCTTCCAGCCGATCCCCTCCAGTAGCTCATTGGGATCGACTTCCAAGGACACGCAGAGCTTGACCAGCGTGTCGGCGCGAGGGATGCGCAGACCCCGCTCAAGCTGGCTGATCTCGGTGCGGTGAATCGCAGCGAGGTCAGCGAGCAGGTCCTGGCTGAGGTCGGCAGCCTTGCGATAGCGGAGAAGGTTCTCGGCAAAGCGCCTGGCGAACTCCCCGTCGTCCAGCGGGCGGCCCATCAGTCAATCCGTCCCCGCCGCTGGCGTACCTCGGGCCGAGCAACTGAGAAGCCGCCGTCGATGCTGGACCCCGCCGTCCAAGAGAGCCCGTCGAAAAAGAAGCCGGCTTCCATTTCGAGCGCCCCGGAGAGCTTGACCACCGTGTCGATGCGGGCGAGTCGTAGCCCTCGCTCCAGTAGCCCGATCTCCGTTCGATGCAGCGAGGCCCGACGGGCAAGCTCGTCCTGAGACAACCTGGCTCGGCGACGCTGGACTACGAGGTTCTCGCCGAAGCGCTCGGCGACGGCGCTGGTGTCCTCCATCACTCGAAGGGAAGGCGGTTGAAGTGAAGTGCCGCTCGCGTCGGCAGGACCACTGATTCGCAGCGGAATACCAGCCCGGCCGAAACCAGGTCGCGGATGGCGCGTTCGACCCTGTCGCGCTGGGCGAAGTCACGAGGGTCGCTGGCGATCTCGCGGACGAGATCGGAGACGCGCAGATGCGTCGGCCAGTTCGACAGGACTTGGGTTAGGACGACGGCCTGATCGCGGAGGTCTTGTTCGGCGGGCGTAGGAGGCTCGGCGGCGCTCTTGCCCGTAGGGTTCTCATCAGCCATGAGGAGGTACACGCTCCTTGTGGTCAGGCCCTCGGTGGCGTTACCGCGCCGCCGGGGGCCGCTTTTCTCGAATGCCGCGAGCGTAGCACTTTGTCGGGAGGTACCGACAAGTGGCTATTTCTTGAGGACTTCCCCCACTCGCGACCAGTGCAGATCGGCCGCCTCGCCGATTTCCCGCAGCGTCAGTCCGGCCTTGCGCGCCCGCTCAAAGCTTTCGCGCCGGGCCTTGCGCGCCGCCTCGGCCTTGCTCTGGGCACCCTCGAATTTGGCCTGGGCACGGCGCACATCCGAAAGAGCCTTCTGCCGTGCCTGGTCCGCCATTCGCAGCGGAGCCTATTGGGCCGTCGCGACGCCGCCGAAATGAGACAAGAATGAG
>DASYJK010000211.1:0-2703 GCA_035996525.1 Solirubrobacterales bacterium
TCCGCCATCGCCTCGAAGGAGTAGGGGAGGTCGAGCTCGGCCGGGGTCAGCACCGGCGAGGAGGAGCCGCCGGGATAGAAGGCCTTGATCTCGTGGCCGGGCTCGGGGCCGCCGGCGAGGCCGAAGATCAGCTCCCGGGTCGGGATCCCCAGCTCGACCTCGTAGTTGCCTGGGCGGCGGACACCGCCGGAGATCGAGACGACCTTGGTCCCCGGTGACTGCTCGGTGCCGAAGCCCTTGAACCAGTCGGCGCCCTTGGCGACGATCCGCGGCACGTTGGAGAGCGTCTCGACGTTGTTGATCAGCGTCGGCCCGCCGTAGAGGCCTTGGACGGCCGGGAACGGCGGCTTCAGGCGCGGGTTGCCGCGCTTGCCCTCGAGCGCGTCCAGCAGCGCCGTCTCCTCGCCGCAGATGTAGGCGCCGGCACCGCGGTGGACGACCAGCTCGAGGTCGCGGTGGCAGTCGAGGATGTTCGTCCCCAGGTAGCCCGCCTCGTACGCTTCGGCGACCGCGGCGTCGAGGATGTCGGCCTGAAGGTCGTACTCGCCACGGATGAAGATGAAGGCGTGGCCGGCGTCGGCGGCGAGGGCGGCGATCGCGATCCCCTCGATCAGCTGGTGCGGGTTGCGCTGCATCAGCTCCCGGTCCTTGAAGGCGCCGGGCTCGGACTCGTCGGCGTTGCAGCAGAGGTACTTGGCCATTTCGCCGCGCGGCAGGAAGGAGGCCTTTTTGCCCATCGAGAAGCCAGCGCCGCCGCGCCCGCGCAGGCCGGAGTCTTCGAGCTCCTTGAGCACCTCGTCCTGCTCCATCTCGCGGTAGGCCTTCTCCTGGGTGGCGTAGCCGCCGACCAGCCGCTTGTAGCCGTCGAGCGTGCGCAGCGCCGGGTCCTCGGCGTGCTCGAGCAGGACGCGGGTCTCCAACTCGTGTGCCATCAGACCTCCCCCCGGTCGGTGGGCCGATTTCCCACGCTGGGCGTGGCATTTCGGCCCGTCGACCCCAGGGTGTCGCCGGCGAGGGGGCGCTTGGCCAGGTCCTTGTCTGGGAGCACGTCTTCGCCGGCCTTGATCTGGCCGATCGCCTTGCCGGCCTCGGCCGCCTCGAGCGGGCCGTAGTAGCGCTGGTCGATCGAGGCCATCGGGGCGATGTCGCAGGCGCCGAGGCACTCGAAGCCGGTGACGAAGAGGTCGTCATCGTCCGCGGCCGCTGCCTTGAACGCGTCCAGCAGCTCGTCGCCACCGCGCATCCAGCAGCTGATGTTGGTGCAGACCTCGATCCGGTGGCTGCCGACCCGCTCGGTGTGGAGGAGGTCGTAGAAGCTGGCGACCGACTCCAGGTAGCCCGGCGTCACCCGCATCACCGCGGCGGCCTGGCGGATCCCCTCCGGGGTGCACCAGCCGTAGCGCTCCTGCACCGCCCACAGGGCCGGGATCGAGGCCGAGTGGCGGTCCGGATAGCGTGCCATCAGCGCCTCGATCCGCTCCCGCAGCTCCTCCGGGCAGCCGACTTCGTGCAGCTCCGGGACGCCCTCGGAGGCGCGGTCGGGGACGCGGCCCGCGGTCAGAGCGACGTCGACTGGAAGGTTGGGGTTGCTGCTGCCGGCGCCGTCGACGGGGCTCATCGGTCGACACCCCCGAGGATCGGGTCGAGCATCCCGAGGCTGCAGATCATGTCGGCGACGTAGCTGTCGAGCGCCATGTCCCTGAAGGCCTGCAGGTTGACGAAGGAGGGGTCGCGGAAGTGGATGCGGGACGGCTTCGAGGAGCCGTCGGCGAGGACGAAGCAGCCGAGCTCCCCGCGCGGACTCTCGATCGCGTAGTAGACCTCGCCGGGGTCGACCCGGAAGCCCTCGGTGACGAGCTTGAAGTGGTGGATCAGGCTCTCCATCGAGGTCGAGAGCTCCGAGCGCGGCGGCAGCACGTACTTGCGGTCGTCGGCGATGAACGGCCCGTCCTCGAGCAGGTCCAGGGCCTGGCCGACGATGCTCGCCGACTCGACCATCTCCGCTACCCGCACCCGGTAGCGGTCGTAGTTGTCGCCGACGGTGCCGACCGGGATCTTGAACTCCATCTCCGGATAGGCGAGGTAGTCGAAGGTCTTGCGCAGGTCCCAGGGCTCGCCGGCGGCGCGCAGCAGCGGCCCGGTCACGCCCAGCTCCAGCAGCCGCTCGCGCGGGACTATGCCGACGCCTTTGGTCCGCTGCAGGAAGACCTCGTTGCGGTCCAGCAGCGCTTCGTACTGGCCGACCCGTACGGGCATGTCCTCGACGAAGGAGCGGCACTTGGCCTCGAAGCCGAGCGGGATGTCCTCGATCACGCCGCCGACCTGGAAGTAGCGGGTGTGCATCCGCTGCCCGGTCGCCATTTCGAACAGGTCGAGGATGCGGTCGCGCTCGCGGAAGCAGTACCAGAGCATCGAGATCGCGCCGAGGTCGAGCGCCGTCGTTCCCAGCCAGACCAGGTGCGAGTGGATCCGGTTGAGCTCGAGGAAGATCGTCCGCAGGTATTTCGCCCGCGGCGGGATCTCCAGCCCGACGAGGCGCTCGACGGCGCCGCAGTAGGCCTCCATCTGGAAGAAGTAGGAGACGTAGTCCATCCGCTCGACGAAGGGGATGACCTTCCAGTAGCTCTTGTCCTCGCAGGACTTTTCGATCCCGGTGTGGACGTAGCCGATCACCGGCTTGAGGTCGCGCACGACCTCGCCTTC
>DASYJK010000212.1:0-6076 GCA_035996525.1 Solirubrobacterales bacterium
GGACGGCGATTTTCCAGGTCGTCCGCCAGCGGTTGACGCCGAGCGCCAGCGAGCCCTCGACCCAGCCCGGTTTGACCGAGCGCAGGCCGTCGCTGAAGATCGAGACCATCAGCGGCGCGATCATCACCGTCAGCACCGTGATCGCCGCCAGCAGGCTGTAGCCGGTGAGCGAGATGACGCCGGCGACCGAGGCCTTCTGCGGCTCGGTGACGAGGTTGTTGCCGATGAAGGGGACGAGGACGACGACCCCGATCAGGCCGTAGATGACCGAGGGCACGCTGGCCAGGAAGTGGACGACGGGCTGGAGGATGTTGCTCATCCACTCCGGCGCGAACTCGACGATGAAGACGGAGACGAAGAGGGCGGAGAAGAGAGCGATGAGGACGGCGCCGCCGGTGATCAGGATCGTGCTCCAGATCAGCGGCCAGGCGTGAAAGGTGTAGATGTATTCGGCTCCGGACTGGCCGGAGAGGGAGATCGCGTTGAGCTGGTCGTCGACGTCGCCGCCGGCGCCGAACCAGGAGAGGCCGTTGTGGGAGAACGAGGGCCAGCCGTGGACGAGGACGGTGACGATCATCGCCAGCAGCAGCCCGACGACGGCGCAGACCAGCACGCCGAGCATTCGCTCGACGCGCTGGTCTGACCATTTCGGGCCGTACTCGGAGGGGTACTCCTCGTTCAACTGGCTACTTCTTCTTGTTGAACGCCGGGACGCCACCGGCCTTGCTGATTACTTCACCGGCCAGCGGGCTGAGCCGCATCCAGTCGATGAATTTGGTCAGCGCCGGGGGGCTGGTGCTGCCGTCACCCGGGAGCACCATGAACAGGTAGCGCGAGAGCGGGTACTTGAGCGGCTCGACGCTGATCTTCTTGGCTTCGCAGGGAATGCCGTTGATCTTCAGGGGCTTCAGCTTCTTGCTGCCCTGCCAGGCGAGGCCGGCATAGCCGATCG
Organism: Solirubrobacterales bacterium; assembly: GCA_035996525.1. Taxonomy (GTDB): domain Bacteria; phylum Actinomycetota; class Thermoleophilia; order Solirubrobacterales; family 70-9; genus VAYN01. The sequence goes on from DASYJK010000212.1 coordinate 953, forward strand.
CGCTTTCGTCCTGCTTGACCGCGTTGACGACGAGGCCGTCGGCGGTCAGCGCGTTGACGTTGGACGCCGGCGCTTCGTTGTTGAGGACAGCCTGGAGGAAGAAGTTGTAGGTACCTCCGTTGGTGTCGCGGCCGACCGGGTCGATGGTCGTGGTCAGACCCCCGGGGGCGACCTGGCTCCAGTTGGTGATCAGCCCGCGGTAGATGTCGTGGGTCTGCTGGATGCTGATGTTGCCGAGCGGGTTCTTTTTGTTGACGTCGAGGCAGAGACCGTCCATGAACATCTTGATGTAGGTCGTCCCGGCGTCGCTGGGGAGGGGGGTGCGGGCCTGCCCGGCGAACTGGCTGGTGCCGTTCTGGACGTCTTTGACGCCGGCGTTGCCGCCGTTGGCGGTGTAGACGAAGTGGACGCTTTTGTTGACCTTCTTCGTGTACGTCGAGAAGAGGGCCTGGAGCACGGGCTGGGCGGCAACGGATCCCGACCCGATCAGGGTTACGGCTCCGGCCGACGCCGGTGCGGCAAGCCCTGCGAGGGCGATGACCGCAATGGCGAGGCTCTTGATTCTCATCAGATGCGCTTCCTTCCTTCAGGGATTAACAGACTTTGTTGACCAACTTGATGGCCTTAAGCTAGCAGTTTCTGTAGTTTATTGACTCACTTAGTAAAGAAAGGCCACCCGGCAGGAGCAGAAGGACCTCCGGCAAGGCCCCTGAAATGGAGGTTCAATTGTTGAAGAGAAGGATTTCGTCCCCCCGTGCGGCGACGGTCGTCGCGGTGGCCGCCGTGGTCGCGCTGGCGGTGACGGTGACGCCGTCGCTGGCCAAGAAAGCCGAGTCGTTCCTGACGGCGAAGAAGGCCGCGGCCACCTACGTCAGCAACAAGAAGGCGTCGACGCTGTACCTGCGGAAAAAGGCGGCCTCGAACCTGTACGTCGCCAAGTCGGCGGTGCCGCAGCCCTCGGTCGTCGGAATTGCCGCCGGCAGCGCTCCGTTCGGGCCGATCTCGTCACCCACGGCCGGCTACATCCCGACCGCGTTCACCTCGTTCGCGACTCCGGCCAAAGTCAGCTCGGTCGTGATCACGTTCTCCGGTAACGCGACCTGCACCGCGGCCAAACCGGGTCCTGACCAGGCCTGCCCGGTCTCGATCCTCGTCGACGGTCAGGTGGCCAGCAAAGTCAACCTGGTCCCCTCGACGGCGGCGACGCCGACGCCGGTGCCGATTGTCGGCACCGCGACGATCACGAGCGTTCTCTCCAAGGGCGGCCACACGGTTGCCGTCCAGTACGCCGGCGCCAAAAACGTGACCTTCACGCTGAAAGGGTGGAACCTGGCGGTTCAGGCCACCCCGCAGCCCGAAGAAGCGGTCGAAACGACGACGACCACCAAAGGCAGCTAGCCGAAACCACGGGCACAGCTGCCCGCGTGGGCCAAAGGTTCCGCGGTTCCTATTCCGCCTATTTGGTGGATACGGAACCGCGGAACGCCTGGCTACCCCTTTGAGCGGCTCCGCGGTTCCATTTCCACGCATTTAGTGGATTGGGAACCGCGGAACCGTTGTGGCCCGGAGCCCCGCCGCTCAGCGGTTGGGGCGGGGGAGGGCGTCCCCGAGGATCAGGCGCGCCCGGTAGAAGAGCGCCTCGTCGGCGGCCGATTGGACCGACTCACGATTGGCGCTGCGGGTGGTGCGGTTCTGTCCCAGGCCGGCCGGCGTCTCGTCCCTGACCAGGCCCGTGATCCGGCCCCTGGAGATGAAGGTCGTGTTCTGCACTCGCTTGCTCATCCTGGTCCCCTTTCTCTATTTAGTTGAGTAACTAAGTCAACAATAGCAGAGCGAGAAGCAAAAGGACGAAAAAAGTCGGAGCCGGGAGGGCGAAGGTCCGGTTTGAGGAGGAGAATCGCCGGTGCGGCGAGGGGGAGCGGGGCGCTACCCGGCAAAAAGCGCGCCCCGCTCCTTCGCCTCTTCAGACGGCTGCGGGTTTCTCCGCGTCGCCCTCGTCGGGTGAGCCGTGGGGAGTCGAGGCCCCAATGGTCTCGGACGGGGACGAACCGTTGAAGCTCTTTGCCTGGGCCGGGCGCAGATAGGCGATCTGCCCCTCTTCCAGCTCCAGCCGCTGCAACTCCGGCCGGGTCAGCTGGGCCCAGATCTCAGTTCCGTCGGCGAGCACGAACTCGACCCGGATCTCGAAGCCGAGGGCGACGATCCGCTGCACCATGCCCTCCTGGGTGCGCTCGTCGGCGTCCAGCACGACTTCCATGTCGTGCGGGCGGACGAAGCTGTCGCCGAGCCGGTTGACCTCGCCGACGAAGCTCATCACGAACTCGTTGGCGGGGTTCTCGTAGAGGTCGTCGGCGCTGCCCGACTGCTCGACCCGGCCCTCGTTCATCACCACCAGCTGCTCGGCGACGTCCATCGCCTCCTCCTGGTCATGGGTGACGAAGATCGTCGTCACGTGCATCTCCTCGTGGAGGTGGCGCAGCCAGGTGCGCAGGTCTTTGCGGACCTTGGCGTCGAGCGCGCCGAAGGGCTCGTCGAGCAGCAGCACCTGCGGCTCCACCGCCAGCGCCCGGGCCAGGGCCATGCGCTGGCGCTGGCCGCCGGAGAGCTGGGAGGGGAAGCGCCCGGCCAGACCGTCGAGCTGGACCAGGCGCAGCAGCTCGTGCACTCGCTCACGCGTTTGCGGCCGCTTCCAACGGCGGATCTTGAGGCCGAAGGCGACGTTCTCGAACACGGTCATGTGCTTGAAGGCGGCGTAGTGCTGGAAGACGAAACCGACTTCCCGCTTCTGCACCGGCTTGGTCGAGACGTCCTCGTCATCGATCAGGACCCGGCCACCGTCGAGCGTCTCGAGCCCGGCGATCGCCCGCAGCAGCGTCGACTTGCCGCTGCCGCTGGGGCCCAGCAGGGCGGTCAGAGAGCCGTTCGGCACCTCTATGGAGACATCGTTGAGGGCCTGAAAGTCACCGAAGCGCTTAGAGGCTCCCTCGACTGTGATTCCCATCAGGCGTCCTCCTTTCGTTTTAGGACGTTCATTGCCAGGAGCGTGGAAAGCGCGAGTACGGCAAGCAGGACCGAGGCCCCGTAGGCACCGGCGAATTCGAAGTTGTCGAAGGCCTTTTTGACGAAGAGCGGCAGCGTTTCGGTTTCGCCCGAGCGCGAGCCGGAGACGATCGAGACGGCGCCGAACTCGCCGAGCACGCGAGCGGTGGTGAGGACGACGCCATAGGCGACGCCCCAGCGGATCGAGGGCAGGGTGATCCGCCGGAAGGTCTGCCAGGCGTTGGCGCCGAGGGTGGAGGCGGCCTGCTCCTGCTCGGTCCCGATCTCCTGCAGCACCGGCACCGTCTCACGGACCACGAACGGGACCGAGACGAAAATGCTGGCGAGGACCATGCCGGGGACCGAGAAGAGGATTTCGATCCCGTTTTCGGCCAGGGTCGGACCGAGCCAGCCTTTGGTGCCGTAGAGGAGGAAGAGCGAGAGGCCGATCACCACCGGCGAGATCGCGAAGGGAAGGTTGATCACGGCGTCGATCACCGCGTTGCCCTTCCACTTGTGGCGGACCAGCAGCAGCGCGCAGCCGATCCCGAAGATCGTGTTCAGCGGCACCGCGATCGCGACCATCAGCAGGCTCAGCTTCAGCGCGTGCAGGCCATCGGGCGAGGTGATCGCGTCCAGCGGCGGCGCCAACCCGTGTTCGAAGGTCTTGTAGAAGATCGCCACCAAGGGGGCAAGCAGAAGCAGCGTGAGGTAGCCGAGGCCGAGGACGCGCAGGCCCCAGCGGCTGCGGATGGAGCTGGTGGCCCTCACTCGTCGCCGTCCTTCTCGGTGTAGTCCTCGCCGCTCATCGGCATCACGGTCAGGCCGCCGGCACCGGCGCCCTGGCTGCGCTCGTGTTTGCTGCTCCAGCGCTGGATCAGGGTGATCAGGCCAAGCATCGCCATCGCCGCCGCCAGCAGCACGACCGAGACCGCGGCGGCGCCGGTGTCCTGGCCGTTCTCGACTTGGGAGGCGATGAAGACGGAGGAGACGCGCGTGTCCGGCAGGCCGCCGGCGAAGAGCAGGACCGATCCGTACTCGCCGAGGGCGCGGGCGAAGGCGAGGGCGACGCCGGCGGCGAGCCCGGGGAGGAGGTTGGGGAAGATGATGCGGCGGAAGATCGTGAAGCCGCTGGCGCCGAGCGAGGCGGCCGCCTCCTCCATCTCGCGATCCATCTCGATCAGCAGCGGCTGCACCGCGCGGACGACGAAGGGGAGGGTGACGAAGCAGAGGGCCACGACGATCGCGGCCCGGGTCAGGGCGATGTCGATCCCGAAGGGACTGTGGGCGCCGTAGAGCTCGATCAGGACCAGGCTGGCGACGATCGTCGGCAGCGCGAAGGGGAGGTCGATGACGGCGTTGACGGCGGACTTGCCGGGAAACTGGTCACGGACCAGCAGCCAGGCGATGATCGTGCCGAAGAAGCCGTTGATGACGACGACGATCAGCGAACAGACCACCGTCAGCTTCAGCGAGTCGAGCGCGGGCGGCGAGGTGACCTGGGTCCAGAAGGTGCTGAGGCCACCTTCGAGCGACTGGTCGACCAGCGCCGCCAGCGGCAGCAGCACGATCAGGCTCAGATAGAGCACGACCGTGCCGCGGCCGAGGCCGGCGCCGACCCCGGGCAGGCGCAGGCCCGCCCGGGGTGACGCTGGAGCGCTTTGAGCGTGAGCCTCCATCGATCAGCCGGAGGTGGAGACTCCGAGTTCGTTCTCGATCGCGGCCACCGAGCCGGATTCTTCGTCGAAGAATTCGTCGTTGACCTTGCCCCAGCCACCGAACTTGCTGATCTTGAACAGATCCTTCGGGGTCGGGAACTGCTGCGGGTCGACCAGCTTCGGGTTGACCGGGCGGTAGCCGTTTTCAGCCCACAGTTCCTGGCCCGCGTCGGACCAGAGGAACTTGAGGAAATCTTCGGCCGCCGGCTCCGGCGCCTTCTCCGTGACCGCGATCGGAGTTTCGATCTGCAGCGTCGAGGGCGGGATCACGTATTCGACGTCTTCGCCTTCCTTTTCGGCTTTGATCGCTTCGTTCTCGTAGGTGAGGAGGACGTTGCCCTCGCCCTGGCTGAAGGCGGCGAACGCG
>DASYJK010000213.1:0-3306 GCA_035996525.1 Solirubrobacterales bacterium
GATGATGCCGCGGCGGGTGGCGGCGGGGATGTCGACGTTGTCGACGCCGGTGCCGGCGCGGCCGATCACCTTCAGGTTGGTCGCCAGCTCGATCAGCTCCGGCGTCATCTTCGTCGCCGAGCGGATCAGGATCGCGTCGTACTCGCCGATCTTCGCCCGCAGCTCCTGGTCGGACATCTCGAGCCCGAGATCGACGTCGAAGTTGGCGCGCAGCAGGTCGACGCCGGTATCGGCGATCTTCTCCTTCACCAGGACCTTCACTTGGCGACTCCTTCTACGTTGGCGAGGACCCAGTCGATACAGGCGGTCAGCGCCTCGACGTCGCCGGGCTCGACGGCGGGGAACATGCCGACCCGCAGCTGGTTGCGGCCGAGCTTGCGGTAGGGCTCGACGTCGACGATGCCGTTGGCGCGCAGGGCGGCGGCGAGGGCGGCGGCGTCGACCGAGTCGGCGAAGTCGATCGTGCCGACGACCAGCGAGCGCTTGACCGGGTCGGCGACGAAGGGAGTGGCGACGTCGCTGGCCTCGGCCCAGCCGTAGAGGCGGCTGGAGCTGTCAGAGGTGCGCCGCACGCACCAATCGAGGCCGCCGTTGCTGAGCATCCACTCGACCTGATCGGCCAGCAGCAGCAGCGTCGCCAGCGCCGGGGTGTTGTAGGTCTGCTCCTTGCGCGAGTTGTCGAGCGCCGTCTGCAGCGAGAGGAATTCCGGCTGCCAGCGGCCAGCGGCGCCGTCGAGCTCCTCGATCCGGGCGATCGCGGCCGGGCTCAGCAGGGCGAGCCAGAGGCCGCCCTCGGCGCCGAAGGACTTCTGCGGGGCGAAGTAGTAGGCGTCGGCGTCGGCGACGTCGACCGGGAGGCCGCCGGCGCCCGAGGTGGCGTCGATCAGGACCAAGGCCTCGCCGGCGTCGGCGGGACGCTCGACCGGGACCATGACGCCGGTCGAGGTCTCGTTGTGAGCCCAGGCGATCACGTCGGCGGCGGGGTCGGCACTCGGTGCCGGCGCGTCGCCGGGGTCGGCGCTGACGACGATCGGGTCGGCGAGGAAGGGGGCGCCGGCGGTGGCCTTGGCGAACTTGGCCGAGAACTCGCCGTAGGTGAGGTGGAGGGCGCGCTCACGCACGATCCAGGCGGCGGCGGCGTCCCAGAAGGCGGTGGTGCCGCCGTTGCCGAGCGCGACCTCGTAACCGTCGGGAAGGCTGAAGAGCTCGCCCAGTCCCGAGCGCACGCGGCCGACCAGGTCGCGGACCGGCTTCTGGCGGTGCGAGGTGCCGATCAGGTCCGAGCGCTCGGCCAGCGCCGCCAGCGCCTCCGGCCGTACCTTCGAGGGCCCGCAGCCGAAGCGGCCGTCGGCCGGCTTCAGCTCGACCGGGATCTGCGCGGTGTCGGTTGCCGGGGTCGCCATCGGGTTGGACAGGTTATTGACCGTCGCGGGTGGACTCCGGCCGGGGTCGGGGATAGGCTCGCGGCGCCGCGCCGGCAGTCCCGTCCAACCCGAGGGAGAACCATGTATCCGATTAGCTACGAAGCCGATTTCAACCCGGAACCCAACCGCTGGACGACCTTCTTCCGGCTCTTGCTGGCGATCCCGTGGTTCATCGTCGCGACCTTCTGGCTGATCCTCTTCGCCTTCACCCACCTCTTCGCCTGGGTCGCCGTGGTCATTCTCGGGCGCTACCCGCAGTGGCTGTATGAGTTCAACTCCGGCGTCGTCCGCTTCTCGATCCGCACCTCCGCCTGGATCTACCTGCAGACCGACGTCTGGCCTCCGTTCAGCCTCAGCGACGACCCGACCTACCCGATCCGAGTCAACTTCGCGCCCGCCGCCGCGCGCCAGAGCCGGCTCAAGGCTTTCTTCCGGATCATCCTGGTGCTGCCGGTGGCGCTGGTGCTCGCCTACGGGACCAGCTACATCCAGCAGCTGGCCGCTCTCGTCGCCTGGGTGACGATCGTCTTCCGCGGCTATCTGCCGGAAGGGGTCAACAACATGATGACCTTCGTCAACAGCTTCCACGCCCGCGTCTTCGGCTACCTGGCGCTCCTCACCGACGACTACCCGCCGATCGGGCTCGAGCGAGCCAAGGGCGCCCAGGTCGCTCCGCCCGCCCCACCCGCCGCGCCGCCGGCACCGCCGGCGATGCCAAGCCTCTAAAGGAGAACGAGATGAGCGACGCGACCGACCAGAGCGTGACCAAAGGCGAGGGCTACTCCGTCGCCAACCTCAATGACCTCGGCGACGGCCCGGGCTTCCGCAAGATCCGCAAGGAGCTCGGAGTCACCGCCTTCGGCGTCAACGCGATCGTGCTGCCGCCGACCTATGAGACCGGCAGCCACTTCCACGACGAGCAGGAGGAGCTCTACTTCGTCCACAGCGGCGAGGTCGAGTTCACCTTCGGCGACGGCTCGACCCAGCGCCTCGGCGCCGGCGGCCTAGCCTGGGTCGACGCCCCCACCTCCCGCAAAGTCCGCAACGTCAGCGACACCGACGAGGCCGTCTACGTAATCGTCGGCGGCAAAGACGGCTATGTGGGTAGAGACGGCAAACTGGCCGAGGGGGAGACCCACAGGTAGGGCGTCGAGGGACGGGTTGGCATGGTGGGTCCCACGAAGCGGCTCCAAGCGCCCAAGGTGCAGATCTCTCTCCACGAGGATCAGGGATTGCCGTCCCGGCCCAGGCGCCGAAGCTGAGAAGCAAGAGCTCGTTGGGAGGTGAGGTACCCCTCTCACAAAGGCTCCAGAAACCACGTTGGAGCCCAGTGAGCGCGCCCAGCTGCGCGACGGTCTTTGTGAGAGGGGTACCTCACCCTCCCCCTCAACCACTACTTCGTGTCTTTAAATCCCTGATCGATCCAAGGCATCATCGTCCGCAGATCCTTACCGACGTCCTCGATCTCCGCCCCCTGGAGCTCTCCGCGCATGCGGTCGAAGTTCTCGTTGCCGGCCTTGTTCTCGGCGATGAACTCGCGGGCGAAGTCGCCCGACTGGATCTCGCTGAGGATCTGCTTCATCGCCACCTTGGTCTCGTCGGTGATCACCCGCTTGCCGCGGGTGAGGTCGCCGTACTCGGCGGTGTTGGAGATCGAGTAGTGCATCCCCTGGATCCCCTTCTCGTACATCAGGTCGGCGATCAGCTTCAGCTCGTGCAGGCACTCGAAGTAGGCCAGGCGCGGGTCGTAGCCGGCCTCGACCAGGGTCTCGAAGCCGGCCTGGACCAGCTCCGAGGCGCCGCCGCAGAGGACGGCCTGCTCGCCGAAGAGGTCGGTCTCGCACTCGTCTTTGAAGCTGGTCTCGATCACCGCGGCGCGGCC
>DASYJK010000214.1:0-7693 GCA_035996525.1 Solirubrobacterales bacterium
GTTCGCACCGGCCGGATCGACACGCTTGCCATGGGAGCCGCAACCTACACTGGTGGCAATGAGCGAGACCGCGAAGGCCCCGGTCGACGTCTTCGAGAAGGCCCGCAGCCACGACCGGCTGGAGCAGCTCGAAGCGGCCAAAGAGCACGACCTCCTCCCCTACTTCCGCCTGCTGACCTCGCAGGCCGGCCCGGTGGTGGAGATGGAGGGCCGCGAGACGATCATGCTCGGCTCCAACAACTACCTGGGGCTGACCGGCGACGACCGGGTCAAGCAGGCCGCCCGCGACGCGCTCGAGACCTACGGCACCGGCGTCACCGGCTCGCGCCTGCTCAACGGCACCACCCCGCTCCACGTCGACCTCGAGCGCGAGCTGGCCGAGTGGATGCGGACCGAGGACGCGATCGTCTTCACCACCGGCTACCAGTCCAACGTCGGCTGCATCGGCACGATCCTCGGACCGGCCGACACGGTGATCTGCGACTCCGGCGACCACGCCTCGATCCTCGACGGCTGCCGCCTCTCCGGCGCCAAGCTCCGCCCTTTCCGTCACAACCGCATGGACAAGCTGGAGAAGATGCTGCAGCGCGCCAGCGGCGACGGTGGCGGCATCCTCGTGATCGTCGACGGCGTCTTCTCGATGGAGGGCGACGTCTGCGACCTGCCCCGGATCGTCGAGCTCTGCAAGGAGTACGGAGCCCGCCTGATGGTCGACGAGGCGCACGGGGCCGGGGTTCTCGGCGCCCGCGGCGCCGGCGCCTGCGAGCTGTTCGGGCTCGAGGACGAGGTCGACCTGCGGATGGGCACCTTCTCCAAGAGCCTCGCCTCCTGCGGCGGCTTCATCGCCGGCCCCGCCGACGTGATCGAGTACCTGCGGGTCTCCTCGCGCTCATTCATCTTCAGCGCCTCCGCCGTCCCGGCCGCGGTCGGCGCGGCCCTGGCGGCACTGCGGGTGATCCGCGAGGACGGGCCGGAGCTATTCGAGCGGCTGCTCGCCAACGCCGAGTACCTGCGCGAAGGCCTGCGCCACCTCGGGCTGCGGGTGATCGAGCCAGGAACGCTGCCCGACGGCGCCGTCGCCACCACCCCGGTGGTGCCGGTGATGGTCGGTGACGACTGGCAGGCGGTGCTGCTCTGGAAGGCCCTCTTCGACGCCGGCGTCTACACCAACGTCGCGATCCACCCGGCGGTGCCGCCGGGGGGCGCGCTGCTGCGGACCAGCCTGATGGCGACGCACGAGCGCGAGCACCTCGACGGCGCCCTCGGCACCATCGCCCGGGTGATCCAGGACTTCCCCGAGCTGCCGCGCTCCTAATCCGGCGGTAACGGTTTCTTGACATCCCCCGTCGTGGGTAGTTTCAGGCTTGGCCGGATTGGGAATCGGTCTGGCCCAGGCCGAAATTGTTGCTCTTAGCGGGCGGCCTGCCGTGCGCACCGCCCACCTCGGGTTGACGATCGCTACCGCCACGCCATAGCTTGGCCCTCTCGCCGAACACCCCGGGCGGGGTGAACGAATTCAAAACTCGTTCAGGCCCGGGCCACGGTCCCCAAGCCAGTGGTCCTCGGTCAAAAGCGAGATCCCAGTTAACCGATTCCTTGAAGGGAGGAGTCCCAGTGGACGCTGCCTCTATGGCACCCGCAACGACGATCGCAACTCCGGTGGAGGCCCCGCAGCACATGCGGGCACTCGAACGAGCCAACCTGGTGCGCCTGGCCCGCGCCGAGCTCAAGCGCGCGATCGCGCGGGGGGATGCCGACCCCTCAGAGGTGATCCGCGACTGCCCGTGGGAGACGGAGAGCATGACCATCGCCGAGCTGCTGACCAGCCAGCGCCGCTGGGGCCGCACCCGCGCCCGCAAGTTTCTGATGCCCCTTTCCCTGAACGAGAACAAGCAGCTGGGCACCCTCACCTCGCGCCAGCGCCGGATGCTCTCGACCGAGCTCGCCTCGCGCGCCGGCGGCAGCCGCGAAGCGGTGACCGCCTGACGGATCCGCTCAGCCGCGCATTCCGCCGACCCGGAAGCTGAGGCCTCCGGAGGCGCGCTGGAATGCGCGGCGCGCGAGATAGAAGGCGATCGCGAACGCCACCGCCCCGACCGCGAGGGCGACCGCGAGGATCTGGTGGGCCGCGTAGTAGAGGCCGCCGACGGTGAAGACGAAGACGGTCCCGGCCAACAGCGTCGTGTGCGAGCGGTAGCCGGCGAAGTGCTCGCGGATCGCGACCTCCATCCCCCCCAGCCCAGCGAGGGCGACGCCGAGGCCGATCGCGGTCGTGCGCCCGCCGATCACTCCAATCGCCAGCGCGACGATGCCGGCAAGGATCGTCAGCTCGGCGAGGGGGAACTTGCCCCACGGGGCGGGCGGGCGGTCGTCAGGGGTGGCGGCGCGCGCCGGCTTCGGGGCGCTGGCCGGAGCCTTCCCGGTCGCCATCGCCTGCCTCGGTCGCTTTGCCTTGCGCTTCTTGCTCAACGGCCGCAAGCCGCCCGGCTAACGGGCATCCGGATGAGACCTTGACCCGCCACCAGCCCATCAGCATCCCGATCGGCCCGAGGCGGGGGCGCGAGTGCCAGTGACCACAGCCGGGCTCGCCGATGTCGGCGCGGCTGACCTGGACCCACTTGAAGTTCTCCGGCGCGGCGAGCATCTTGCGCAGCAGCTCGCGGTTGTCGGTCTCGACCCGTGCCCGCTTGCGCAGTGCGATCCGCGCCTCCGCGACCCGATCCGAGAGCTCGTCGCGCAGGCACTCCAGCTCGCCGAGATCGAGGATCCGCGGCTCCACCGCGCGGGGAGCGACGCGATGATCGAGATCGACTCGGCCGAAGGCGTCGGCGAAGAGACCGGCGAGCTCGCGCTCTAGATGACCGACCTGGCGCCGCAGCTCCACCCGCGCCCCGAGCTCATTGACCTCGACGCGAAGCCCCTCCAAGCCGTCTCTTGCGAGCAGATCCACCATCAGCCTGACACCGAGTGTAGATCACCTCCCGGCTCTGGCAAGCCAGGAAACGGTTAAGACAGGCCCTAAGGGTTACCCGCGCCGATCGTCGCCGCCGCGATCCAGAGGGCCTCGGAGACGGCGATCTGCGGTACGCCCTTGACCTGGACGGCGACGACGGCGAGGTGGCTGCTGCCGGCCCCGACCGAGTACTCGTCGGCGGTGCCGCCGAACAGCAGCCCGATCGGACCGCGGTCGTCGGCGATCGTCAGGGTGCCCTGCGCCAGCTCTCCCGGGCGGCCTGGCAGCGCCTCACCGGGCCCCGAGTCGCGGATGCAGAGACGCCCGCTGAGCCGGTCCGCGTCGAGCGCCAGCAGGGCGACCCCGGTCTCGACGATGGCCACGGTGAGCGCATCGGCGGGCAGACCCTGGCTCTTGAAAGCGCCCTCCCGGACCCGCTCGAACGCAAGCTGCTCGATCGGGGTGCGGGTGCGGTCGGGGTCGAGACCGATCTGGCGGAAGAAAACTCGGTAAGCCCAGGGGATCGGCCGTTCCCGCATGTGGATCGCCTGGCTGCCGTAGAAGCGGTCGGAAAGGTCGCGCAGGCGCCGCTTCACCCCCTCCGGGCTGCGCTCGGGGTCGGCCTCGAGCTCGATCCAGGAGATCCCCAGCCCCGGAAACTCAGCGGCGACGTGGGGCGCGACCCAGCCCTGCTCGGGGGCGGGATCGGGACCGACCGCGGGATCGACCGCGCCGCGGCTCATCCGCGCCTCGCCGCGGCCCGGCTGGCGCTCAGCAGCCGCTCGACCCGCTCACTCAGCAGGGAAACGGTGAGATCGCCGATTCCGGCGCTCTCCAGGGTCCCACCGGGGTAGACATAGGCGATCGTCGGGCATCCGCCGACCTTGTAGAGGCTGCCAACCGCGCCGTCGCGGTCATAGCCGACCGGCATCTGCCAGTGGTGGCGGCGGATCAGTTGCCGCACCGTGTCCCGATCGTCGTGGATGTCGAGCGAGAGGAAGTTCACCCGTCCACGGTAGCGCCGGTAGACGGAGTCGACGATGTCCTGCTGGGCGGCGCAATCACCCCCTTTGGTAAACCAGAACGAGATCACCAGCGGCCGGTCGAAGAGGTCGCAGACGCGGATCGCGCCGGGCGTGGCGATCCGGCAGGCGGGGGTGCGGTGGGCATCCTCGGGGCACGGCACCGCCGAGCTTTCGCAGTCGTCCTGGGCGACGTTGGCGTCGCCTTCGAGCCGGCCGGCGGCGATCGGCACCGCGAACTCCGGCAGCGGCCAGCGCGGCGGTTCGAAATCGAGCCCGAGCGTGCCCTCGGCGCCACCGCCGCCGATGGTGCTGACCGTGGCGACGACAATCACCGCGAGGAAGAGCAGGCCGACGGCGACGGAGTAGCGGTCCTTCACCGCTCCTCGATCCAGGTCAGGGCGGCCGGCAGCACCAGCATCACTCCCAGCAGGGCGACGGCGAGATCGACGACGGTGACGATGCCGAAGTCGCGCAGCATCTGGATGTCGCTGGCAATGAGGACGGCGAAGCCGGCGACCGCGGTCGCCGCCGAGGCGAGGACAGCCGCGCCGGTGCGGGCATAGGCGCGCCGCAGCGCCGCCTCCACCCCACCGCCGTTCCCCCGCTCCTCGTGGAAGCGACCGGCGAGGATCACCCCGAACTCGGTCGCGATCGCGATCGTCAGCGCCCCCAGCGCCGCCGACATCGGGTTCAGCGGGATCCCGGTCAGCCAGAGGATCAGCGAGGCCCACCCGGTCGCCAGCAGCGTCGGCAGCAGCGGCACCAAAGCGCGGGCGAGCGAGCGGTAGACGACGAGCAGCGCCAGGGCCACCGCGAGCAGGCCCGCCAGGGTCAGCCAGTAGCGGCTGGCGTCGAGTTCGCGCCCGGCTTCGGCAGCGACAACGGGCAGGCCCGCGAGGTGGACCGTGACCCCGGCGGGCGGGCCACCGGCGGTGCCCGGCTCGCCGATCTCGGCCCGGACCCGATCGACGAGCGCCTGCTGGTCGCTCAGCGACTGGGTGCGGATCCCGAACGAGAGCAGCGCCTGGTGGCCGACTTCTCCGGTGGCGGGATCGAGCGGCGCCACCTGGCGCAGGGCGTAGGGCGAGAGGGCGCCGAGCGTCGCCTCGATCCCCTGCCTGGTCAGCTTGCCGCCACCGCGGGTGAGGAAGTCAGAGAGCGCCGGCCCCGGGCAGACGTCGGCGCTGAGACAGCTCGGGTTTTCACCGCTGAAGCCGTTGTCGCGCAGCACCCGCTGCTTGAACGCCGCCATCCAGGCGATCGTCGCCGGGTCGGCCAGGTCGGGGGCATCGACGCTGACGTCGAGCTGACCGGAGACGCCGGTGGTGTCGCGAACCTGGTCGAGGTCGCGGACGGCCTTGAGGTTCTGGGGGGCCAGGGATTGGACGTCGGCGGCGGTTTCGATCTGGGTGCCGGCGGCCCAGCCGATCACGGCTAGGGCGAGGCCGATGCCGAGGACTCGCTTGGGGTGCGAGAGGGCAAGGGACAGGAGGCGCTCCGACGTCCTGGCGCCGCGGGGTGAGGGTCCTGCTGGCTGCGCCCCGTACGTGCCCCGGGGTGAGGATCCTGCGGGCGGGGGCTTCGCCTCCGCTCTCGGACCCTCACCCCGGGGCATCCAGGCGCCGAGACCGGTTCCCCTGGAGCCAGGGAAACGAAGCGCGAGAGCCGCGAAACCCGCGGTTAGAGCGAGGACAAAAGAGATCGCTACGCCGGCTATTAGGAGGAGACCGAAGCTGCGGACCATGGGGGTGGGAGAGAGTTGGAGGGCTAGGAAGCCGGCGATGGTGGCGAGGCAGGCGGTGGCGATGGTGGGGCCCGCGGCGGTGGCGGCGGCGCGCACGGCCTCGACTACTTGGCCGGGGCTGGGCGCATTTGTCACCTCGTGGGGGACAAATGCGCCCAGGGCCTCGTCGAAGCGGGCTTGGAACTGGATCGCATAGTCGACGGCGAGGCCGATCAGGATCGGCAGGACGGCGATCGAGGCCATGGTCAGGGAGCCGCCGCAGAGGCCGAGGAGGCCGTAGACGATCGCGGTCGCGGCGAGCGCGATGGCGAGGGGCAGCAGGCGCAGGCGGGAGCGGAAGCTGACGAGGAGGGTCAGCGCCATCACGACCAGGGCGACCGCGAAGAGGACGAGGAGGGCGTCCTTGAGGGCGCGTTCGAGGCCGTCGACCACGACCGGCGCGCCGGAGACGACGTAGCTCCCCCCCTTCAGCTGAAAGCACGGCGCTGGGGAGCCGTTCTCAGCGCAGGCCTGGCGCGGGGTCGTGTCGGCGACGGCCGCTTCGATCAGCCCGAGGGCGCGGTGGCGTTCGGCGGCGCTGAGATCCGGCTTGAGGCGGACGGCGATCTGGGCCGAGTGGCTGTTGGGGAAGAGGTAGGCGAGACGGGCCTTCGGGGTGCCGCGGGCGCGGCTGAGGTCGAAGACGACGGTGGCGACGAAGTCCGGGTTGTCGAGGCTGGGGGCGCTGGTGATGCCGTAGCGGGTGGCGACGTCGAGCAGGAACTCGCGCATCTTCTGCGGCGGCACCTGCCGTGCCAGCCGCGACAGCTGGGCGTCGATCTGGACCACCGCCTCGTTGAGGAAGGTCGCCGGCCCGGAGACGAACTCGACCGGGTCCAGCTCGGCCAGCTCCGCACAGGGGCCGGGGATCGGCTTCGCCCCCTTTGGCACCTTGCCCGAGAGACAGCCCTCGAGCCGCAGCAGTCGGAACACGTTCGCGGTGAGGATCAGTTCCTGCAGGTCCCCTTCGGCCAGGACCACGACCGGTTCTTCGCCGAACGCGTCGCGCACCTGCTGAGTCGCCTGATAGGTCGCGGTGTCGCTGTCGACCAGGGTCCCGATCCCGGCGTCACTGGGGATCCGCGTCGCCCCTACCGCCGCCACGATCGCCAGCGCCAGGCTGACGGCAAGCACCGCTCGGGCGTGCCCAGCGGCCCATGCCGCGACGCGGCCGAACCACTGCCCAGCGTTCAACTCAGGGCCTATCCCAGCGGGGAGCGTGCCACTGGGACAACCCAGGACCAAGCGGGGTGGTCACGACGTGGATTCCGCATGGCAGCGCCATGTGGGATTCGCGGCGGGGGCGCATCCGCGCTGTGTCCTGGGTTGTATCCAGGGGTGCGATACCCACTGGGATATGCCCTAGTCCATCGAGAGCGGGCCGCTGACGTCCGCCCGGAGGAACTGGGACACGAACTGGTTTTCGGAGTCGAACAGCTCCTCTTTCGGTCCCGACTCGACGATCTTGCCGCTCCAGAGCACAGCGAGGAAGTCGGCGATCCGGCGCGCCGTGTTGAGGTCGTGGCTGATCACCAGGTAGCAGCCGCCATTCTCGGCGTGGACCTCGCGGATCAGCTCGCAGAGCAGCGCCGTCCGCACCGGGTCAAGACCTGAATCGGGCTCGTCGAACATCACGATCGCCGGTTCCAGCACCAGCGCCCGGGCGAAGCCGGCGCGCTTGCGCATGCCGCCGGAGAGCTCGTTCGGCATCTTGTAGGTGGCCTCGGTCAGGCCCACCTCTTTGAGTCGGCGGTTGACGATCTCGCCGATCTCCTCCTCGCTTTTGTCGGTGTGCTGGCGCAGCGGGAAGCAGGTGTTGTCGTAGATGTTCATCGAGCCGAAGAGGGCGCCGTCCTGGAACAGCAGGCCGAACTTTTTGCGCACCTCGAAGAGTTCGTCGTCGGTCATGTTCGGGATCGATTCGCCGTGCAC
>DASYJK010000215.1:0-10179 GCA_035996525.1 Solirubrobacterales bacterium
ATGCTCCGGCGTGATTCCGCAGATCAGCCTGATCATGGGCCCCTGCGCCGGCGGCGCCGTCTACTCGCCGGCGATGACCGACTTCATCTTCATGGTCAAAGAGACCTCGCACATGTTCATCACCGGGCCGGAAGTGATCAAAACGGTGACCGGCGAGGAAGTCGAGTTCGAGGAGCTGGGCGGGGCGATGAGCCACAACTCGAAGTCGGGCGTCGCCCACTTCGCCTCCGAGGACGAGGAGAGCTGCCTCGAGGACGCCCGCTACCTGCTCAGCTTCCTGCCCTCGAACAACCTCGAGATGCCGCCGCGCTTCGAGCCCTCTGACGATCCCGAGCGCGAAGACGTTGAACTCGACTCGGTCGTCCCCGACGATCCTTCCAAGCCCTACGACATGCGCAAGGTGATCGCCTTCGTCGTCGACGACGAGGAGTTCTTCGAGGTCCACGAGCACTTCGCCAAGAACATCGTCTGCGGCTTCTCGCGGCTCGACGGCTTCCCGGTCGGCATCGTCGGCAACCAGCCGGCCTTCCTCGCCGGCGTGCTCAACATCGAGGCCTCCGAGAAGGCGGCCCGCTTCGTCCGCACCTGCGACGCCTACAACGTCCCGATCCTCACCTTCACCGACGTCCCCGGCTTCCTGCCCGGCACCGACCAGGAGTGGAATGGGATCATCCGCCACGGCGCCAAGCTGCTCTACGCCTACACCGAGGCGACCGTGCCCAAGCTCACCGTCGTCACCCGCAAGGCCTACGGCGGCGCCTACGACGTAATGGCCTCCAAGCACATGCTGGCCGACTACAACGTCGCCTGGCCGACCGCCGAGGTCGCGGTGATGGGCCCGGAGGGCGCGGTCAACATCATCTACCGCAAGGACATCGCCAACTCGCCGACCCCGGACGAGCGCCGCCAGAAACTGATCGACGACTACAAAGCCCACTTCGCCAACCCCTACTCGGCGGCCGAGCGGGGCTACATCGACGACGTGATCGAGCCGCGCGAGACGCGGCCGAAGCTGATCAGGGCGCTGCGGATGCTGCAGAGCAAGCGCGTGGCGCAGCCGAAGCGGAAGCACGGGAACATTCCGCTGTAGGGCCGGGCGAAGAGGGGTTGGGTGTCCCTCCCACTCGGTCCGATCAGGGGGACGGCCCAGGTACTTCCGATCTCCCCAAGGAGCAGAAGCTCCGTCGCCGCAGGAAGAGATGAGCCCAGGGCTTGGGCCGCTGGGTTCTCTGGCGCGTAGCTGCCGAGAAATTGTCGTGTTAGGGAGCGCGATGGCCGGAGGACCGGGTGTCCCTCCAGCGCAGCGGCGTCCTGATTTTTGCTGGGCGCACTCGGCGAGTGGCGGAGCACTTAACTCCAAAAATCCCAGCCAGCAGGAGGGACACCCGGTCCTCCCCAACGCCACCCCTTCAGGGAATTCGCGTAGCGGCCTCGCGCCTGGTCGCCCAGGTTGCCAACGGCGCCGCGGTCATCTCTTCCCAGGCGGCGTCCTCGCCGAAGTACTGCATCACCACGAAATGAAGCAGGCCCGGAAGCATCTCCGGCGCGGTCTCCGGTTCGTCGCTCATCAATTTGGTTCGCAC
The DNA here is from genome assembly GCA_035996525.1 of Solirubrobacterales bacterium. Lineage (GTDB taxonomy): Bacteria > Actinomycetota > Thermoleophilia > Solirubrobacterales > 70-9 > VAYN01. The sequence continues at coordinate 1,584 of DASYJK010000215.1, forward strand.
AAGAGTCTCGATAGCCCCTACCATGAAGGTTGCCGTTATAGGAGGTGGAGCTTGGCGAGAGGGGATCTCGCGGCGCGCGCGGTCAATCGCGTGGGAGAGGCGCTCCATCAAAAGATTGTGCTCGGCCAACGCAGCGCCGCCCGCGGCGTGCGTCTCGACGATCAGTGCCCGGGCCAGATATGGCTGGTTGGCGCAGAACTCGAGCAGCTCCGCCATCCCCGCCCGCAGGCCCTCGCGCCAGCCCGGCTGCCGTTTGGCGACCCCGATCAGCCGCCGGTAGAGCCACTCGGCGGCATCGTGGTAGGCCTGGGCGAAGCAGTCGTCCTTGTCCTTGAAGTGCTTATAGAAGGTGGCCCGGCTCGCGTGGGCTGCCTCGATCACGTCCTGGACCGAGATCTGCTCGTAGCCGCGTTCGCCGCTGACCACCAGCATCGCCTCCAGCAGCCGCTCACGGGCGCGGCGGACGCGATGGCCGGGGAAGGGGACAATCGGGGAGATGGACTCGCTGTCGTCGATGGCTGCGGAAGAAGTCTCGTGCATCGCGGGTACCTTTCGAAAACAAACTCCTTTTGTCTAGATATAGCAGCTTTCAGAGACACCAATGACCAGAACGCTAAAGTTTTTAGAGAAAAGGAAACTAGACACCAGGTGAACGTTCTGGTATCTTGCCGGTATGGCGACGCAGCGCCCCCTGTCGGAGCGACTTTCGAAGATGCCCCCGGGCCGGCACCTGATCCCGAGCGACTTCGTCGCCCAGAACCAGCGCGAGCGGATGCTGCTGGCGATGTCCGAGCTGGTGGCCGAGCGCGGTTACCAGAAGACGACGATCGAGCTGATCGCGAAAACCTCGCGGGTCGCGCTCGTCACCTTCTACGAGCACTTCTCCAGCAAGGAGGAGTGCTTTCTCGCCGCCTTCGACGAGAGCGCCGCCGCCGCCAAGGAGGTCTTCGCCGAGCTGCTGGACTTCGAGCAGGCCTGGCAGGAGCAGATCTCCGCCGGCCTCGAGATCTTCCTCGAGATGGTGGTCAAAGAGCAGGCACGGGCCAAGCTCTGCATCGTCGAGGCCCAGGCCGCCGGCACAGCTTCGCTGGCCCGCTACCAGGGACTGCTGGAGAGCGTGGCGCCGAAGCTGCGCGAGGGGCGCGACTTCAATCCCCGTTCGAGCCGGCTGCCGGACGGGCTCGAGGTGGCGATCGCCGGCGGGATCGTCTGGCTCGTCCACCAGCGCCTGATCGCGGACGACGTCGAGGACCTGATGGCGCTGCTGCCGGAGATGCTGCAGGTGACGCTCACCCCGTACATCGGCGAGGTCGAGGCGGGGCGGGCGGCAGACGCGGCTCAGGCACGGGTGGCTGCCTGAGGACCACGAGCGCGGGGAGCAGGGCCGGGCTGATGTGAACGCAGGTACTGAGCCCGGGGCCTCGGTCACCGAGGACCCGGTCCGCAAGCGGATCGCGATGGCGATGATCGAGCTCGCGGCAGAGCATGGCCTGGAGTCGACGACGATCGCGATGGTCTGTGAACGGGCCGGCGTCGGCCGCGCCGCCTTCGACCGCAACTTCACCGGCAAGGAAGACTGCTTCCTCAAGGTCCACGGTGAGGTCGCGCTGGAGTTCTGCCAGCGGGCCGGCACCGCCTATGCCGGCCCGCGCGCCTGGCATGACCGGATCTGGGCCGGCGCCTGGGCGGCGATGCGCTACCTCCAGGAGGACCCGATGCGGGCCCGCTTCTTCGTCGTCGCGGTCAACGGTGCCGGCACCCGCGCCCAGGCCCGCCGTGACCGGGTGTTGCAGGGCCTCGCCGACATGATCGACGCTGGCCGCGGTGAGCTCGAGGAACCGGAGTCGGTCTCCCGCAGCACCGCCGAGATGGTCGCCGGGGCGATCTACGGCACGATCATGATCAAGGTCCGCGACGGCGCGATCGAGCGTGACGAGGAATTCCTCTCGGAGCTGGTCTACATGGCGATGATGCCCTACCTCGGCGCCCGCGCCGCCGAGGACGAGCTGCTGGTCCAGCCGCTCCACTGACGCGGGCCTCGGGTATGGTCGCTGCGTGGCCAAGGCAACGGCGAAAAAAGGCAAAGCGAAAAAAGCCGCGCCGAGCGCCGAGCCCGCTTCGTCGCCGCGCCTGCCCGCCGGGCGCCACGGCTTGCCACGCGAGTTCATCGCCCAGAACCAGCGCGAGCGGATCATCACCGCCCTGGTCGACACCGTCGCCGAGCGCGGCTACAACGCGACCACGGTCGCCCACATCACCAAAGCGGCCTCGGTCTCCCGCCGCACCTTCTACGAGCACTTCGCCGACAAGGAAGCCTGCTTCCTCGCCGCCTACGAAATGGTCGCCGACCATATCCGCGAGTCGATGCAGGTCGCGGCCGAGGCCTTCGAGGAATGGCCGCAGAAGGTGCGGGCGGCGCTGGGGACGATGCTGCGCTTCCTCGCCGGCGAGCCCGACCTGGCCCGGGTCTGCATGATCGAGCCGGTCGCCGCCGGTGGCGAGATCGCCGCCAAGCACCGGGCCTCGATGCAGGGCTTTGTCGAGATCCTCAAGGCCGGGCGACCCGAGCACAGCGGCGAGCGGCCGCTGCCGGAGGCGACCGAGGCGACCCTGGTCGGCGGGATCGTCTCCCTGATCGTGCGTGAGATCAACGCCGGCCGCACCGAGCGGCTGGAGGATCTGCTGCCCGATCTCGTCGAGCTGACGCTGGCGCCGTATCTCGGCACCGAGGAGGCATCCCGCCTCGCCCGTCAGCCGTAGGCCGGCGGGCGCTAGGGCGCCGCGGTCGCCTCGGCTTCGATGACCCCGCCGCCTTTGCCCCCGGTCACTCCGCCACCCTCGCTGGAGAGCCGGTGCGCGAGGTAGACGGGGACGATCGAGATCAGGATCACGATCACCGCGACGGCGTCGACGATCGGCAGCTCCTTGGGCCGGAAGAGGTTGCGGAAGATCCAGATTGGCAGGGTTTCTTCACCGGCGCCGATCGTGAACGTGGTGACGATGATCTCGTCGAAGGAGAGGGCGAAGGCGAGCAGGGCGCCGGCGGCCAGGGCGGTTTTCATGCTCGGGAAGGTGACCAGGCGAAAGGTCTGCCAGGTGCTGGCGCCGAGATCGGCCGAGGCCTCCTCGAAGGAGCCGGAGGTTCGCCGCAGCCGGGCGACGACGTTGTTGTAGATGACGACGATGCAGAAGGTGGCGTGGCCGACGATCACGGTCAGCAGGCTGAGCGGGATTTCAAGGACCTGGGTGAAGGTGTTGCTGAGGGCGACGCCGGTGACGATGCCGGGCAGGGCGATCGGCAGGATCACCAGGAAGGAGACGGTCTCGCGGCCGAAGAAGCGGTGGCGGGCGACGGCAATCGCGGCGAGGGTGCCGAGCAGGAGCGCGATCGCGGTGGCGACGATGCCGGCCTCGATCGAGGTGAGCAGCGATTCACGGGCCGATTCGCTTTCGAATGCCTTGGCGAACCAGTCGAGGGTGAACCCCGGCGGCGGCCACTTGAGGATCTTGCTGGAGTTGAAGGCGTAGATCCCGATCACGATCAGCGGGATGTAGATGAACGCCATCCCGAGTCCGACCACGAGCCGCAGCAATGCCTGGGCTTTGCGCGAGAGCCTCATCAGACGTGCTCGAAGGCGCCGAGCTTCCGGGCCACGGCGAGGTAGGCGATCATGACCACGATCGGGACCAGCGCCAGCGCCGCCGCGAAGGGGAGGTCGTTGGTGATCGAGGAGGCGATGACGGTGCCGATGAACTGGCTGTTGGAGACCAGCCTGACGGTGATGAAGTCACCCAGGGTCAGCGAGAAGGTGAAGATCGAGCCGGCGACGACGGCCGGGAAGGCAAGTGGCAGGATCACCCGCCGGAAGGTCGTGAACGGCGAGGCGCCGAGGTCCTCGGAGGCGCTGATCAGGGAGTTGGGGATGCGTTCGAGGCCGGCGTAGATCGGCAGGATCATGTACGGCAGCCAGAGGTAGCTCATCACCAGCCAGACCGCGGTCAGGCCGTAGCCCGGGCCATGCAGGCCGAGCGGTTCCAGTGCCCAGTTGATCACCCCGTCCTGGGAGAGCATCGTGCGCCAGGAGAGGACCTTGACCAGGTAGCTCGACCAGAGCGGCATCAGCACCGCAACCAGGAGGATCCCCTTGCCGCGCCGGCTCGCGACCTTGGCCATGTAGAAGGCGATCGGGAAGGCGATCACCGCGTCGGTCAGGGTGACCAGGATCGCCGTCCGCACGGTTCGCCAGACGATGTCCCGGTAGACGGGTTCGTTGAACAGGGCTTCGAAGTTTTCGGCGCTGAGCCCCTGGACGACTTCGCCGCTGAGCGGGTCGACGGTCCAGAAGGCGGTGATCAGCAGGACCGCGAGCGATCCCAGGTAGAGGACGACCAGCCAGGCGCCCGGGGCGGCCAGCAGCGCCCCCACCTGGAGGCGCGGACGCCCGTGGAGGAGATCGGTGAGCCTGCGGCCCACCGATCTCCCCGAGGCGACTGCTTCAGTCGTCATCGACGGCGATCGGGCTGACTAGCCTTTGATCGAGGTCCAAGCTTTGACCCAGTCGTTGTAGTCCTTGCAGTCGTTTTCGCCGTTGCCGCATTCGGCGAGCGGGGTTTCCCAGTAGTAGACCCGCTTCCAGAAGGCCGGGTTGTCGGCGTGGTATTCGGTGCAGAAGTTCTTGTTCGCGGTCTTGTCGCAAGCAAGGCTCTGCGCCGGCGCCTCACCGAAGTATTCGGCGACCTCGGCGTTGGCTTTGGGCGAGACGATGTAGTTCATCCACTTGTACATGCAGTTGGGATGTTTCGCCTTGGAGCTGATCATCCAGGTGTCCGACCACCCGGTCGCGCCCTCCTTGGGCAGGAAGCCCTGGCTGGCGGGACTGGCGGCAACCGACACCCCTTCTTCCAGCAGGGCGAAGTACTGGTACTGCCAGGTGGTGCCGAGTTCGTTGTCGCCGCTGCCGAAAGCCTGGATCTGCTTCGCCGCGTCCGACCAGTATTCGCCGACGTTGGGCTGCTGTTCCTTGAGCAGGCTCACCGCCGCTTCGAACTGTTCTTCGTTGAGCTCGTAGGGGTTTTCGATTTCCAGGTCCGGCTGGTGGAACTTCAGGTAGACGGCCGCTTCGGCGATCGACATCGAGTCGTCGTACTGGCTGATCTTGCCCTTGTACTTCGCCGCCATCTTCGGGTCGAACATCACGTTCCAGGAGGTGGGGGCGGGCTTGACGCTGTTGGAGTTCCACATCAGCAGGTTGGCTCCGCGGCCGTGCGGGATCCCGTAGTGGACGCCTTCGAAGGTGTTGTAGGGCTGGTCCTTGAGGTCGGCGAAGATCGTCTTGTAGTTGGGGACGAGGCTGACGTTGACCGGATCGACCTCGTTCGCCGCGACCAGGCGCGCGGTGGCGTTGCCGGAGGCGGAGACGCCGTCGTACTGGCCGGTTTTCATCAGGTCGACCATTTCGTCGGAGGTGCCGGCGACCTTGTCGTTGACCTTGCAGCCCGATTCCTGTTCGAAGGGCTTGGTCCATTCTTCTTCGACGTAGCCGGCCCAGGAGATCAGGTTGAGTTCACCCTCGCCCTTGCCGATCTTCTGCAGTTCTTCGCCACCGCCGCTGGTGCTGTCGCTGCTGCTGGATCCGCAGCCGGCGAGAACGAGCATGAACACGACCAGACCGGCGACGACGAGCCACGCGGTGCGGGCGGAGTTGGCATCCCTTCTCCTCATGGTGAAACCTCCTCGTTAGTTGACTTCCCCTGGATCGCCGCCGCGTGCTCCGGCCGCCATCCCACCAAGACCTCTTTGCCCCGCTCCGGCGCCGCTCCCGCGTCGGCCCCCTCCAAGTTCTGCCTGACCAGCTGCAGCGTGCCGCCGGCGTCCAGCGCCACGGTGTAGCGCGTGACCATCCCCGCGTAGGCGACCTCGGTCACCTTGCCGCGCTCGCTGTGCAGCCCCGCATCCGGCGCACCCGCCGCCAGCAGCTGGATCTTCTCCGGGCGGATCGTCAGCCGCTTGCCGTCGCGCTCGATCACGTTGGAGATGCCGACGAAGCCGGCGACGAACTCGTTGTGCGGGTGCTCGTAGAGCTCCTCGGGCGGGCTCACCTGCTCGATCCGACCCTCGTTGAAGACCGCGATCCGGTCGCTCATCGTCAGCGCCTCGTCCTGATCGTGGGTGACGTAGACGAAGGTGATCCCGACCTCGCTCTGGATCGTCTTCAGCTCGACCTGCATCTGCTCGCGCAGCTTCAGGTCGAGGGCGCCCAGCGGCTCGTCCAGCAGCAGCACCTTGGGCCGGTTGACGATCGCCCGCGCCAGCGCCACCCGCTGGCGCTGGCCGCCGGAGAGCTCGCCCGGCTTGCGGTCGGCGTAGCTGGGCAGCCGCACCATCTCCAGCGCCTCGTCGCGGCGCTTGGCCCGTTCGGCCTTGTCCACTCCGGCCACCTTGAGCCCGTAGGCGACGTTGTCGCCGACGGTCATGTGCGGGAACAGGGCGTAGTCCTGGAAGACGGTATTGACGGCGCGGTCGTAGGGCGGAATCCCGGTCACGTCCTCACCGGCCAGCTCCAGCCTGCCGCCGCTGGGATCCTCGAAGCCGGCGATCATCCGCAGCGTCGTCGTCTTGCCGGAGCCGGACGGCCCCAAGAACGTAAAGAACTCGCCGCGCTGTACCTCGAGGTCAATTCCGGCAACCGCGACCACCTCGCCGTAATGCTTGGTGAGGCCCGCCAGGCGGATGTCGGGGGGTGAGGCGGCTACAGACGTTGACGTTATCCGAGCGGGCCGGGATTGCAAGGACAACTCAGTGGTCAGGCGTTGTCCGGGGTGGAGTACGGCTGGGTTTGGGCGGGGGAGGAGTCGGGTGTCCCTCCTGCTGGCTGGGATTTTCGGAGTTAAGTCCGCCGTCTCTCGCTGAGCGCTCCCAGCGAAAATCAGGACGCCGCTGCGCTGGAGGGACATCCGACTCCTCCACTCGATCAGGTCCCGCTCCACCAGACGCTTGAACCTCGGGCCCTTTACCCAGGGAGAGAGGAACGGCTTCGTAGCCGCGCAGTTCAGCTAGCCAAGCGCGGTCTCGCCGAACTGCTCGTCGGCTCCTGCTGCCTCGTGCGTCACCCGGCATCTACCGCTACGGCCGAGTGGGAGGGGGGAAGGTGCCCCTCCGAACGTTTTGCGCCTCTTGCCCGAAAAGCCCCGGGCGAAAGCCGCAGGCAACCCAGCAAGCAGGCGAGAGAGGAGGGGTACCTTCCCCCCTCCTCTCTATACCGAAGCCTTAGTAACCAGCCGGGTGACGCGCGACGTAACCGATGTTGTCGCGCAGTTCGGTGTGCCAGCGCGGGCCGGTTTCGCCACCTTCGTCGCCCGAAGTGTCCAGCCGAACCCCGGCAATCACCGCGTAGGCATGCCCGGCATTGGCGTAGACGGTGATCCAGCGCCCTTCGCCGGGGAGGCCCCACTTTTCCATCGGGCCGGAAGGCAGCGGGCTGGTGAGGAATTCACCGCCGTGCAGCGCGAAGCTGACGGAGCCGGAGCAGTCGTAGCCTTTGTCCCACCAGCGGCCGTGGCCGCCGCCCCAGATGTAGGGCTTGGTGCGGATCTTGTTCGCGGCTTCGATCACCGCGACGACGCGGGGCGGAGCACTGGTGGGGGGAATTAGTTCCCCCGTGGTTAGAAGTCTTGCTTTTGCGGTAGGAGTACAGACATCGACAGCGGCGGGGGTGAGGCCACCGGTGGTGCAGCGCGCGGAGGCGCTTCCGGGGGCGACGACAGCGACGACGACGAAAGCCGCCGATAACGCTAACGCTGCTTTGAACTTCAACTTGTCAAACGGCAAACCGATCTCCTCTTGTCGGCCTACGGGGTTAGCTGTCGGGCTAGCGCTAAGAAGAGCCTGCGCTCCCACCTGAACCAGGTGGGTTAGCCCCGAAAACGTGGTTCCCCCGTTCCCACACCGCCAATGAGCGAGTGGGACTCGGCGTTTCGGTTCTACGGACCGGCGGCAGTCTAGACCATCGCTCGGTTGTCTGCTCACAAAACGCAAACATTTAGTTGCCATTCGCACGTTCATCCCAGATTCCTGTCGGCAGCACGGCTGCTAGCTTGGGCTCTGGGATGGAACTTGCCGGCCGCAAAGCACTGCTAACGGGCGCCACGGGCGGCCTCGGTAGGGCGATTGCGACGGCGCTGGCCGGGCGCGGCGCGACCGTCGTGCTCAGCGGGCGCAGCCTCGAGGCACTCGAGGCGATGGCCGCCGAGCTGCCCGGGAGCGGGCACCGGGCGCTGTCCTCCGATCTCGCCCAGCCCGGCGCCGCCGAGAAGCTGGCGGCCGAGGCGGGACCGATCGACGCCCTCGTCGCCAACGCCGGCCTGCCGGGCACCGGGCGCCTTCCTGACTTCAGCGCCGAGGAGCTGACCGGGGCGCTGCGGGTCAACCTCGAGGCGCCGATGCTCCTCGCCCGCGCCTTGGAGCCCGGGATGCTGGAGCGCGGCTCGGGCCACATGGTCTTCGTCGCCTCGCTCTCGGGCAAGTCCGCGACCCCGCTCTCCTCCGTCTACAACGCGACCAAGTTCGGTCTGCGCGGCTTCGCACTCGGCCTGCGCG
>DASYJK010000216.1:0-4925 GCA_035996525.1 Solirubrobacterales bacterium
TCGCGCAGGACCGCGAGGAAGGCCATCCCGACCAGGGCCATGGTCGAGCCGGTGGCCAGGGCCGAGGCCGCCTCTCCCTCCAGCGCGCCCTTGATGCTGCGGGCGTGGCGGCGCATCCAGACGATCATGTAGGTGACGGCGGAGACCGCGATCAGGCCGATCACCGACTCCATCCCCTCCTGCTGCTGTTGCGGCAGCTGTTCGCCGATCAGGTCGAGACCGATGCCGACCGCCGTGCAGAGCACGATCGCGATCGCGACGCCGATCCACATCTGACGCATCGCGTCCTCGCGTCCCTCCTTGACCAGGAAGGCGGCGATGATGCCGACGATCAGCGAGGCCTCGACGCCCTCTCGCAGCGTTATTACAAAGGTGGGAATCATGCTTAGGCGCCCCTAATTAGGGGCGCCAAAAGCTAGCAGGCTCTAGGAATCAGGTAGCCAGGGGTCCGACCACTGCGCAATGCCGCGGGTCAGGTCCTTGGCGGCGTCCGGTCCCCAGGTGCCGGGAGCGTAGGGGAGGACCGGCCCCGGTTCGTCGAGCAGCGGCTGGACCACGCGCCAGGTCTCTTCGATCGCGTCCTGGCGGGTGAAGAGGGTGTGGATGCCGTCGATCGCGTCGCCGAGCAGGCGCTCGTAGGGCTCGGGCTCAGCGCCGGGCGTCTTCTCGAAGAGGACCTCGAGGTCGGCGGGCTCGAAGGCCTCTTCGCCGGCCTTCTTCGCGTAGAGCCGCATCCGCGAGCCGGGCGTCGGCTCGATCCGGATCGTCATCTGGTTCGGTTCCGGCGTGCGCCCGTGGCCGATCCCGAGCTGCGGCGGGCGCTTGAAGACGATCGTCACCTCGCTGGCCTTGGCCGGCATGCACTTGCCGGCGCGGATGAAGAAGGGGACGCCGCTCCAGCGCCAGTTGTCGACCTCGAGCTCGACCGCGGCGAAGGTCTCGGTCTGGGAGTCCGGCGCCACGTCCTTGACGTCGAGAAAGCCCTCGTACTGACCGCGCACGTAGCGCTTCGGGTCGGCCGCCCGCATCGCCTTGAAGAATTCGAGCTTCTTGTCGCGAATCGAGTCATGGTGGTTGCCGGTCGGCGGGCCCATCCCGACCAGGGCCAGCACCTGCAGGGCGTGGTTCTGGATCACGTCACGCATCGCCCCGACCGCGTCGTAGAAGCGGCCGCGGTCATCGACGCCGAAGTCCTCGGCGATCGTCATCTGCACGTGGGAGACGTGGGAGCGGTTCCAGACCGGCTCCAGGATCGAGTTGACGAAGCGCAGGTAGGTGATGTCCATCACCGGCTCCTTGCCGAGATAATGGTCGATGCGGAGGATCTGGTCCTCGGTGAGGACCTTGCAGAGCTCGGCGTTGAGCGCCCGCGCCGACTCGAGGTCGTGGCCGAACGGCTTCTCGATCACCACGTGGGCGTCCTCGGTCAGCCCGGCCTCGCCGAGCCCGTCGACGACGGTGCCGAAGAGGGAGGGGGGGACCTCGAGGTAGAAGACCGGGTGCCTGGCGTCGCCGAGCGCCGTCTTGACGCGCTCGAAGGTGGCGGCGTCGGCGTAGTCGCCCTGGACGTAGCTGAGGCGGGCGGCGAGCCGGGCGAAGACGTCCTTATCGGGGGCGGAGACGGTGGCGTCGATCGCGGCTTTGGCGTGCTGGCGCAGCTGCTCGTCGTCCCACTCGTCGATCGCGACGCCGACGATCGGGCAGTCGAGCTTGCCGCGGGCCTCGAGCCGGTAGAGCGCCCGGAAGGTCATTTTCTTCGCCAGGTCACCGCTGATCCCGAAGATCGCGAGGACCCCGGCGGCGTTGTCGGTGTGCTGATCGGCGCCCTTGCTCATCCGCCGCGCAGGCTACAGCCCGCCGACCCGGACCTGCCGGCGTTCGGGTGTGCACGCGTCTGCTTTTAGACGTCTATAGGACGTGCAACTGCAGACGCGTGGTGGCGCCCTAGGATTGCGGGGCGTCGTTCATCCTCAGTCCACCCAGCGGAGGTCACCTATGGAACTCGGAATCGTCGGTCTCGGCCGGATGGGCGCCAACATGGCGCGACGCCTGATGCGGGACGGGCACAAGATCGTCGCCTACGACGTCAACGCCGATGCGGTCGCGACCTTGGCCGGCGAGGGAGCCGAGGGAGCCTCCTCGCTGGAGGACCTGGCCTCGAAGCTGAGCGCGCCGCGCTCGGTCTGGGTGATGGTCCCGGCCGGCGAAATCACCGAGTCGACCGTGGACGCGGTCGCGGCCGTGCTTGCGAGCGGCGACGCGATCGTCGACGGCGGCAACTCCTACTACCGCGACGACATCCGCCGCGCCGCCAAGGTCGGCGAGCAGGGGCTCGACTACGTCGACTGCGGCACCAGCGGCGGCGTCTTCGGGCTCGACCGCGGCTACTGCCTGATGATCGGCGGGCCCGATCGGGCGGTGGAGCGGCTCGACCCGATCTTCGCCTCGCTGGCGCCTGGCGTCGAGCAGGCCGAGCGCACGCCGGGGCGCTCCGGCGACGTCTCGCCCTCCGAGAACGGCTACCTGCACTGCGGTCCCAACGGCGCCGGCCACTTCGTGAAGATGGTCCACAACGGGATCGAGTACGGGGTGATGGCCGCCTACGCCGAGGGCCTCAACATCCTCAAGAACGCCAACGCCGGCAAGGTCCAGCGCGAGGCCGACGCCGAGACGGCGCCGCTCGACCATCCCGAGTACTACCAGTACGACCTCGACCTGCCGGAGGTGACCGAGGTTTGGCGGCGCGGCAGCGTGATCGGCTCCTGGCTGCTCGACCTGACCGCCGCCGCGATGCAGGAATCACCCGACCTCTCCGACTTCGCCGGCCGCGTCTCCGACTCCGGCGAGGGTCGCTGGACCTCGATCGCGGCGATCGACGAGGGGGTGCCGGCGCCGGTCCTGACCGCCGCGGTCTACGAGCGCTTCGCCTCGCGCAACAACGACGAGTTCGCCGACAAAGTCCTCTCCGCCATGCGCAAGCAGTTCGGTGGCCACGACGAAAAGAAGGGCTAGGGGCCCGGAATGGCGATCGAGCTCGAGGTCGTCGCCGACGAGAGGGCGGCGGCGCGGCGCGCGGCGGAGCTGATCGCCGCGGCCGGTGCCGAGGCGGCGGCGGCCCGCGGCCCGTTCGGGATGGCGATGAGCGGCGGCCGCTCGCCCTGGGCGATGCTGGCGATCCTCGGCGAACTGGAGCAGATGCCCTGGGACGCGACCGAGCTGTTCCAGGTCGACGAGCGGATCGCCTCGCCCGGCAGCGAGGACCGCAACCTCACCCACATGGTGCTCGGGCTCTCGATGGACCACCAGGCGATGCTGCGGCCGATGCCGGTCACCCAGCGCGACCTCGAGCAGGCCGCCCACGATTACGAGAACGCGCTGCCGGACCGGCTCGACCTCGTCCACCTCGGCCTCGGCCCCGACGGCCACACCGCTTCGCTGGTCCCCGGCGACTCCGTGCTTGAGGTGGACGACCGCCGCGTCGCCCTGACCGGCGGCGAGTACCAGGGCCACCGCCGCATGACCCTCACCTATCCGGCGATCGACGGCGCCCGCCAGATCCTCTGGCTGGTCACCGGCGCCGAGAAGCGCGAGCCGCTGGCGCAGTTGCTGGCCGGCGACGAGTCGATCCCGGCGGGACGGGTGCGCAACGAGAACATGGTCGTGGTGGCTGACGAGGCCGCGGCTGGCTGAAAGAGTGGAGCGTTAGCGCATCCGCTAACATATTTGGAGATGAAGGCATTGCCAGTGCCCACCGAGCCGAGTCCAGCTGCTTCTCTGATTGAGGAGATCCAGCGTCGCAGTGGCCTCAGCCAGGCTGAGCTGGCGCGACGGGCGGGTATTTCCCGCTCAGTATTGAACGTGTATCTGCGTGGCCGCCGGGAGCCCGGCACGGAGACCCTCCTCAGGATCGCCTCCGCCGCGGGCCTCAGGATCCAGGTCGGCGAGCGCACGTCGCCGGTGGACCCCGATCGCGCAAGCGGGATCCTCGTCCAGGTCCTCGAGCTGGCGGAGGCGCTGCCGTTTCGTCCGCGCGCGGAGATGCAGTACCCACCCCTGGCGAAGAGGCTGGGCGAGAGGACGGCGCCGGTATGAGCGAGCTCGTCGACAAGTTGTTCGCGATCCATGACTCGCTGCAGGCGCGGTCGCTGCCGCATGCCTTCGGCGGCGCCATTGCCCTTGCCTACTGCGTCGAGGAGCCTCGCGGCACCCGCGACCTCGATGTCAACATCTTCTGCGATGCCGCCGACGCCCAGAGGGTGCTGGACGCCTTGCCCGAGGGAGTCCGCGTCGATGCCGATGACGTCAAACGGGTGGAGCGCGATGGCCAGGCGCGATTGTTCTGGGACGGGGTTCCGATCGACGTCTTCCTCAACAACCTCCCCCTCCATGAGGCGGTTGCGACCATGGTCGTCTGGGTCCCAATGGAGGGTCGCCAGGCGCCGGTCATCGACTGTGCCTCCCTCGTCATCTTCAAGTCCTTCTTCGATCGGACCAAAGACTGGGCCGACATCGAGGCAGTGGCAAGCGCAACGCCGGAGGACATCGAGGCCGCGGCCAAGACCCTGGCGGACCTGGTCGGAGAAGAGGACGAGGCGTTCAAGCGGCTGGACGCGATCCGTTCCGCCAACCCGGCTTGACAAGGGGCGTCCCGCTGCCATTCCTCTAAATGAAGGGGAGCCCCGGTTTCGGAGCTATCCTCAAGGTATGCGGGCACTACCCGGACGGGATTCGAGGACCTCACTTGAGGATTCACCCGCGCGCGTCACCCGCGACAGCGTCAAAGCCGATCAGCGCCAGCGCATCCTCAGGGCCACCGGCGAGCTGGTCGCCAAGCGCGGCTACAACGCCGTCACCGTCGAGCTGATCGTCAAGCGCGCCAAGGTCAGCTACAAGACCTTCTACGCCCATTTCTCCAACAAGGAGGA
>DASYJK010000217.1:0-4466 GCA_035996525.1 Solirubrobacterales bacterium
CGCCGCTGCTACCCACGGCCCACCGCCTGGTCGTCTCGATGGGCGGCTACGCGCCGAGCTTCAACGAAGTCAACGACCAGACCAAAGAAGACCTGACCAAGGCCGAGCTGATCGCCTTCCCATTGCTGGCGCTGCTGCTCCTGGTCGTCTTCCGCGGCGTCGTCGCCGCCGCGATCCCGCTGGTGATCGGCGGCATCTCGATCGTCGGCACGCTGCTGGTGCTGCGGATCATGTCGACCTTCGTCGACACCTCGGTCTTCGCGCTCAACATCGCCACCGGGCTCAGCCTCGGGCTCGCGGTCGACTACGCGCTGCTGATGGTCTCGAGGTACCGGGAGGAGATCGCCGCCGGTGGCGCCACCCGCGAGGCCCACCGCCGCACCGTCACCACCGCGGGTCGCACCGCCCTCTTCTCCGGCTTCACCGTCGCCGCGGCGATGGCGGCACTGGTGATCCTGCCGCAGCGCTTCCTCTACTCGATCGCCGTCGCCGGCGCCTCGGTGGGGATCCTCTCGGCGGTGATCGCGATCCTCGTCGTGCCCTCGATGCTGGCGCTGCTGGGGACCCGGATCGACGCCCTCTCGATCCGCCGTGGCCCCGCCGTCTCCGACGAGTCCGGCGGCTGGTACCGGCTCGCCCGCGGGGTGATGCGGCGCCCGGTCCTCGTCGCCCTCGCCAGCTCGGCGCTGCTGCTGGCGGCCGCCTCGCCACTGCTCTGGACCACGCTGACCGGCCCCAGCGCCCAGGCCGTGCCGCCGGGCAAGCCTTCCTATGAAGCCAACAGCTACGCCGAAGCCCACTACCCGCGCGACCTCACCGAGGCGGTCACGGTCACCGTCGACGGCGCCACCGGCCCGGCCCAGCTGGCGGCCTTCCAGCACCGGATCATGGGAGTCGACGGCGTCGTCCGCGGCACCCCCTTCGCGCGCGCCTCCAAGCAGGTCGCCTACGCCAACTTCGCCCTCGACGAAAAAGCCCTGGCCGAAGGCGCGCAGGACAGCGTCAAGGCGATCCGGGCGCTGACGCCGCCGGCCGCGACCGCCGCCCTCGTCTCCGGCAACACCGCCGGCTTCATCGACCAGAAGCAGAGCCTCGTCGAACACCTACCGCTGCTGGTCGCGATCATCTGCGCGACCACGCTGATCCTGCTCTTCCTCCTCACCGGCTCGGTGATCCTGCCGCTGAAGACGCTGCTGATGAACGCGATGACGCTGGGGGCGACGCTCGGCATCCTCGTCCTCGCCTTCCAGGACGGCTGGCTCGACGGCCTCTTCGCCTACAGCGGCCCATCGGCGATCGAGGTGACCAGCCTGGTCTTCCTCTTCGCGGTGATCTTCGGCCTCGCCACCGACTATGCGGTGCTGGTGATGGCGCGGATCAAAGAGCAGCACGACCTCGGCGAGAGCAACGAGGAGGCGGTCGCGATCGGCATCGCCCGCACCGGCCGCGTGATCACCGCCGCCGCCCTGATGATCGCCGTCGTCTTCCTCGCCTTCGGCGTCAGCTCGGTCTTCTTCATGAAGCAGATCGCGGTCGGCATGGCCGTCGGCGTCCTCCTCGACGCCACCGTCGTCCGCGCCCTCCTCGTCCCCGCCCTGATGCGCCTGCTCGGCGAGTGGAACTGGTGGGCACCCGCCCCCCTCCGCCGCCTCCAGCTTCGTTTCGGTTTCTCCGAGGCCTAGTACTCCCAATGCCAAGGCCAGCGGGTCGGGCGCGCCGGGAGGCGCGCTCCCGGCCCGTGCCCGGGAGCCCTCGCGACTACGCGACGACCGCGTACAACTGCCACAGGTCGGGAACGCCCTTCAATTCGTGAGCCTCGCGATCGGTGAATTCGATCCCGGACCCGGCCACCAGGTCCTTCACGGTCCGGGACACGAGCAGCTCTTGGGCGTCGGCGTGAGCGCTGACGCGAGCGGCGATGTGGACGGCGATGCCGCCGATGTCGTTCCCCATCACCTCGCACTCGCCGGTGTGGAGGCCGGCGCGAACCCGGATCCCCGCCGCCTCGGCCGACTCGAGGATCGCGGTCGCGCAGTGGATCGCCCGGGCCGGACCGTCGAAGGTGGCGAGGAAGCCGTCCCCGGTCGACTTCACCTCGCGGCCGTCGAAACGGCCCAGGGCCTCGCGCACCGCGCGCTGGTGCCGCTCGAGCAGCTCGCGCCAGCGCCGATCGCCGAGATCCGCGGCCGTGTGGGTCGAGTCGACGATGTCGGTGAAGAGCACCGTGGCGAGGACCCGGTCGGGCTCGGCTTCGGCGCGAGCTCCCGTCAGGAACTCCTGCACCTCACCGAGCCACTCCTCGGTGCCCTGGGCCCAGAAGCCGTGGTCTTCCCCCTCGAACTCGACCATCCGGGCGTTCGGCATCCGCTCGGCCAGCCAGCGCCCGTGGCGGACGTCGACGAGGCGGTCGCCGGAGTGATGCAAGACGAGCGCGGGAACGTGAACGCTCGGCACCACGTCGCGGACATCGAGATCGAGGAACATCTGGAAGAGCGCCGTCAACATCCCTGGGCTGGCGGTGGAGCGTTCCAGCCGGCCATAGACCGCGCGCGATTCCGGGTTGTCCGCCTGGCTGGGCATGGCGACTTCGATCAGCGACCCGTCACCCCAGTTGGGCAGGATCAGCTCCAGCCCCGACTCGACCAGGGCCTGCGCCGGGGTCCCCCAGGGGTAGTCCTCGGCATAGGTGGTGCGCGCCATCCCCCCGGTACAGACCAGGGCCCGGACGCGCTGCGGGTAGGTCGCGGCGAAAAGGATGCTCATCGGGACGCCCTCGGAGATCCCCACCAGCGCCGCCCGCTCCGAGCCGGCGGCGTCCATCACGGCGCGGACGTCGTCCATGCGCTGCTCCAGGGTGGGAGCGTCGGCCACCGGGTCTGACAGGCCCGAGCCGCGGCGGTCGAAGGTGATGACCCTGGCGAAGGAGGCCAGGCCTTCCTGGAACCGTGCCGTCAGCTCGTGCTCCCAGATCAGCTCGACGTGGGTGGTGAAGCCCGGCACCAACACGAGATCGAGATCGCCCTCTCCGAAGACCTGGTAGGCGATGTGGGCGTCGCCGCTTGTCGCGTACTTGGTTTCGGGCCGCGCTATCTGTGGGCCATGTGCCTGGATGGGACCAAGTGTGACGTGCCGCACATTACTGATATATAAATTTATATCTGGGTAACCTGTACACCGATGGATGCATCGGTTGCCAGATCGCGCCTACCTCGCGAGGACCGGATGGAGCAGACGCTGCTTGCGGCGCACGCTTTGTTCGCCGAGCGGGGCTATGCGGCGGTGAAGATGGATGAGATCGCGGCTTCGGTCGGGGTCACCAAGCCGCTGCTCTACAACTACTTCGGCAACAAGGAGCAGCTCTACATCACCTGCATGGAGCGGGCGGGCGACTCCCTGACGAGGACGATCGCCGAGGCGGTCGGGCAGACCGGGAGCCCCGGCGACGCGCTCGGGGCCGGCGTCCGCGCCTTCTTCTCCTTCCTCGACAGCGACCGGGCCGCCTGGGCCGTGCTTTTCGACGAGACGCTGCCGCGCGGTGGCGAGGTCGCCGAACGGGTCGGCGACTACCGCGGGGTCATCGTCGAGCTCGTCTCGGGCTCGATGCTGGCGCAGCTGCCGCAGGAGAAGCGCGACGCCGCCCGGGTCGAGATCGAGGCCCTCTCCACCGCCCTGCTCGGCGCCGCCGAGGCGCTCGCCCGCTGGTGGCTGCGGACCGGGGAGATCGGCGCCGGCGATGCCGCCGCGCTGCTGATCTCGACGATCGAGCCCGGCCTGCGCGCCCGCTCGGCCTCCCCCACTTCACAACCCCCCCAAAAAGGAACCACCAACCCATGAACAGCAAAACCCGCCGGGTTGCCGTCGTCGGCGGCAACCGGATCCCGTTCGCGCGCTCCAACAGCGTCTACTCGCACGCGTCCAACCAGGACATGCTCACTGCCGCCCTCGACGGGTTGATCGACCGCTTCAACCTCGACGGCGAGACCCTCGGCGAGGTCGCCGGCGGCGCCGTGCTGAAGCACTCCCGCGACCGCGACCTCGCCCGCGAGAGCGTGCTCAGCACCCGCCTCGCCCCCGAGACCCCCGCCTACGACGTCCAGCAGGCCTGCGGCACCGGCCTCGAGACGACGATCCTGGTCGCCAACAAGATCGCCCTCGGCCAGATCGACTCCGGCATCGCCTGCGGCGCCGACACCACCTCCGACGCCCCGATCGCGCTCAACGAGCAGCTGCGCGAGACCCTGCTCGACGCCAACCGCCAGCGCTCGACCCTGGGCAAGCTGAGGACGCTGGCCAACGTCCGCCCCGGCCACATCGTGCCCTCGGCGCCCCGCAACGAGGAGCCGCGCACCGGCCTCTCGATGGGCGAGCACTGCGCGATCATGGCGACCGAATGGGAGATCGGCCGGACCGAGCAGGACGAGCTGACCCTGGCCAGCCACGAGAACCTCGCCGCCGCCTACGAGCGC
>DASYJK010000218.1:0-9449 GCA_035996525.1 Solirubrobacterales bacterium
CAGATACCCCCAGGACTTCGCCGGCGAGCGGGAGGTAAGCGGGGGCGCCTATCGCTACACCTGGATCCGGCACGGGTCGATGGCAGGAACCCTCGGCGTCGAGCTGGACGTCGAGGTCGCCAGCGGCAGCTTCTTCTTCGAGGGCCTCTAGCGCGAGGGTCCTCACGGTCACGCAGGCGCCCGGGCCGGCGGCAGCGGCGTCATACCCACGCCGGCTGCGGGCGTGGCGGGCCGAGCAGGGTCGGCGATCTGAGTGGCGTCGGTAGGCGGGGGCGCTGGAGACCTGGAGCTGACCGGCCTCTTGCCCACCGAAGGGAGCCAGATGAATGGACGGGCGCCCCGTTAATGGCATGAGCCGCGACGGCTGGGTGAGGCCAGGGACGTGGAGTGAGACCGCTGGGCCTGGAAGCCGGCGGGCATGGCCTCGATTGGAGTCAGGTCGCGACTGCGGCTTGGCCGCGGGACGCAGGCGTTGGGGACGCTTGCCGAGCGCGCACCCCGAGCATAGGAAAGACCGCCGGCGTCGACCAAGGGCCGCGCCCATAGCGCCCTCAGGCCGACTCGGGCCCGGTCCGCGCCTTGGAAATGTCAACGCCCCTCAGCGCCCCGGGATCGGTCCCGCGCAGGTCGGCGCCGGTCAGATCGGCCCCCTCCCATTTCGCCCGCGACAGGTTCGCCCCGCGCAGGTCGGCGCCGCTGAGGTTTGCTCCGCTCAGGTCGGCGCCTTTCAGGCTGGCTTCCCGCAGATCGGCTTCGGTCAGCTGGCTTCCCATCAGCTGCGCCTCGCCGAGGCCGGCGCCGACGCAGCTGGCGCCGGTCAGCTTGGCGCCAATCAGCTTGGCGGCGAGCAGCTTGGCGCCGTCGAGCACGGCGCCACTGAGGTCGGCTCCCTTGAGCGAGGCCCGGCGCAGGTTGGCGCCGGCCAGAGTCGCCCCGCGCAGATCGCAGTAGTCCGCGGTGGCCCCAACCAAGATCGCCAGCGGCAGTTCGGCGCCGCCGAGGTCAGCTTCGGGCAGATAGGCCTCGGTCAGATCGGCGCTGCCGAGATTCGCCTGGCGCAGATCGGCCTGGCGCAGATCGGCGCCGCGCAGGTTCGTCTGCTGCAAGGAGCCACTGTAGATCTGGGTCCGGTGCAAGCTCGCCTCCTCGAGCACGGCGCCATCGAGCGTCGCCGCATCCAGCCACGAGCGGTCCAGCAGGCTCTTGGCGAGCTTGGCGCCGGTCAGGTCGGCGCCGCTCAACCATGAATCGATCAGCGACGATGCGCTCAGCTCCGCCCCGCGCAGCCGCGCTCCGCGCAGATCCAGATTGCTCAGGTCAATGGGCATCGCTCACCGGGGTGAATCGGTTTTCGAGCGCGATCAGCACGTCGAGCGCGGTCTGGATGTCAGGACTGAGCTGCAGCTTCGCGGTTCGCACCGGCGCCACCGGAGGCTGCAACGGGCGCGGGGCGGTGGTGCGCAGGTAACCGGAGAGCACGTTGATAACGGTCGGGCCGTCATCGCTCGAGTTCAGCGCTAGGCGCTCCAAGGCGAAGATCCCGCCGACCCGGACGATCGCCTTCTCGTGACCGAGCTGGTCGATCGCCTTGGTGTAGCGGTCGGTGTAGTGGGTCTCGCGCGTGATGCCCACCTGCAGCGAGGTGTAGAGCAGGCCGACCAGCACGACCAGCCCGGCGACCAGCTGCAAGATGGTCGAGCGCACCGCCCCTTCGCCGTTGAGCCGGGCCCGGTCGCTGACGCTGAGGATCCCGTCGGGCACGAACTTCGGCGGCAGCCAGAGCAGGGCAGCAACGGCCAGCGCGGCGACGAGGAACAGAGCAAGGGCGCCGACCCAAAGCGCCCGTTTGCGATTCGACGACACTCAGGCGCCTCTCGGCGACTCCGCGACAGAGCTCGGATCCTCGGCGCCGAGGGCCGCCTCGGCCTCCTCGCCAGCGTTGCTGCCGGGCTCCTGCGCCGCCAGGGCATCCTGTCCTGGGCGATCGTGGGTGACCGCGCCGACCGCGGCGCCCCGCTGAGGAAAGCTGGGGCGTTCGGGCTCGGCTTTCAAAAACGGCGCGGCCGCCTTGATCAGCTCCGACATCGTTTCGCTGATGTCGCCGTCGCCCAGCACCGCGAGCGGGCGGCGGAAGTCGAGCTTGGCGTTCGGCTCAACCAGCCAGTAGGCGAGCTCCTGGGGCTTGAGGATCCCGCGCCGCAACATGAACAAGACCACGGCCTTCAGCGCCTGGATCTCATCGCGCTGGCGGTCGGCCTGGCGAGGATCGGAGTCATCGAGCCAGGCGCGGATCGTACGAGGATGGACATTGAGCGCGAGGGCGAGATCGTCCAGGCGCAGGCCGATCTCGCTCAGCAGCTGAACGATCTCGGTCGGCCCAAACGTCTGCGCCAGGAGGTCCGCGAACAGCTCGCGGCTCTCCAGCTGCTCACTCGAAGCGATACCCGACATACAAAAAATCTCCCTCGATTGGGTGCTGGGAGGCTGGACAGTAGCACAAGTATCTGCTGCTTAGAGGCTGATAGATGGCTATTCCGCGTATGTTTCGATGCTACGGAGGGGACATATCATTGCAGGCTGCTAAACTTTGCTTGCAGATGAGCGGCTCGCCGTTGCAATTGGAGGAGCATGGGACCCGGCCCGTACCCAGGCGGGGCAGCTTTGCGCAGGGTCCCGGCCCCGGGCTTCCGCGCACCCGGTTGACCGCTTCTGAGTTGCTCGGAGACACACCTACCCCCCACCCGCTCGGCGCCCCCGAACGCGTCGCCCTGCATGCCTTCGCCATCGCCAAAGGGCCCACGCTCGACCACGGTGACGGCTGGGAGTGCAGGCACGGCCCCGAGTGCCCCAACCGAACACGCGTCGGCGCCCTGCACGCGACGATCGAGGAGGCGCTCGCCGGCGCCCCCCGCTTCGCTCTCCGGGCTGCTCAGCTGACGATGAGCCGCGAAGCCGATGACCTCAGCACCGAGGTGCTGCGATTCGTTGATCGGCTCGAGCCGATCCACATAGTCTGCCTCGACGGCTTCCTTGATGCCTGCTTTGACTACCGCGCCCGCGGCTGCCATATCGCCGACGCCTATGAGCAGCTCTGCCACGGTGAAGGCAGCGGCCGGGCCTGGGACACCGTGCGCCAGCACCGCGAGGAATTCGGCGCCCAGGCGGCCTTGCTGCCGGGGACCAGCAGAGAAGGCGAGCTGTTTGCCTTCACCTCCGCCTGCCGGGAGCTGTCGATGACCTCGGTCGAGACGATCGCGGTCGACTCGGCAAGCATCTAGGAGAGGTCTAGCGACGCCAGAAGTAGCGGACGATGCGGCGGCCGGAGACGAACCAGATGACCTTGTGGCGGCCGACGATGTTGCTGGTCACCTTGTTGACGTAGAGGGTGCCGGCGGCGGCCTGCTGGTTGGCGGCGCAGATTTCGCGGCCGCCCGGGAAGTGGATGCAGACTTCGTATTCGACGTCCTCGGAGCTGCGGAAGAAGGCGCCGACCCTGCTGCGGTGCGGACAACTCGCCGCCCGCGGGGCGTAACTACTCAAGCCGCAGGCGACGTAGGCCTGAAAGGTGGGTTCGGGTTCTTCTTCGGCCGGCGGGGCCACCGCTGCCGGAGGCGAGGGCGGTGGTGCGGGTTGGGCGGAAGAACAGGGGCAGGGAAGGTCCTCGC
Organism: Solirubrobacterales bacterium; assembly: GCA_035996525.1. GTDB lineage: Bacteria > Actinomycetota > Thermoleophilia > Solirubrobacterales > 70-9 > VAYN01. The sequence goes on from DASYJK010000218.1 coordinate 3,666, forward strand.
AGGCGATGCCATCGTGGTCGGCGTCGAGGCGATAGGGGTCGCCCGGCAACAGGTATTCCTGGGCCTGGGCCTGGCTGGAGAAGTCCGAGCAGTCGTAGTCGAGCGCGCGGGCCGTAGGCGGGCCCGGGATCGCGCAGATCGCCGTGACAGCGAAGATCAAGAAGGCAAGGGTGCGCTTGACGGTCACCAGCGGCAGCCCGGATCTTTGTGCCGAGCACGACAGCAAGCGCTCGCCGACGGCAAGGCTGACAGTGCCAGGGCGTGAGCAGCTCGGGGAGGGACGGGGACAGACAAGTGATTCACCTCCTTGCTCACCCCCACACCGAGGCGGACTCAGAGTCATAGAAATGGAGCGCCAAGGATTTGCCCTGGGGACGGTCGGCGGCGATCTCCGCCGCTCGCTTCACGATCGCGGTGTTGTCGTCGCTGTCGGGATCGCCGTAGAGGCCGACGAAGAGGGCCTTGTAGCTGCCCTCACCGCCGACGGCACGGAACACATGGGCGTCGTTTGCCGCCAGCGAATGGCCGTGGATGAACAGCGAGCCTTTGCAGGTCGCGAGCGAGCGCAGGCCCTTGGCGAGGTAGTCGTTGTGGCGGATGCGGGCGAACTTCTCGGGGCTGGTGCCCTCGGTGATGACGAGCGGGTAGGCCTCGAGGTCGAGGGCGGCGCGGATCTGGTCGATCAAGGCGACGCCGGTGCGGCTGAAGGTCAGCTTCTTGAGCACGGGGCCCTCTTCGAAGAGGTGAAGGCCGCCGTGGAGGTAATAGATGTTCTGCTTGAACGGCTTGTAGCTGTCCCAGCGAACCCACTCGGCATCCGGCTCGTCATGATCCTGGCGAAAGCCATCGTCTGCCTTGAACTTAAGCTCCGTCTCGGCCATCAGCGCCCAGTAGAGGAGTAGGTCGTAGCTGACCGTGAAGATGTGTCCGAAGTTGGCGAGGAACTGACGGGCTCGCTCGTACTCTGCGAGCTCGATGTCACCGACATTGCCGGGGTGGTTGCGAGCCAGGGTGTCAGCCAGTGCCGCCTTGACGAGGTCGGCGTCGGCGGCGAGGCGAGCCGCCAGCTCGCGATCGACGCTCTCATAGAAGGCTGCCATCCGAGCTGCGACCCGGAGCGCGTTGACGATCTCCTCGAAGTCCGTCGTTCCCTCGGACTCAAAGAGGCCCGGACCGTCGACGGAGAGGCTCGTTAAGTCCGCTTCGTCAAGCAGGCGCCCATAGCTGAAGCAATCGCTGCGGCAGGCGATGCTGAAGCCGTTGCCGAGCAGCAGATGGCGAAGGTCGTCGATCTCGGCCGAGCGCGCCAGGGCCTCGTCGAAGGAGAGCAGGTCTGCCATAGCGCGGTCAGCTGCCAGGCGCTCAGATTCCGGGCAACGACGCTTCGGAGCCTGAAGGATGATGAGTGAGCTTCCAGTGCATCATTGATTCTTGACTATATGGACACTGGCAGCCGTCGGGCGGCGAAGATGCTGCCAACGGAAATGCAAACGCCCGGTGTCCTCCCCCGGGCCGTTCGATGCTGATCTCTATCGCCACCTAGAAGCCGAGGCTCGGGAGCCAGGCTTTGGCGCCCTCTCCCCTCGCCTCCGCACACGTCTGGCGGCGTCGGGCGCACTGCGCGCTGCGGCGTCCTCGGTCGCCCGAATAGCGCTGCTATTGCGGGCTCCCTGCGTCCTTGCAAACGGCCGGTCGCATCTCCTCCGCTCTCGCTCGACCGGACTAAAAGTAACCGGAGATCTTCCGCCCCGAGCTTCCGCGTCCGGGACGCTCTGCCCGGCGCTCGCCATACGTGCACATGAGCTCGGGTCGTGGGCACCTAACTGCAACAACTTAATTAGTTAAAACCCGAAGCCAGAGATCCAGCTGCTGAGGACCCGACTGTGGCCTTTGCCCTTGCTGTGCTTCTTGCCCTTGCCATGCTTCTTCTTGCAGCTGTTGGTCAGGCCCGGCGTCGAGTTGGCGGTCTTGCCGTTCTGCGCCGTGAACTTGACGTCGGCTTTGTTCGTGGTGGCGCAGAGGTTGCGACTGTTTTCCAAGAGGCCCTTCTTGCCGCCCTGCATGGTCAGAGTGAACTTGGAGACCGGAGCGTCGGGGACGGCGTCGAAGGTGGTGCGGATGCCGCCGTTCTTGGAATCGATGCGGCCGACCAGGTCGACGTCGATCTGGCCGTGGAGGGCGGCGACCAGGTCCGGCAGCGGGTGGCTGGAGGAACGCAGGTAGAGCGGGCCTTCGAGCGGCGCTTCGAGCAGCGGCGTGGTCGCTTTGACGAAGCCGTAGATCGAGCCATTGGGGCACTGGTCGGCGGCGAACTGGACGCGGGTGCAGATCGTCTTGATGTGGTTTTGGGCGAGGAACTCGGAGTGCGGCAGCGAGACGACCGCCTTGGCGATATTGGCGTAGTTGCCCTTGGGGTAGGTCAGGGTGGCTTTCAGCGCCGGGTGGCCACTGCGCTTGGTGTCGCCTTTGAGGCTCAGCTTCAGGTCGGGCTTGAAGCCGAGGTCTTTGCAGCTGCCGACCTGGAAGGCGTTGGTCGGCTTGGCGGTGGCGCCGTCGGTGGAGGTCAGGGTGGCGTCGATCGCGAGGGGGCTGCAGTTGGTCGGGTTAAGGGTGAAGTTGGGCCGGTCGAGGTTGACCGTGATGTCGCGCAGCCTGAGCGGCACGCCGTCGAGGATCGTCGGCAGCGGATCGCTGACGACGTGCCCCTGGGCGGTTTCAGGATTGATGAAGAGGGCGTTCCTGCTCACGACCGTTCCCAAGTCGAAGGGACCGGCGACCGCCGGGGTGATGACCGCGACCGACATCGGCGCACCCTTATACGGACCGGCGAGGTAGGCACTGCCATGGGCGTAGAAGGGATTCGAGCCTGGGCCCGCGCCGACCGTGACCGAGCCGATCCGGGAGGCGGGGCAGCTGGGAGCGGCCAGCTCGGCTTTGCCGGACCTGCTTGCCGCCGCCGCGAGGGCGGCATCGGAGCAATAGGGGATGCCGACGAAGGTGGCGGCGAGGCCCTTGGCCAGGGTCGCTTCCAGCGAGCTGAATTCCCCTTCGCCGTCGTTACGGGTGAGCTTGAGGACGAAGGGGCTGTGGGCGCCGGCTTTGGAGCTCTGGGTGCCGGCGCTCATGGTCGGGGCGAAGGGGCGCGCCGCGGCTGAGGCCGGGCAGGCACTGCCGTTGGGACCCGAGCCGACGCTGAAGCCGGCTCCTTTGTTCGCGTCGGGGACCACCGGGGTGCCCCAGGGGACGAAGTTGGCGGCGGTGTCGAACCTGCCGCAGGTGACCGGGGTCGCCAGCGGCGCCCGGGGGCCGGACTTGAGACTTACGGTCAGGTGCTTGGAGGGCAGCTGCGGGGCGTCGGTGAAGACGGTGGTGATCTGGCCGGTCTGCTTGTCGGCGATCGCGGTGCCGGGGAGCTTGAAGTTGACCCCGCGTTCGGCGTTTTCGAGCACGATCAGGAGGCGGAACTTGCCGTCGGAGCTGCCGCCGCCCGTCGGCAGATCGCCGGGATGGGGCGCCAGCAGGTAGACATCGCCCGGGATCGGTTCGGGGCCGATGACTTTCGCGTCTTCTTCGGGTTCGCGGAGGGCGAGGAGCGGCGAGGTGGCGACCGCGGTGCCGATCTTGGAGGAGTCGGGACAGGTCACCGGTTTGACGTTGTCGTAGTGGACCTGGTCGCCGGCGGGGTCGGAGGCGAGATCCGAGCAGGCGCCGAGGCCGTCGGCCGAGGACGGGGAGATGCTGAGGCCGGCGGGGAGCTTGACGGTGATGTCCTTGGGCTCGGGGGCCTGGGGAATCGAGGGGTCGAAGGTGGCGTTGGCTGGGTCGGTGGGGTCGTTTGACTGCGGAAAGTCGAGGTCGACAGCGAGGCCTGAGGGCTGATCGGCTTGGACCGAGCCGTTACCCGCCTGCAGTGGCTTGGTTTCGATCGAGGGGTCGAACTGGATGGTCAGTTTCGGGTTATCGCATTCGGTGACCGGCGAAGCAGGCGTCGTGGCCGTTTTCCAGTTCGGGTCTGAGAGGTCGGGGAGACCGGTGATCGGGTTCCTGGCGCCGATGTGTTCCCAGGAGTCCAACGTGACCTTCCAGGTCGGGCTGGCGTCAGAGCAGTCGACCGGGTTGGAGAGGAAGGGGGATGCGGCAACTCCCGACGGGCCCTTACAACTGAGCCCTTCTGCGAAAGGTCCTCCAACACCCTGCACACCGTAGCCGCAGAAGTTGGTGATGATGGCGTTCAATTGTGCGCGGTTTGCATCCGTCGCGCCGACGGTGAGGCCGTAGCCTTCGGTGCGCGGCCGGGAGGTCACATACAACGAGATCTTGAGTTCGATGTTGGCGACGTTGAAGACGAATTGGGCCGGATAACCACGATCGGGCTTGACGTTGTAGACGGGGGAGTACTGTAGGCCTTCGATTGAGGCGAAGCCGACTTTTGAGCCGACAGGGCAGCTTTCGCCCGCGACGTGTTCAGGAGCTATCGGAATGTCTGCGATCGGGCAGCGGGGGGTTGCGGCGGGGTTGCCGAAGAAGCCCAGGGGGAGATTGACGCCGGCGTCCTTGAGGAACTCGACCGGCGCCCCCCTGTCGTTGAGGGGGAAGTCGAAGCCGACCCGGTTTTGAGACGGATGGCCGCCGGCGAGGGTGTAGTCGGCTTCGGCTGCGTCGGTGTTGGCGGCGGTCAAGGATTTGACGGTGAAGGGGACCTGGTCAACGACGGGGGTGGGATCGCTGGCGGAGGCTCCGGGGGCGCCGCCACCGGAAACCGTGACGGTGTTGGTGACGGTGTCCGGTGCGTCCTTGGCGACGTTGACGGACACTACCCGGGAAGCAGATTCGCCCGGGGCGAGAGGTGCCGAAAAGGTGCAGACCAAGGGGACGGCGACGGTCCCTTCTCCAATGCAACTATTGATAGGTGACGCCCCGCCACGGGTCAAGCCCGCCGGCAGGATATCGGTGATGGTGAATGGACCACTGGTGGGGACGTCGCCGACGTTGGTGACTGCGATCGTGTACGAAGCCCCTGTGACGAAATCTGAGGTTTCGCCACGATGGAAGGTCTCCGGACTGTGGGTTATCTGAATGCCCCAGGCCGGCGCCGCAGCATCGGCAATGGTGGGAGCCGCCCCCGCCACGACAAGCACCAGCCCGACCACGGCGGACACGGCGTATCGCGGCGTCCTCAGTCGCCCGAATGGCGATGCCATTAGGGTTCCCTGCGTCCTTGCGCTACTTGGTCCGGCGTAGGCCGGACCGGCACTTGTCACGTCGGAGACGCCCCCCACCATTGAAAAGGATTTAAGGGTTTGAGAAACGGCTGACGTGATGCGAGTCGCAAGGCGGCGGAGCGGGGTCACAGTGGCGGTCTCCTTGGTCACGGATGAGGTAGCGGTCTCTCGGTTGCTCTTACGGGAGATCATTTGCTGTCTCCGCGGTTGTGGCTCGCTCGCTTTGCGTGGTCTTTGCCCTGCTTCTTGTGCTTTTGGCCTTTGGTGTGTTTTTTCACACACCTGCCGTGCTTTTTGACCTTGCCTTTGAGGCAGGGCTTCGACTTGACATTGCCGGGGTCGGCCGGGGGTTGGCCAGTGGCTGGGGCCGGAGCAGCAGGCGGCCCTGCCGGCGAGGGTTGGCAGGTTTCGCCAGAACATGGTTCCTGCTTAGCGACACTGAAGCCGCCACCGACGCGGGCGTCGTAGACGTCAACCGCGCCGTCGCCGTCGCCCGGGGCCAGCGGCTGTGCGGTCTGGAAGAAGATGTCCCTGCCCGAGCCGTCGATTCCGACGGAGTTGT
>DASYJK010000219.1:0-6772 GCA_035996525.1 Solirubrobacterales bacterium
CCACCTACCTGCCGCTGCGGGTCAACATGGCCGGCGTCATCCCGGTCATCTTCGCGGCCTCGATCATGGCCTTCCCGCCGACCATCGGCCAGCTCCTCAACACCCCGGCCGCGCTCGACTTCGCCGCCTTCTTCAGCCCCAGCAGCTGGGCCTACGTGGTCGGCGAGGTCTTCTTCATCATCGTCTTCACCTACTTCTACACCGCGGTCACCTTCAACCCGGTCGACCAGGCCGACAACCTGAAGAAATACGGCGGCTTCATCCCCGGCGTCAGGCCGGGCCGCCCGACCGCCGAGTACCTGGACAGGATTCTCTCCCGCCTCACCTTCCCGGGTGCGCTCTACCTGGGCGCGGTGGCGGCGCTGCCGACGATTCTGATCAGCCAGACCTCGGCCAACTTCTACTTCGGCGGCACCTCGATCCTGATCGTGATCGGCGTCGCGCTGGATACCGTCAAGCAGTTGGAGGCTCAACTCATGATGCGTAATTACGAGGGTTTCCTCAAATAATTTGAGGCTGGCGTGCCTCGGGTTCGGTTGTCTCTGCCCGGTGACGCACTAGAGTGCGCTCCCCATGACTGAGCTGAATCTCGTACTTCTAGGCCCGCCCGGGTCGGGCAAGGGCACGCAGGGAGAGCGGTTGCAGGAAGACCTGCGGCTTCCCTATTACGCGACCGGCGACATTCTGCGGGCCGCGGTCAAGGACGAAACAGCCCTGGGCCGGTCGGCCAAGGAGTACATGGACCGGGGCGACTTGGTGCCGGACGAGGTGATCGTCGGCGTCATCGCCGAGCGGATCGACTCGACCGAGGCGCTCGACGGCTTCATCCTCGACGGCTTTCCGCGCACGATGCCGCAGGCGGAGGCGCTCGACGCCAAGCTCGACGAACTGGGGCGGGGGGTGACCGCGGTGGTCCTGATCGACGTCTCCGACGAGGAGGTCGTGCGCCGGCTCGGTGGTCGCCGCACCTGCGCCGAGAACGGCCACGTCTTCCACGTCGAGTTCAACCCGCCGCAGCGGGAAGGCGTCTGCGACCTCGACGGCAGTGAGCTCGAGGTGCGCGACGACGACAAGCCCGAGGTGATCCGCAACCGGCTCGAGACCTACCACTCGAAGACCGAGCCGCTGGTCGATTACTACGACCAGCGCAGCGTCCTGCGCCGGATCGACGGCACCGCCGCGCCCGACGAGGTCACCGAAGAGGTGCGACGGACCCTGGCGACGATGCGCCTGGAGCAGGACGAGGCGGTTTAGCGCCTTGCCCGAGTGGCTAGCGTGTACCGGATGATCATCCGGAAGACTCCCGAACAGGTCGAGAAAATGGCCGTCGCCGGCGACGTCCTCGTTCGCTGCCTGAAAATGCTGGAGTCGAAGACGCGGGCGGGGGTAACCACGGCGGAGCTGGACGAGGCGGCGGAGAAATTCATCCGCTCGCAGGGGGCGACGCCGGCCTTCAAGGGCTACCGCGGCTTCCCGGGATCGATCTGCGCCTCGCCCAACTCGATGGTCGTCCACGGCATCCCCGGGCGCTACGAGCTCGAGCGCGGCGACATCCTCTCGATCGACGTCGGCGTGATCAAGGACGGCTGGGTCGCCGACGCGGCAATGACCGTGCCGGTCGGGACGGTCGGCCCCGAGGCGACCAAGCTGCTCGACGTGACCAAGGGCTCGCTCTTCGCCGGGATCGAGCAGATGCGCCCCGGCAACCATCTCGGCGACGTCTCGGCGGCGATCCAGCGCGCGGTCGAGATCGAGGGTCTCTCGGTGATCCGGACGCTGGTCGGCCACGGGATCGGCCGCGAGATGCATGAGGAGCCACAGGTGCCCAACTTCGGCGAGCCCGGCAAGGGGCCCGAGCTGGAGGAGGGGATGGTGCTGGCGATCGAGCCGATGGTCAACGTCGGCGGACCGCTGGTGCGGATGGACGACGACGGCTGGTCGGTCTTCTCCGAGGACGGGTCGCTGGCGGCGCACTTCGAGTTCACGGTGGCGGTCACCGCCGACGGGCCGCGAATCCTCACCCCCTGGCACGAAGCCGAGTAGGCAAGGCCGGGATGGACCAGGAGACCTTCGCCGCGGTCGACGCCTTCGTCGAGGCGACGATCGTCCCGGCTGACGACTCATTGCGGGGTGCCCTCGATGCCGCCGCGGCCGCCGGCCTGCCGGCGATCCAGGTCTCGCCCCCGCAGGGCAAGCTGTTGCAGATCCTGGCGCGGCTGCAAGGCGCCAAGACCGTGCTGGAGTTCGGGACCCTCGGTGGCTACAGCACGATCCTGCTGGCGCGAGCCCTGCCCGAAGGCGGCAAGGTGATCAGCCTGGAGGCGAACGCCGAGTACGCCGAGGTCGCCCGCGGCAGCATCGAGCGGGCGGGCCTGGGGGAAGTCGTCGAGATCCGGGTCGGGCCGGCGCTGGAGGCACTGCCAGCGCTCGAGGAGGAGGGCGCGGGGCCGTTCGACCTCACCTTCATCGACGCCGACAAGGTCAACACTCCCAACTACTTCGCCTGGGCGCTGGATCACTCTCACCCCGGCAGCCTGATCATCGCCGACAACGTCGTCCGTGGCGGCACCCTGGCCGAGACCGCCAGTGACGATGAGGCCACTCGGGCCCAGCGCCGGCTACACGAGACGATCGCCGCCGAGCCGCGGGTCACGGCGACGACGATTCAGACCGTGGGTGGCAAGGGCTATGACGGCTTCACCATCGCCCTCGTCCGCTAGCCGACGCTCGCCCAGGCACCCCTGCTATCTTTCCCGGTCGGCCCAATGGGCCGGTATTTACCCTGCCGTCCGACTCATGGGGCGAGCGGGAATCCTGTTTTCGATACGAGACCGGAGCAATGAAGGTTCGAGCTTCCGTTAAGCCGATGTGCGAGAAGTGCAAGGTCATCCGCCGAAATGGCGCTGTCTTGGTGATCTGTCAGAACCCACGCCATAAGCAGAGGCAGGGCTAGACACGCCATGGCACGTATCTCAGGGGTCAACATCCCCGTCAACAAACGGATCGAGATCGGTCTCACCTACATCTTCGGCATCGGCCACTCGACCGCGCTGAAGATCCTCGAGGAGACGAAGATCGACCCCGGCACCCAGGGCAAGGACCTGACCGAGGACGAGGTCATCAAACTGCGCGACGCGGTCGACAACCGTGAGGTCGAGGGCGACCTCCGCCGCGAACGCTCCCAGAACGTCAAACGCCTGATGGAGATCGGCTCCTACCGCGGCCTGCGTCACCGCCGCGGCCTGCCGGTCCGCGGTCAGCGCACCAAGACCAACGCTCGCGGCCGCAAGGGCCCGCGCCGGCTCAGCATCGCCGGTAAGCGCAAGGTCTAACGGAAAGAGATATGGCCGAGAAAAAACCTTCAAAGGGGCGTCCGCGCCGCCGCGTCAAGAAGAACGTCACCTACGGGCAGGCGCACATCAAGACCTCCTTCAACAACACGATCGTCACCTTGACCGACACCGAAGGCAACGTCATCGCCTGGGAGTCGGCTGGATCGGTCGGGTTCAAAGGCTCGCGCAAGTCGACCCCGTTCGCCGCTCAGGTGACCGCCGACGCGGTCGCCAAGAAGGGCATGGAACACGGCCTGGAGCGGGTCGAGGTCTTCGCCAAGGGCGCCGGCTCGGGCCGCGAGACGGCGATTCGCTCGCTGCAGGCGGCGGGCCTCGACGTGACCACGGTCAAGGACGTCTCCCCGCAGGCCCACAACGGCTGCCGGCCGAAGAAGCGGAGGCGCGTCTAAATGGCTCGCGACACTTCCCCGCAGTGCAAGCAGTGCCGCCGCGAGGGGCAGAAGCTCTTCCTCAAGGGCGAGCGCTGCTTCACCGACAAGTGCGGGGTCGAGCGCCGCTCCTACCCGCCCGGCGAGCACGGCCGCGGCCGCATGCGGCAGTCCGAGTACCGGGTGCAGCTGCGCGAGAAGCAGAAGACGCGTCGCTACTACCAGGTGCTGGAGAAACAGTTCCGCGCCTACTACGACAAGGCTTCACGCCAGGATGGCGTCACCGGCGAGAACCTGCTGCGTCTGCTCGAGTCGCGCTTCGACAACGTCATCGTCCGCCTCGGCTTCGCCGCTTCGCGTCGCCAGGCGCGCCAGCTGATCAGCCACGGGCACTGGATGATCAACGGCCGCCGCGTCGACATCCCCTCCTACCAAGTCCGTCCCGAGGACATCATCTCGATCAAGGCCGGGTCGTCCGCCACCGACACGATCCAGCGAGCGACGGAACTCGTTTCCACCGTCCCGGCCTGGCTGCAGGCCGATCACGATGCCCTTACCGCCAAGATCCTGCGCTACCCCGAGCGCTCCGAGATCTCGGCGCCGGTACAGGAGCAGCTGATCGTCGAGCTGTACTCCAAGTAGTCCGGATCCACCGAAATTTCTGAACACGCATACGCAAGGAACTCATGACCACTGATTTCCAGGTCCCCCGCATCACCTCCGAGAAGGTCGACGACCGTCGCGGCACGTTCACGATCGAGCCGCTCGACAAGGGCTTCGGCTACACCTTCGGCAACAGTCTTCGCCGCGTCCTGCTCTCCTCGCTGGGCGGTGCCGCCATCACCAGCGTCCGCATCGAGGGAGTCGCGCACGAGTTCTCGACCGTGCCCGGTGTGAAGGAGGACGTCACCGACATCATCCTCAACCTCAAGGACCTCGTCGTCCGCATGCACACCGATGCCGACGAGATCGAGGCCCCGCTGGTCGCCACCGGCCCCGGTGAGGTCAAGGCCAAGGACATCGACCTGCCCTCCGGCGTCGAGATCCTCAACCCCGAGGCTCCGATCGCGACGCTCGAGAAGAAAACCAAGCTCGAGGTCTACCTGACGATCGGCCGCGGCCGCGGTTACTCGCCGGCGGAAGAGAACAAGTCCGACGAGCAGCCGATCGGCGTGATCCCGATCGACTCGATCTTCTCGCCGATCCGCCGCACCTCCTACGACGTCGCCGCCGCCCGTGTCGGGCAGCGGACCGACTTCGACAAACTCACCCTCGATCTCGAAACCGACGGCTCGATCGAGCCCGCGGCGGCGCTGCGCGAGGCCTCCGAGATCCTGATCAAGAGCCTGGCGATCTTCACCGACGCCGAGCGGGTGGAAGAGCTGACCGCGCGCGAGCCGATCCAGGCGCTGCCCGCCGACCCGCTCGCCGCTCCCGGCGGTGACGGCGTCGCCAGCAGCAACGGCCTCGACGAGATCCTGATCGAGGAGCTCGAACTGGGCGTCCGCTCCTACAACTGCCTCAAGCGCGCCGGCGTTCAGACCGTCGGCGATCTGGTCCGCAAGTCACGCGGCGAACTCAACGCGATTCCCAACTTCGGTTCGAAGTCGATCGAGGAAGTGATCGAGACCCTGCACGCCCGCGGCCTCGATCTCCAGCAAGACTGAGGCGACGACGAGAGCTGAGCGGAGAATCCTGTGCGCCACCGTAAGAAACGCAACAAGCTCAGCCGCGATTCCGCGCACCGTGAGGCCCTGCTCTCGAACCTCTCGAAGCAGCTGATCGAGCACGAGCGGATCCAGACCAGCCAGGCCAAGGCCAAGGCGGTCAAGCCAGAAGTCGAGAAACTGATCACCCTCGCCAAACGCGGCGATCTCCACGCCCGCCGCCAGGCGCTCTCGACTCTGCACAACGACAAGTTCATCGTCCACAAGCTGTTCGACGAGGTGGCGCCGCGCTACACGGATCGCCCCGGTGGATACACCCGCATCGTCAAGCTCGGCCCGCGCCGCTCGGATTCCACCGAGATGGTGTACCTCGAGCTGGTTTGAGCCCCGGCTCCTTCCGCCTCGATATCGAATACGACGGCTCGGCCTTCTCCGGCTGGGCCAAGCAGGCCGGGAAGCGCACGGTCCAGGCCGAGCTGGAGACGGCGTTGGAAACCGTCCTGCGTGAGCCGGTCAGGCTGACCGTCGCCGGCCGCACCGATGCCGGCGTCCACGCCCGGGGGCAGGTCGCCAGCTTCGCGACCGCGGTCGAGGTCCCGGGCGACCTGAAGCGGCGGCTGAACGGGATCACCCCGCATGACGTCGCGATCACCGCGGCCGCGCCCGCGACACCCGGCTTCGACGCCCGCGGCGACGCCACCTCCCGCAGCTACCTCTACCGCCTCTTCACCCGGCGCCCGTCGAGCCCCTTCGAGCGCGGCCGCGCTCTCTGGTGGCCGCACCGGATCGACCGCGAGGGGCTCGATGCCTGCGCCGCCGCCCTGCTCGGCCGCCACGACTTCACCGCCTTCACCCCGACTCAGACCGAGCACACCTACTTCAAGCGGGAGATCTTCGCCGCCGCGTGGGAGCCGCGGCCGGGCGACATCCTCGCCTTCCGCGTCAGCGCCGACGCCTTCATGCGCAACATGGTCCGGATCCTGGTCGGGACGATGCTGGAGGTCGCCTCCAGCCGCCGCACGGTGGAGAGCTTCACGGCGCTCCTGAACGGGGCTTCGCGCCCCGAGGCGGGAGAAACGGCACCTCCGCACGGGCTCTATCTGGAGTCCGTCTCCTACACCTAGAATCAACCTCCATGCGCATCCTCCTCACCAATGATGACGGCATTTCGGCGCCCGGCCTGCAGGCGGCACGGCGGGCCCTGCGCGATCTCGACGGCGTCGAGGTCGACGTGATCGCGCCCGACTCCAACCGCAGCGCCACCGCCCGCAGCATCACCACCCGCTCGCCGCTCAGCATCGAGGAGGTCGAGTTCGGCGACGGCCACCGCGGCTACGCCACCGACGGCACCCCGGTCGACTGCGTCCGCTTCGCCGAGCTGGGG
>DASYJK010000220.1:0-6210 GCA_035996525.1 Solirubrobacterales bacterium
CGACGAGTTCATGGGCCAGACGCTCGAGTGCAAAGTCATCGAGCTCAACCGCAGCCGCAACAACGTCGTCCTTTCCCGCCGCGCGGTCCTCGAGGAGGAGCGCAAGGAGGTCCGCGAGCAGATCCTCGGCAACCTCGAGCCGGGCCAGGTCGTGGAAGGCAAGATCTCCAACATCGTCGACTTCGGCGCCTTCGTCGACCTCGACGGGATCGACGGCCTGATCCACATCTCCGAGCTCTCCTGGAGCCACGTCAACCATCCTTCGGAAGTGGTCGCGATCGGCGACACGGTGAAGATCAAAGTGCTCGACATCGACCGCGACCGCCAGCGCATCTCGCTCGGCCTCAAGCAGACCCAGGAGGATCCGTGGCAACGGGTCATCAGCACCCATCGCCCGGGTGACGTGCTCGAGGGTTCGGTGACCAAGGTCGTCGCCTTCGGCGCCTTCGTCGAAATCCTCCCCGGCGTCGAGGGCCTGGTTCACATCTCCGAGCTTGCCGACCACCACGTCGAGAACCCGAGCGAAGTGGTCGAGCCCGGTGCCAAGCTCAACGTGAAGATCCTCGAGATCGACGAAGAGCGGCGACGGCTCTCGCTCAGCATCAAGCGGGTCGAGGGGCAGAACATGCCGATGGGGGACCTCGGCGATCAACTTGCGGCGGCTTCCGGGGAGGCGACTGACGAGGGTTCGGATGTCGCATCCGCGAGTCCTGTCGTGGAGGACGACTCCTCGTCCTCGCAAGCTGCGGGCGAGGAGCCATCCTCCACGCCACCCGCGGATGAGGCGCCTGAGGTAGCCGCCGAGGCTGGCTCCGAGGAGGCTCCCGTTGCTGAGGAGCCGCAGGACGAGGCCCCCGTCGAGGAGCCTGTTGCTGAGGAGACTCAGGACGAGGCGGCGGTGGAGGAGCCTGCTGCGGAGGAGGCTCCGGCCGAGGAGGAGGCTGCTGAGAGCGCCGATCCGGCTCCGGTGGCTGAGGAGAATGGGACGACTGAGGACGATGCTTCTGGGGATGAGGACGGTGGGGAGGCTCACGAGGGAGAAACGGTTGCCGAGCGCCCCGATTCGCCGGACGACGTCGACGAGGCTGCCGACGAGACGTCCGAGCCTGAGGCACCGGCCGACTCCTAGACGGCAATGCCGCTGACGATCGGTCTCACCGGCGGTATCGCGGCCGGGAAGTCCGAGGCTCTCGCGGCCTTTTCACGACTGGGTGCCGCGACGCTCTCGAGCGACGCCGTGGTCCACGAGCTGCTCGACTCCGAACCGCTGTTGGGACGCCTGGTCGAGCGCTGGGGAGCGGATGTGGCGCCGGCTGGCGAGGTCGATCGCAACCGGATCGGCGAGCTCGTCTTCGCCGACCCCGAGCAGCTGACCTGGCTCGAGCGGCAGATCCACCCCCTGGTGCGGGAGCGGATTGGCGGCTGGTTGATGGCGCTGCCCGCCGACACGGACGTCGCCGTGATCGAGGTGCCGCTGCTGTTCGAGTCGGAGCTGGCGCCGGCCTTCGGCACCACCGTCGCGATCGTCACCGAGGACGCGGTGCGCCGCGAGCGAGCGGCCGCCCGCGGCCACGCCCTGGTCGACGAGCGCGAGGCGCGCCAGCTCTCCCAGGACGAGAAGGCGGAGAAGGCGGAGCACGCGATCGCCAACAACGGCTCCGTGGAGGATCTCGAGCGGGCGCTGTCCGAGCTGCTCGCGAAGCTGCCGCGATGAAGCGGAGGAACCGTCGCCGTCGGCGTCGCTGGCTGGCGTTCGGGGCCGGCGCGGCGATCGTCGGGGTCGGACTCTGGGCGCTGGTGGCGAGCGGGGTCTTCGACCAGGCGCTGAAGGAGCTGACGCTGCCGCTCAAGCATGAGGACGTGATCCGCCAGCAGGCCGCCGAAAAGGGCGTCGACGCGGCCCTGATCGCCGCCGTCATCTACTCCGAGTCCAAGTTCAGCGACGCGACCTCGAGCGCCGGCGCCCGCGGGCTGATGCAGATCACGCCGGAAGCGGCCGAAGAAATCGAGCGCCTCAGCGGCGGCACCACCTTCAATCTCGACGACCTCTCCGACTCCGAAATCAACATCCGCTACGGCACCTTCCTGTTGCGCGAACTGCTCGACCGCTACGACGGCGACGAGGCCGCTGCGCTCGCCGCCTACAACGCCGGCCCCGGCAACGCCGACAAGTGGGGCGGTGCCGACCTTAACGTCAGCGACATCCCCTTCCCGGAAACTCGCGCCTACGTGGAAGAGGTTCTCGAAAAGCAGGTCGCCTACCGCGAAAAGTATCCGCGGGAGCTGGGATACCGGTGAACGCCGCTCCGCGGCCGCGCGTCGCCGCCCTCGCCCTCGCGGTCGGCCTCGTCCTGGCCGACTCCTCGGTCGTCGTCCTGGCGCTGCCGGACATCTACCGCGAACTCGACACTTCGATCGCCGGCGTCACCTGGGTCCTGGTCTCCTTCAACCTGGTGATGGCGCTGGCGGCGGTGCCGGCGGCGTTGCTGGCGCGCCGGGTCGGGCCGGGGCGCGCCGCCGCGGTCGGGCTGGCGATCTTCGCCGGGGCCGGGCTCGCCTGCGGCGTCGCCGACCAGCTCTCGACCCTGATCCTCGCCCGCTGCGTGCAGGCGCTGGGCGGCGCCCTCGCGGTCACCGCGGCCCTGGAGCTGCTGCCGGCGACGGTCGGCTCCGAGCGCCGCGCCACCGTCATCTGGGCCAGCGCCGGGGCTACCGGGGCGGCGCTGGGGCCGGCGGTCGGCGGCATCCTCACCGAGCTCGTCTCCTGGCAGTCGATCTTCCTGCTCCAGGTGCCGCTCGCGCTTGCCGCCGCGGTGCCGATCCTGGCGGTCGCCAAGCACGAGGCGGCGACGGGGGTCCTGCAGACCGAGGTGCGGCGCACCGGCAGGCCCCACATCTGGGCCAACCTGGCGCTGGCGATGGTCTCCGCCGCGATCGCCGCCGCGCTTTTCCTGCTGGTCCTGCTGCTGATCGAAGGCTGGCGCCTGAGCCCGATCGGGGCCGCGATCGTGGTCTCGGTGATGCCGCTGGCGGCGATCGTCGGCAGCCGGCTCGGCCCGCTCGTGCCCAGCGCCCGCGCCCGCGCCGCGGCTGGCGCGATTCTCATCGCCGGCGGCCTCGCCGGACTCGGTTTCCTGCCGCACGCCGAGGTCGCCCTGACCGTGCCGCCGCAGATCCTGGTCGGGATCGGCCTTTCGCTGGTGCTCTCGGCCCTGACCGAGACCGCGCTCGGCGGCCGCGCCCCGCAGGCGATCCACGGCGGCTGGACGATCTCCGCCCGCCACGCCGGGGTCGTGATCGGCCTGCTCGCCCTGACCCCGGTCTTCACCGCCGACATCGCCCAGCAGCGCGACGACGCGATCAACGCCGGCACCGCCGTGATCCTCGATTCCAAGGTCAACCCGCTGGTCAAGATCGACCTGGCGCAGAGGATCGAGAACCGGCTCGAAGGCGAGAAGGGGAAGGTGCCGACGATCGGCCCCGCCTTCGAACCGTTGCCCAGCGACGCCGGTGAACGCGCCGCCGTCGAAGGCCTGCGCGACGAACTGCAGGAGCAGCTCAACCGCGGCGCCACCCACGCTTTCAGCCCCTCGTTCCTGCTCGGCGCTCTGCTCGCGTTGTTGGCGCTGATCCCGATCGCCCTCTCGCGGCGGGTCGAGCTGTGAACCCGGGTCTGCGGGCAAAGGTCCTGGTCGGCGCCTCGATCGCCGCGGCGCTGGTGCTGGTCGGGATCTACCTCGCCGCCGGCGGCTCCTCCTACACGCCGGAGAAGAGCCAGGACCCTTGCAAGCACAGGCCCTGGAGCAACCCCGAAGGGCTGCAGGAAATTGCCAACCAGTTCTCGATCTCGGCCCTCGACGGGGCGGCCTGCCAGCTCGGGGTAACGCGGGAGACGTTGGCGCGGGCGCTGGCAACCCCGGCGGGTCGCGAACGCTTCAAAGAGCGCTACGGGATCGACGACGCGAAATTGGCCCGGGCGATTCGGGCCGGGCTGTTGCGCGCGGTCAGCGACGCGGAAGAAGCCGGCGCCCTCAGCCCCCTGATCGCCGGGCCGCTGCGGACGACGATCGAAGAAATCCCACTCGACCGCGCGATCGAACTGGTCAACGACGCCAGCTCGGCCCTGGGCGGGCTGAGCGGGGTGGAAGGCCTGCTCGGCCCGGCGACCGATCTGCTCGAAGAATTCCTGCCCTGAGCGGCGATTCGCGGGGCGGCTAGCTCAGCGGGCGCGTAGCGCGCCAGACCCAGAGCATCGCCAGCGGCTGCAGCGGCAGCCGCGCCCAGAGCACCCAGCGCGGGACCTTTTCGAGGCCGCGAATCTGATCCGGGTTGACCGCCATATGGACGTTGGCGGGGAAGACGGCGAGCAGCAGGGCCAGCAGCCACCAACGGCCGAGGCCGCGGGTGGCGGGGTGGAGCACGGCGAGGCCACCGAGGATCTCGGCGACGCCGCTGACCGCGACCGCCTCCTTCGGCGGCACCGGCTCCGGCACCATCGCTTCGTAGCTGCGCGGGATCGCGAAATGCAGAACCCCGGTGAGGTTGAAGAAGGTGGCGAGGCCGAGGCGCGAGCGGTTCACGCGGCGCAGTCTTTCATTCCGCGGTTCCAAACCCACGCCCGACGTGGATTCGAACCGCGCAACCGGCCGGGCCGAGTTGGCCGCCCGCTATTTTCGTAGGCATGCCCCAGTTCGAGCTCAACCCCGCTTACACGCCGACCGCCGACCAGCCGAAGGCGATCGCCGGTCTCTCGGAAGGGATCGAGGCCGGCGAACGCTTCCAGACGCTGCTGGGCGCGACCGGCACCGGCAAGACCTTCACGATGGCGGCGACGATTGCCGCCGTGCAGCGGCCGGCGCTGGTGATCGCCCATAACAAGACGCTCGCCGCCCAACTTTGCAACGAGTTCCGCGAGTTCTTCCCCGACAACGCGGTCGAGTACTTCGTCTCCTACTACGACTACTACCAGCCCGAGGCCTACGTCCCGGCCCAGGATCTCTACATCGAGAAGGACTCCTCGATCAACGACGAGATCGACCGCCTCCGCCACGCGGCGACGGCGGCGCTGTTCGCCCGCCGCGACGTGATCATCGTCGCCTCGGTCTCCTGCATCTACGGGATCGGCTCGCCGCAGGTCTACAACGAAAAAATGCAGCTGTTCAAAGTCGGCGCCGCGCTCGATCGCGACGAGGTCCTGCGCAAGCTGGTGAAAATGCAATACCAGCGCAACGACCAGGTGCTGGGGCGCGGCTCCTTCCGGGTCCGCGGCGAGGTGCTGGAGATCATGCCCGCCTACGCCGAGTCCGCCTACCGGATCTCCCTCTTCGGCGACGAGATCGAGGGGATCCAGCACTTCGACCCTTTGACCGGGGAAATCCTCGACACGATCGACCACGTCTCGGTCTGGCCAGCCTCCCATTACGTGACCAAAGACGAGACGGTCGAGCGCGCGGTCGAAGAGATCCGCGCCGAACTCGAATCGCGCACGGCCGAGCTGGAGGAGGAAGGCAAGCAGCTGGAGGCACACCGCCTGCGCCAGCGCACCGCCTACGACCTCGAGATGATCAAGGAGGTCGGCTTCACCTCGGGGATCGAGAACTACTCGCGGATCCTCGACGGGCGCCCCGCCGGCAGCCCGCCGCACACCCTGATCGACTACTTCCCCGACGACTTCGTCGCCTTCGTCGACGAGTCCCACCAGACGATCCCGCAGATCGGCGGCATGTTCGAGGGCGACCGCTCGCGCAAGTCGACCCTGATCGACTTCGGCTTCCGCCTGCCCTCGGCGATCGACAACCGGCCGCTCAAGTTCGACGAGTTCCTCGAGCGGGTCGACCGCCTGGTCATGGTCTCGGCGACCCCCGGCAACTTCGAGAAAGCGGAATCGACCCGGATCGTCGAGCAGATCGTGCGGCCGACCGGGATCATCGACCCCTACATCGAGGTCCGCGAGACGAAGAACCAGATCGACGACCTGATGAACGAAGCCCGCGTCGTCGCCAAAGCGGGGGAGCGCGTGCTCGTCACCACCCTGACCAAGAAGATGGCGGAGGATCTGACCGCCTACCTGCTCGAGTACGGGATCAAGGTCCGCTACCTACACTCGGAGATCGACACCCTGGAACGGATCCAGATCGTCCGCGACCTGCGGCTCGGCGAGTACGACGTCCTGGTCGGGGTCAACCTCCTGCGCGAGGGCCTCGACCTGCC
>DASYJK010000221.1:0-12650 GCA_035996525.1 Solirubrobacterales bacterium
GGCAAACTCCGAAGTCGGCCACAGCCTCGTGGGAAGCGGCGTCGGCAACGTCCTCGCCTACGCCCCCGGCAAGCTCTACCTCGCCGGTCCCTACCACGGCTCGAATCTCTCCATCGTCTCGATCACCGCCGCCAAGGTCGGCCCCTTCGACCTCGGCACCGTGGTCGTCCGCTTCGCCCTCGACGTCAACCACGAAACCGCCGAAGTCTCCGTGGATGGGGCGAACTCCGATCCGATCCCCCACATCGTCGACGGCATCCCGGTGCATCTGCGTGACATCCGCGCCTATGTGGACAGGCCGAACTTCACCCTCAACCCGACCAGCTGCGCCAAGAAGTCGA
Source organism: Solirubrobacterales bacterium (assembly GCA_035996525.1). Taxonomy (GTDB): domain Bacteria; phylum Actinomycetota; class Thermoleophilia; order Solirubrobacterales; family 70-9; genus VAYN01. The sequence continues at coordinate 342 of DASYJK010000221.1, forward strand.
CGGCTAGCACCGTCTTGGGCTCGGGCCTCAACTTCGCCTCCGAAGCCGACGACCAGCCGGTCACGGTGACGAGCCCGTTCCAGGCCGCCGACTGCGCCAATCTTGGCTTCGCGCCGAATCTGGCCCTGAGCCTCAAGGGCGGCACCAAGCGCGGAGCCACCCCGGCCTTCAAGGCGGTGCTGACCTACCCGAAAGGCTCCTACGCCAACATCGCCAAGTCAGTAGTCACCCTGCCCCACTCCGAGTTCCTCGAACAGTCCCACATCGGCACCGTCTGCACGAGAGCTCAGTTCAAAGAAGGCAAGGTCCCCGGCGAAAAGTGCCCGTCTGCCTCGATCTACGGCAAAGCCGAAGCGACCACCCCGCTGCTCTCTGAACCGCTCAAGGGCCCGGTCTACCTGCGCTCCTCTTCCCACAACCTCCCCGACCTGGTCGCGGCCCTGCACAACGACCAGGTCGACTTCGCCCTCGATGGGCGCATCGACTCGGTCCGCAACGGCCGCATCCGCAACACCTTCGAAACGGTGCCCGACGCCCCGGTCTCCAAGTTCGTGCTGGAAATGCAGGGCGGCAAGAAGGGGCTGCTGGTCAACTCCACCAACCTCTGCAAGCGCAAGAACCGGGCGATCTCCGAATTCACCGGCCAGAACAGCAAGCTCTACAACACCGAACCGGTGCTGTCGGTGAAGTGCGGGGGCAAGGCGAAGAAGGGTAGGCGCCATAGCTAGGAGGAAGAGGAGGGTCTGGGCCACGAGCCTGGCCCTCCTCGCCTTGGGCGTCCCGGTGGCCACCGCCACCGTGATCCAGACCGGCAACCTCCGCGTCACCGTCCTCGCCCAGGTCGAGCCCCCCAAGCTCCCCCGCAAGACCCCGGCCCCGATCGCCGTCTTCATCTCCGGCCATGTCGGCACCGCCGACGGCACTGTGCCCCCGCAGCTGCAGAAGATGACGGTCAAGGTCAACCGCCACGGCCTCCTGCAGTCCAAGGGCCTGCCCTATTGCAGCCTCCCCCAGATCCAGCCGGGCTCCACGCAGCGGGCGCTGGACGACTGCCCTGGCGCGCTGGTCGGTTCCGGGCGCTTCTGGGCCTCCGTCGTCTTCCCCGACCAGCGCCCCTATCCGACCAGAGGGCGGCTGCTGGTCTTCAACGGCAGGGTCGGCAACAAGGCGGTCCTCTTCGCCCACATCTTCGCCACCCAACCCTTCGCGAGCTCCTTCGTCGTCACCTTTGTCTTGAAGCACATAAGCCAGGGGCCCTACGGCACCGAACTGAGCGCTTCTCTGCCACAGGCCCTCGGCAACTGGGGCTTCGTCGACCGCATCAAGCTCACGCTGAAGCGCAAATACCGCTACCTCGGCAAGGAACTCTCCTACTTCAACGCCGCCTGCCCGGCCCCGAAGGGGACCGCTACCGCTTCCTTCCCACTGGCGACGGCAAGCTTTGAGTTCGCCAACTCCGAAGAAATAGCCGCCACCGTGACCAAGGGCTGCCGGGTCAAGTAATGAGATGGGCGAGCGAGATGGCCGAGCAGACCGGTTCATGAGTGAGGTGGGGGGAGTAGGGAGGAAGATGTCGTAGTGAGCGCAGCCGAGGGTGATTACGTCCGGCGCCTGCCGACTGGCGCCCATGGGATCCCGGCGGACGTGGTCGTCCGCAACCAGCGCGAACGGCTGGTCGCAGCGGTCGCGGAGGCCTGTGCGGAAAAGGGATACGCGGAGACCTCGGTGGCCGACTTAGCCGCCCGCGCCGGCGTCTCTACCGCCACCTTCTACAAGCTCTTCGCCGGCAAGCTGGAGTGTGCGCTGGAGGCGCACCGGGAGCTGTTCGGGCGGCTGTTGGAGGAGGTCGATCGCGCTTGTTTGAGCGCGGAGGAGCGGCCGGACAAGGTCAGGGCCGGCGTTCGCACGATCCTCGAGCTGCTGGCCACTGACCCACCGACGGCGCGGTTGCTGACGGTCGAGGTGATGGCGCTCGGGCCCGAGGGCGCCGCGCGCAACGGTGCCGCGATCGAGTCGCTGGCGGCGCGGCTACGGGTTGGTCGCGAGGACGGGGGAGATCCGACTCGCTCCAACGCCGAGTGGGCCACCGTCGCCGGCATCGCGATGCTCCTCGGCAAACGCGTCATGGCGGGCGAAGCCGCGACGCTCCCCGAGCTTGAGGACGAGCTCGTCGCGATGGTCGCCCCGCTGAGTTGACGCTTTCCGCTCGAAGTCGCCCCACCTTTTTGACTTTTCAGGCGTAACTTGTGCGCTCCGGCCTGAGACAATAAGTTTCATGTTCGGCCGTCCCAGAAACAGCCTTCAAGAACTCGTTCGCAGCCAGCACGAGGAGGCCATGCGGCGGCAAGAGGAGATGGCCGAGGCGTTCCGCCAACGCCGGGAGGAGTTCGAGCGTCTGATGGAGGCGTCCGAGCGTCGCACGGGGAAACGCGCGAGTACAACCGCGAGATCCTGCTGCGCAACGAAAAGGTCTACACGTCGGTGATAGCTCGCCTTGAGAAGAACACCGCGCAAATCGAGTCGAACACCCAAGAAACCCGGGCCCAGACCAAGGCCCTATTGAAGTTGATAGATCGCTTCGACGAGCCCGGTAGTGCTGCCGCTGCATAGAAGAGCCCTTGAATCTGGTGGGCCAATATACGAACATACGTTCGTATGGAGATCGCCTGCGTCCTAGATAGCCGTTTGTGGTCTCCCGCGCGCCCGGGCCTTTCCGGGGGGCTACGGCCCGGGCGCCATTTCCTTCCCGACCCGGTCGAGGCGGCGGAGCGGACCGAGGCGATGGTGCGGCGGCTGGAGGCGATCGGCGCCGCGGTCGAATCGGAGCGGGTGGGGGAGGCCTTCTTCGCGGTCGACGGGCTGCGGGGGATCCATGGCGGCAGCAGCGCTGGGGTCCTGGCTGCGGTGCGGGCGGCGGTGGGCGGTCCGCTCCGGATCGGCACGGCGCCGAATCGCTTCGCCGCCTTCGCCGCCGCCTGGAAGCGGGCCGCGGTGTCGCCCGACCGCCTGCACGTCTTCCTCGCCCCGATCTCGGTCGCGATCCTGCCGCTGCGGCTGGAGGCACCGGGCCGCGAGGTCGAGGAGCTGGTCCTCACCCTGGAACGGCTCGGGATCGACACCCTGCAGGAGCTCTCGCGGATCTCGCCCGACCGGGTCGCCGACCGCTTCGGCCCGCTCGGCCTGCGGGCCCGCCGCCTCGCCCGCGGTGAGGATGAGCCGCTGCGGCCGCGGCCGCCGCACGAGGAGCTGGCTGAGCAGATCGAGCTGCCGGAGGGGACCGCCGGCAGTCAGCTCGAGCGCGCCCTGGAGCTGCTGGTCGACCGCCTGCTCGCCGCCCCCCAGCGCCGCGGTCGCACCCTGCTCGGCCTGCGCTTCGGGGCGTTGCTCAGCGGCGGCGGCAGCTGGAGCGTCGAGCAGGGCCTGGGCCGACCGACCGCCTCGGCCCGCACCCTGCGCTCGCTGCTGACGCGGCGGCTGGAGTCGCTGCCGGGGCCGGCGACCGCGCTGCGGCTGCGGGCGCTCGGCCTCGGCCCGCCGGCGGCCGACCAGGTCGAGCTCGCGGTAGGCGGCGAGGAGCCGCGCCGCCGGCGCCTCGGAGCGGCGGTGCGCGAGGTGCGTGCGGCCCAGGGCGCCGAGGCGCTGCTGAAGATCCTCCCGGTCGACTCCGCCTCGCGCGTGCCCGAGCGCTGGGCGATGCTGACTCCCTTCCCCGAGCTGTAGGCAGGGCGGTACCGATGACTCCGGGCTTGCGCCGTCTCTATGCGCCTCAGCTGGTGGCGGTTCGGACCGACGGCAGTGGTGCGCCACTGGCGGTCGACGGGGCCGACGTGGTCGCGGTCCGTGAGGAGTGGGTGGTTGACGATCGCTGGTGGATCCCGGAGAAACTGCAGCGCCACTACTTCGAGCTGGCGCTCGCCAGCGGCCGCTCCGTCGCCGTCTTTCGCTGTGCCCTGAGCGGGTGCTGGTACCGGCAGCGGGCCTGATGGCTCCCACCTCCCCTTATGTAGAGCTGCACGCGCACTCGGCCTTTTCTTTCCTCGACGGCGCCTCGACCCCGACCGAGCTGGCCGCCGCCGCCTCGACCCTTGGTTACACGGCCCTCGCCCTCACCGACCACGACGGGATCTGGGGCTCGCGGGAGTTCGCGGAGGCATGCCAGGGGCTTGCGGTAAGGGCGATCACGGGAGCGGAGTTGACGGTGGCGGTGGGCCCGCGGGTCCTGTCCCGGGAGGAGGGGCCTGCGGGCGGGCGAGGGCGTCCGTTCTCGGCCCCTCCTCCCGTGCCACCCCCGGGCAGTTACGTTCACATCACCCTGCTGGTCGAGGACGCCACGGGGTACCGCAATCTGTGTCGTTTGCTGACGCAAGCCCACGCGCACACCCGCGATAACACCGCCCGCGCCGCGACCCCGCCATGGGCGACGCTGGAGCAGTTGGAGGAGCACGCCGCGGGGCTCGTCTGCCTCTCCGGGTGCGCCCGCGACGGGGCGCTGGCGGGCGCCTGGGAGCGGGGGCAGACCGAGCGCGGGGAGCGGCTGGGGCGGCGCCTGCTCGGCGCCTTCGGGCGCGAGCGCTTCCGGGTCGAGCTGCAGCGCCCCTACTGGCGCCACGACCGCGCCCGCAACCGCTGGCTCACCCAGCTCGCCTCCCGGCTCGGCGTCCCCTGCGTGGCGACCGGCAACGTCCACTCCCACAACCGCCGCCGTGGCCGCCTCCAGGATGCCTTCGTCGCGATCGGGCTGGGGGAGACGCTGGAGGAGTCCGAGCCGCGCCGGCGCGGCAACCGCAGCTCGGCGCTGGTCTCCCCGGAGGAGATGGCGGCGCGCTTCGCCGAGCATCCGGAGGCGGTCGCCGAGAGCGTGCGCCTGGCCGAGCGGCTCCAGTTCGACCTGACCACGGACCTCGGCTACCGGCACCCGCGCCAGGGCGACCGCAGCGCCGACCACGAGCTGAAGGAGCTCTGCGAGCAGCGGCTCGCCGTCAGCTACGCGGGCCGGTCCAGCCACGTCGAGGCCGCACTTCGTCTCGACGAAGAGCTGGCGACGATCCGCCACCGCAACCTCTCCGGCTTCTTCCTCATCCACCACGAGCTGCTGGAGCTGGCCCGCGAGGTCGCGGTCGAGGTGCGCGGCCGCGCCTCTCCCCGCGCGGTGCTGCCGCCGGGCCGCGGCCGCGGCTCCAGCGTCAGCTCGATCGTCTGTTATCTGACCGGCCTCTCCCACATCGACCCGGTCGAGAAGAACCTCTTCTCCGGCCGCTTCCTCAACGACGAAGGGCAGACGCTGCCGGACATCGACCTCGACTTCCCCCGCGACATCCGCGAGGTCCTGATTCCCCGCGTGCACGAGGTCTACGGCGCCGACCGCTCGGCTCTGGTCGCCGCCTTCCCGACCTACCGCCCGCGCGGCGTCGTGCGTGATCTCGGCAAGGCGCTGGGGCTGCCGCCGGCCGAGATCGAGCGGGTGGCGAAGACGACCGGATTCCACGAGTCGGCGGGGGAAATGGAGCAGGACGTGATCGCCGCGATCGGCCCCGAGCGGGCGGCGGCGCCGCGCTGGAAGGCGCTGCTCTGGCTCTGCGACGACGCGATGGGCCTGCCGCGCAACGCCTCCCAGCACTCAGGCGGGATGGTGATCTCGACCGAGCCGCTGATCGACGTCTGCCCAATCGTGCCGGCGGCGATGGCGGGGCGGCAGATCGTCCAGTGGGACAAGGACTCCTGTTCGGACGCGGGGCTGTTGAAGATCGACCTGCTGGGACTGGGAATGCTCTCCGCGGTCGAGCGCTGCGTCGACGAAGTCGAGCGGACGCGCGGAGAACCGCTCGACCTCTCGCGGATCGCGCTCGACGACAAGCGGACCTACGAGTCGATCCGCGCCGCCGAGACCACCGGCGTCTTCCAGATCGAGAGCCGGGCGCAGATGCAGATGTTGCCGCGGACCCGGCCGCAGAACCTCGACGACCTCACCGTGCAGGTGGCGCTGGTGCGACCGGGCCCGATCCAGGGCGGCGCCGTCCACCCCTATATAGAGAGGCGCAAGCGGCAGCGCCGTTGCGAAGCCGAAGGCAGCGAGTACGAGATCCCCTACGAGCACGAGCTGTTGGAGGGGGCGCTGGAAGAGACGCTGGGCACGATCGTCTACCAGGAGCAGGTGCTGGAGGTGGCGATCGATCTTGCCGACTTCAATCACGCCGAAGCGGAGAAGCTGCGGCGGGCGATGAGCCGCAAGCGCTCCCAGCAGGCGATCGACGAACACCGCGACCGCTTCCTCGTCGGTGCCGTCGGAGCGAACGAGGTTCCGTTGGAGACGGCCGAAAGGGTTTGGGAGCAGATCCAGGGCTTCGCCGGCTTCGGCTTCCCGAAGGCGCACTCGGCCGCCTTCGGCCTGCTCGCCTACCAGTCGGCCTGGCTGCGCATCCACCGCGCCGAGGAGTTCCTCTGCGCGCTGCTGAACGAGCAGCCGATGGGCTTCTACCCACCCGACGCGCTGGTTCAGGAGGCTCGCCGCCGCGCGATCCGCATCGCCCCGCCGGACGCCAACCGCAGCCGCCTCCTCTGCCACGTTGAAACCCCCCGCCGACGGGCCGAAAACCCACGAATATCGCGGGAAATCGGCCCGTCGGCCCCGGGGTTGGTGGTGCGGATCGGGCTGGGATACGTGAAAGGCGTGCGGGTGGAGGAGATGGAGATGCTGGTGGCGGAGCGGGGGCGGGGAGGGGTCTACAGCGGAATCGCCGACCTGGCTTCGCGCTCCGGCGCCGGGGTGGCGAGCTTGGAACGGCTGGCCTGGGCGGGAGCGCTGGACACGATCCCGGCCACGGCGAGCACCGGGGCCGGCGAGGCCCCTTCCGGGGCCGACACGGGCGAGCGCCGCGAGGCACTCTGGCGGGTCGGCGTCAATGCCAACGGCCACGGCGGGCGCCGCGCCACCCAGCTGGCGCTGCCGATCGAGCCACCGCAGGCGCCGCCGCTGCGGCCGCTGGGGGACTGGGGAGAGCTGATCGCCGACTACCGCTCGACCGGGATCGCCCTCGGCAAGCACCCGATGGAGCTGATGCGCCCGGGCCTCGACCCGGCACTGCTGCGCAGCGACGCCCTGGAGCGGGCGGGGGACGGCAGCGCGGTCGAGGTCGCCGGCATGGTCGTCGCCCGCCAGCGCCCCGGGACCGCGAAAGGGATCGTCTTCATGACCCTGGAAGACGAGTGCGGGATCGTCAACGTGATCGTCCCCAAGCGCGTCTACGAACGCCATCGGGCCATTGTCCGCGCCGCCGTGATGGTCCGCGCGCGGGGCAGGCTGGAGCGTCGCGAAGGCGTCGTCAACGTCCTCGTCGAGAGCGTCGAGCCGCTCGAGCGCGAGGCGGCGACGGGGCCGAAACCACCGCGGCGCTCCCAGCAACCACCGACCCACCTTCCCCCCGCGGATCCGGCGCCCAAGTCCAGCTCCCGCCGCGCCCGCGAGCTAGCCGTGGCCGAGCTCCGCAGCGTCGCCCCGGCCGGCCACAGCTTCGGCCGGCGCGGTCGGTGAGTCTGAGATCTCCGTTTTCAACTCTTTTCTGGATTAAGTTGATCACCTTTATATAGAATGCCGTCAGAGGGGAAATGCCACGGCGTCGCCCAACCCCCCCCGGCGGGTGCCGTCGTCCCCACTCCTCCCTCGTGCTCGGCCCGTCCGGCGTTACCCTCGCCCGGTGGCCACCGAGCACGATGTCCGCGAGCTGGCGTTGGCCCTGCCGAACACGATCGAGAAATCGTCCTACGGCACCCCCGGCTTCCGCGTCCGCGACAAGCTCTTCGCCCGCATCCGCGAAGAGGGGGTGCTGCTCGTCTGGTGCGACGACCTGGAGGAAAAGGACTTCCTGATCGAAGGCGACCCGGAGAAGTTCTTCACCATGCCGCATTACGACGACCACCCCAGCGTCCTGGTCCGGCTCGAGGCCGTCGACCGCGAAGAGCTCGGCGAGCTGCTGGCCGAATCGGCGCGGATCCGCGGCGGCCAGGCCTCCTACTAGGGAATCCGCAGGACGATCTTGCCGCCGCCGTGACCGGCTTCGGCGACGCGGTGCGCCTCGGCCGCCTCCTCGAGGTCGAAGACACGGTCGACCTTGACCTGGAGCTGGCCGTTCTCGACCAGATGACAGAGGCCGGCAAGCCCGACCGGGTCGGGCTCGACCAGGATCCCGATCGCCCGGCGGTCGCTGCGCTTGGCCAGGTCGAGCAGGTCCTGGGAGACGCCGCTGGGGACGGAGACGAGGATCCCGCCCGGGCGCAGCACCGGCAGCGAGCGCTCGCCGTAGGCGCCGGTGAAGTCGATCACCGCGTCGAGGTCGGCGACCCGGTCCTCGAAGCGCTCGCTCTTGTAGTCGATCGTCGCGCTGGCGCCGAGCTCGCGCAGCCACCCGGCCTGCTCGGCGCGGGCGGTCGCGATCACGCTGGCGCCGCGGGCCTTGGCGACCTGCACGGCAAGGTGGCCGACGCCGCCGGCCGCGCCGTGGATGAGGACGTCGGCGCCGTCCTCGAGCGCGATCGTGTCGACGATGATCTGCCAGGCGGTGAGGCCGGCCAGCGGCAGAGCGGCGGCCTCCTCGAAGGACAGGGTGTGCGGCTTGTGGGCGAAGTGTCGCGACGGCGCCGTCACGTACTCGGCATAGGCGCCGGCTTCGCGCGGGAACCAGGGCATCCCGAAGACCTCGTCGCCGACCCTGAACCTGGTTACCCCCGGCGGCACCTCGCTGATGACGCCGGCGGCGTCCCAGCCGATGCGGATCGGCGGCTCGCCCAGCAGTCCCGCCATGCCCTTGCCGCTGCGGGTCTTGAAGTCGACCGGGTTGACGCCGGCGGCGTGGACCCGGACCTGCACCTCGGTCGGAATCGGCTCCGGCTTCTCCACCTCCTCGACCGCCATCACCTCGGGCGGCCCGTACTCGCGCAAGACGACGGCTTTCATCCTCCGCAGATTAGTCGGGGGGCCCGAGGCGATCGGCTACCAGACGACCTCGATCTCGTAGCTGCGCATCGCCTCGTCCTCGGAGACGAGAGGGAGGCTCTCCAGGGATGCCTGGGCCACGAGCAGCCGGTCGAAGGGATCGCGGTGGTGGGGCGGTAGCGAGGCGACGAGATCGGCATGGCGGGGGGAGATCGGCAGCAGCTCGACCCCGGCGCGCTCCAGCTGCGGAAGCAGGTCATCCGGAGCCTCGAGCTTGCCGAGCCCGCGCTTGATCGCCACCTCCCATACGGTCACGGCGCTGACGATCGGGTCGATGCCCTCGGAGCCGAGCGCGGCCAGCGCCCTCTTGCTGATCCGGCTCGCTTCCCCGTTCATCCACCACAGCACCAGGTGGGTGTCGAGCAGGAGCCTCACGGTCACATGCCGAGGGACTCGGCGAGCTCGTCCGGCAGCTCGTCGAAGTCGTCGGCGATTCGCACCCGGCCCTCCCAGACTCCGGCGAGAGAGCCGAAGCCCGCCGTGGCGCGCTCCGGCACCAGCCGCACCGCCGGCTCGCCCCGCCGGGTCAGGACGATCTCCTCGCCCGCCAGCGCCCGCTCCACCAGCTGCGAGAGGTGGGTCTTCGCCGCGTGCATTCCGACCTGCGCCATGGCCTTAGTCTAGCTCGACTTAGCTAAGTATCTAGCTAGCTCCTGAGGTTGCTAGCTTCGGGCCATGTGGCGGATCAACATCGCGGCGCCCGAGTTCGAGTACGACGGCGAGGATCCGGAGGGCTTCCGCGCTGGCATGGCGCGTCTCGGCAAGCTGCTCGGCGCCAAGGAGTCCGGGATCACGGTCTACGAGCTTCCGCCGGGCCAGTCGGTCTGCCCGTACCACTACGAGGTCGGGGAGGAGGAGTGGCTGCTGGTCCTGGAGGGGACGCCGACGCTGCGCCACCCGCAGGGCTCCGACATGCTCGATCCCTGGGACGTCGTCCTCTTCCCGCGCGGCCCCGAGGGTGCCCACGGCATCCGCAACGAGACCGAGCGGACCGCCCGCGTGCTGATGTTCTCGACCGTGATCGTGCCCACCGCGACCGTCTATCCCGACAGCGACAAGGTCGGGATCTGGACCGGGGATCCCGCGGTCGACGTGATGGTCCGCCGCGACAGCAACGTCGGCTACTACGACGGCGAGTGCTGAGTTTGACCGCCTATAACCGGCCTAACTCAGCAACCGATCGGCCGGCGTGACCGAGGCGGTGCTCTTGGAGGCCGCCCGGGGCGGCGACGAAGGGGCCTTCGAACGGCTGGTCGAGCCCTACCGGCGCGAGCTGCACGCGCATTGCTACCGCATGCTCGGCTCCCTTCACGACGCCGAGGACGCGCTCCAGGAGGCGCTGCTCCGCGTCTGGCGCGGGCTCGACGGCTTCGGCGGCCGCGCCTCGCTGCGTGCCTGGCTCTACAAGATCGCCACCAACGCCAGCCTCGACATCGTCGCCCGCCGCAAGCGGCGGCTGCTGCCGGTCGAGTTCGGGCCCCCCGCCGATCCCAACCAGCCGCCGGGGGAACCGGTCGCCGAGGCGGTTTGGCTCGATCCCTACCCGGACGAGACGCTCGAGATCGAGGACGGCTACGCCGCCCCGGACGCCCGCTACGAGCAGCGCGAGGCGGTCGAGCTCGCCTTCGTCGCCGCGATGCAGGAGCTGCCGGCGCGCCAGCGGGCGGTGCTGATCCTGCGCGAGGTGCTCGGCTTCTCCGCCAAGGAGGTGGGGGAGACGCTGGAGACCTCGGTGCCCTCGGTCAACAGCGCCCTGCAGCGGGCCCGCAAGACGGTCGACGAGCGCCTGCCCGAGCGCAGCCAGCGGGCGACCCTGCGCGCGCTCGGCGACGCCCGCATGGCCGAGATCGTCGAGGAGTACATGGAGGCGATGCGCACTGGCGACGTCAACCGCGTGGTCTCGATGCTGGCCGCCGAGGACGCGGCCTGGTCGATGCCGCCGCTGGCCAGCTGGTACGGCGGCCTGGCCGAGATCGAGGTCTTCCTGCGCCGCGGCCGCTCTCCGGCGACTGGCGCTGGCGCCACCGCCCCGCCCGCGCCAACGGCGGCCTTGCGGTCGGCACCTACACCTGGATCGAGGGTGAGCAAACTCACGTCCCCTTCTCGCTCGACGTGCTGAGCTTGGCGGGCGAGAAGATCAAGGAGATAACCGCCTTCGTGGTGCGGCCGGCCGACACCCCGGATGGCTATTCTCGGTGGGCCGACCGCGCCGCTGATCCAGGCCGCGTCGAGGCGGTCTTCGAGCGCTTCGGCCTCCCGGACCACGTCGATTGAAACCCGGGCGATGAGTTCTCGCCCGTCCCCCAGTCTCAACTCACATGAATACCGCTACCGCTGAACACACCGAAGACCGCACCCGCTGGCTAGCCCTCTACGTGCTCTGCGCGGGGATGCTGATGATCGTCCTCGACGCGACGATCGTCAACGTCGCCCTGCCGACGATCCAGGACGACCTCGGCTTCTCCCAGAGCAAGCTGGCCTGGGTGGTCAACGCCTACATGATCCCCTTCGGCGGCCTGCTGCTGTTGGCGGGGCGGATCGGCGACCTTGTCGGGCAGCGCCGGGTCTTCCTCTCCGGCCTCTTCATCTTCACCTGCGCTTCGCTGGTCTGCGCCGCCTCGGTCAACCAGGAGATGCTGATCGGCGCCCGCTTCGTGCAGGGGATCGGCGGCGCGCTGGCCTCGGCCGTGATCCTGGGGATGATCGTGACGATGTTCCCGGAGCCGGCGCACCAGGCGAAAGCGATCGGCGTCTTCGGCTTCGTCGCCTCCGCCGGCGGCTCGATCGGCCTGCTCGCCGGCGGCGTCCTCACCGAGGCGATCAGCTGGCACTGGATCTTCATCATCAACCTGCCGATCGGGATCCTCGTCGCCTTCCTCGCCCTGCGCCTGGTCCCCAACCGCGACGGAATCGGCCTCCACGAAGGGGCCGACTTCCCCGGCGCGGCGATGATCACGCTCTCGCTGATGATCGGCGTCTTCACGATCCTGCAGATCACCGAGTGGGGCTGGGTCGACGCCAAAACGCTGGCGCTCAGCGCCGTCTCGGCGGCGCTGTTGGCCGTCTTCATCCACCGCCAGGCGACGATCGCCAACCCGCTGATGCCGCTGCGCCTGTTCCGCTCGCGCAACGTCGCCGGCGCCAACGTGCTGCAGGCGCTGCTGGTCGCCGGCATGTTCGGGATGTTCTTCCTCGGCGCCCTCTACCTGCAGCGGGTGCTCGGCTACGACGCGCTCGAGGTCGGCCTCGCCTTCCTGCCGACGACGATCGTGATGGGGACGCTCTCGCTCGGCTTCTCGGAAAAGCTGATCATGCGCTTCGGG
>DASYJK010000222.1:0-1979 GCA_035996525.1 Solirubrobacterales bacterium
CTCGATCCAGTACTTGTCGAGGTCCTTGAACTCGGGCAGGTGCTCGAGGCCGGCGGCGAGCTGCTCGCAGGAGGCCACCAGGACCTTGGTCAGCGCCGTCGCCTGCTCCATCGGCGCCTCGATCTTGTAGAGGCCGAGGAAGTCGGCGGCCTCCTCGGCGAAATCGACGATGTCGTCCATCTGCGTCGCCAGCCCGTAGATGTCCTCGCGGTCGATCGGGGTCACGAAGGTCGTGTTCAGCCGTTTGATGATGTCGTGGGTGATCCGGTCTCCCTCCTGCTCGGCCTTGAGAATCTCGCGTGAGATTCCCGCCTCCTCGGGCCACTTGTTCATCATCCGGTCGAGCAGGGTCGCGGCGTGCACGGAGTTCTGACCGGCCTCGATGAAGAGGTCGAAGAAGGTCCGGTCGCGAGGAAGGAGCGAGAAGCGCGCCAAGAGCCGCATCCTAGTGGCGGACGGGGCGGCCTGGCGTGGCGTCAGCCGCTGGCCGCGGCGAGCTGTTCGGCGGCGCGGGCGGCGTGGCGCTCGCGCAGCTCCTCCTGGACGCCACGGCGGCCGTCCGCGGGCACCGAGGCCCTGCTCCAACTGCCCTCGCTGTCGAGCGCCCAGGTGTTGGCGTTGTCGGCGAAGCAGCGCTCGAGCACGTCGAGGATCTCCGCCCGCAGCTCCACGTCTTCGACCGGGACGACCAGCTCGACGCGGCTGTCGAGGTTGCGCGGCATCAGGTCGGCGGAGCCGATCAGGACCCGGGTCTCCTCCCCGCGCCGGAAGCTGTAGACGCGCGAGTGCTCGAGGAAACGGCCGACGATCGAGACCACGCGAATGTTCTCCGAGAGCCCCGGCACCCCAGGCCGCAGGCAGCAGATCCCGCGCACATTCAGATCGACCCGAACCCCAGCCCGGGAGGCCTCGTACAGCGCCCGGATGCAGCCGGCGTCGACCAGCGAGTTCATCTTCAGCGCGATCCGCGCCTCCTCGCCGGCCTCGTGGGCGACGACGGTGCGCTCGATCTCCTCGACGATGCGGCCCCGCATCGTCGTCGGCGAGACCAGGACCTTGCGGTAGGCGGCGGGACGGCCGTAGCCGGTGAGGAAGTTGAACATCTCGGCGACGTCGGCGCCGATATCGGGATCGGCGGTGAAGAGCCCGAAGTCGGTGTAGAGGCGGGCCGTCTTCGGGTGATAGTTGCCGGTGCCGATGTGGACGTACTCGCGCACCCGATCGCCCTCGCGGCGGGCGACCAGGATCGCCTTGACGTGGGTCTTCAGCCCGGGGATGCCGTAGACGACGTGGACGCCGGCCTCCTCCAAGGACTTCGCCCAGTGGATGTTGGCCTCCTCGTCGAAGCGCGCTTTCAGCTCGACCATGCAAACCGCCTGCTTGCCACGTTCGGAGGCGCGGATCAAGGACGGCACCAGCGGCGAGTCGTCGCTGGTGCGGTAGACGGTGTGCTTGATCGCCAGCACGTCGGGGTCTTCGACCGCCTGCTCGACGAAGCGCTCGACCGAGCTGGCGAAGGAGTCATAGGGATGGTGGACGAGCAGGTCGCCGCGGCGGATCGCCGCGAACATGTCGACCGGCTCCTCGTCTTCTCCCTGCAGCCGCGGCTGCGTCACCGGCGACCAGGGCGAGTAGCGCAGCTCGGCGTGGCCGGGAACGTCGGCGATGTCGTTGAGATCGCCGAGGTCGACCAGCCCGTCGACGTCGTAGACCTCGCGGTCTTCGAGCCGCAGGGCGCCGATCAGCTGCTCGCGCAGCTTCGAGTTCATCCCGGCCGCGATCTCCAGCCGCACGACCTCGCCGAAGCGGCGGCGGCGGATCTCGTCCTGGACCGCCTGCAGGAGGTCGTCGGCCTCGTCGGAGACGGTGAAGTCGGCGTCGCGGGTGACCCGGAAGTAGCCGTGGTCGATCACCTCGGTGCCGGGGAAGAGCAGATCGAGGTTGGCGGCGATCGCCTCCTCCAGCGGCACGAAGGACTT
>DASYJK010000223.1:0-10554 GCA_035996525.1 Solirubrobacterales bacterium
GTGGCGCTATGCGACCCAAAGGACTGCCGCACCCCGACGCGGGCGAGGAGATCGCGCAGGAGCGGCGTCGCCGGGAGCAGCGCGAGGCCGAGGACCAGCATCGGGGCGAGGTAGCGGAGGCCGGACTCGAAGCCGCGAGGCATGCCATCGGGACCAGAGGCCGAGGTCGGGGCGAGGAGCCAGGCCAGCGAAGTGGCCAGGCCGACCAGGCCCGCAAGCGCCAGGACGGGGTCCCGATTGACCTCCCCCGCGTTGCGCGGTTCCCCTTCCACGTCATCCGTAGGTCTCGAACCGCGGATCGGCTGCTTCAAGTTGCGCGGTTCCGTTTCCACCTCATCCGTGGATTCCGAACCGCGGAACCGCCGACCCCGGGGGTCCAGGCAGAGGATGAGGCCAGCCAGCGCGGCGGCGCCGAGCAGGGGCCAGACGATCCAGAGGCCGCTGTGCAGACCAGGGAGGAACCAGTTCGACCAGACGGCGCTATCGGTGAGGTAGCCGAGGACGCTGTGGGCTTCGCGGCCGCCGAGGGCCTGTTGGGGGGCCGGCAGCGAGATCGGGCCGAGGTGGTGGACCCAGGGCAGCGGATTGCCGCTGTGGATGAGATTGCGCAGGTACCAGTAGCCGCCGCCCGCGAGCGCCGCCAGGCCGGCGGCGGCGAGCGCCCTCCAGCGACCGCCGCGCGGGGCGATCGCGACCAGCCCCGCGACCAGGACGACCGCGGGCAGGAGGAAGTTGAGCTTGGTCCCTGCCGCCAGACCAGCGGCGAGCCCAATTACTACGAGCGCGCCAGTCCCGAGCCCCCCCTCACCCTCTTCCCGCGCGGCCCAGGCGTTGAGGCCGATGGCGACGGCGGCAAGCAGGAAGAAGATGCCGACGATGTCGTTCCGGGCCTCACCTGCCTGGTCAGCCAGCGCCGGCACGCTGAGGGCGACCGCCCCCAGGCCCAGCGACCAGGGAGCGACCCGATATGGCCGGCCGACGCACCAGCAGGCGCACAGGCAGCCGGCGAACCAGCCGACGTTCAGCAGCGGCGAGAGCAGGTCCCGGCCGAATGCCAGCATCCCCAGCGAGTGGAAGATTTCGCCGTTCGCCGGGTAGAACCAGGCGAGGAACTGGGGGGCGATGAAGTGCAGGCTCATCGTGTCGCCGGTCTGGAAGAAGCCGGCGGCGAAGGGGGCGTGGTACCAGGTGCTGTCAAAGCCGGTCATGCCGGTCGACAGCCGCGTTTTCGCTCCAGTCGCGAAGTGGATCAGGGCAATTGCCGCGATCACAAAGGAGATGACGGAAGGACCGAGCGCTGCACCCGCGGGTCCTGTCGTGGGGGCATCCGTGGCGGGAGCGGCGGGAGGCACGGGGGAAGGCGCCTGCGGGCGAGGGTCGCGGCGTGAGCGCGGCGTGAGGGGAGGCGCCTGCGGGCGAGGTTTACGTTCTCGGCGCCTCCCCTCATGCCGCCCACCAACGAGCACTCGGAGAGCGATACCGACGACGACAACGGCGAGGAGGTATGAGATCGGCTTCAGGGCGCCGAAGGTGCCGAGCAGCTCAGCGGACCAGAGGAGGATGGCTAGCGCCAGAACGATGGAGGCGAGATGGGCCGGGGCGCCGGAGAGGGCCGGGAGCAGGCGGGCACGCAAGGCCAACGCGCCCAGGTAGGCGAAACCGAGGAGGAGGGCGATCTCGGCGACGCCCAGTAGGTAGCGGCCCGGGCCGAGCATCTAGCGGCGGCGGAGGAGGCGGGTGATCTGCTCCAGCTCGGCCACCCGCAGCAGCTTGGCGATGGCCACATAGACGAGGCCCCCGGCCGCGAGACCGGCGCCGAGGGAGGCGATCTGGCCGCCCAGGCCGCGGCCGAGCGCTTCGTCGAGCAGGTCCCAGACCAGCCAGCTGACTCCGGCGAGGGCGGCAGAGGCCACCGTGATCCGGCTCGCGGTCGAGAACAGGCGGCCGAGCTCGAGACCGCCGAACTCGCGGCGCAGGATCACCGCCTGGGCGACGACCGCGGCGCTGGTGCCGATGCCGGTGCCGGCGACGATGCCGCCGACCCCGAAGGGCTTGTAGAGGACCAGCGCCGCGACGGCGGAGATGACGAGGTCGATCACCGCCAGGGAGGTTGCCTGCCAGGGTCGCTGGAGGCTGAAGAAGGTGCGCGTCTGCAACAGGTAGAGCCCGTTGGTCGGCAGCGAGAAGGCGAACCAGAAGAGCGCCGTCGCCACCACCGCCGTCTCCGCCGGGTCGAAGGCCCCGCGCTGGTAGACGAGCCGGATCATCGGGTCCGAGAGCGCCAGGATCGCGGCTGCGGCCGGCAGCAGGACGAAGAGGATTTGCCGCATCCCGTTGGCCATCGTCGCCCGCAGGTTGTCGATCTCGCCGGCGTTGGCGAAGCGGGCCAGGGTCGGGAACAGCACGGTCGCGATCGCGACCGAGAAGATCCCCTGCGGCAGCTGGTAGATGCGGAAGGCTTTGTCGATCGCCGCCGGCGCCTGATCGGAGACGAGGCTGCCGAAGAAGCTGTTGATCAGCAGGTTGAAGTTGATCAGGCCGAGGCTGATCGTCACCGGCAGCATCAGCCACAACACCCGCCGCAGGCCCGGGTGGTGCCAGTCAAACTCGAAGGTGAAGCGGAACGGCGTGTGGCGCAGGTCCCAGGCCGGGATCAGCAGCTGGACCAGGGTGCCGACGAGGATCCCGATCGCGTAGGCGTAGATCTTGTTCTGGCCGTGGAACATCGGCTCCAGCACGACCAGGACGAGGATGATCGTCAGGTTCCAGAACAGCGGCGAGATCGCGAAGGCGCCGAAGCGGTCGTAGCTGTTGAGGATGCCGACGACGACACCGCTGATCCCGAGCAGGATCAGGATCGGGAACATGACCTGGGAGAGGGTGACCGTGAGGTCGAGGATCTCGCCCTTGAAGCCCGGCGCGAAGATCGGCATCACGACCGGAGCGAGGACGACGAAGAGGGCGGTGATGACGCCCAGCACCATCGTCACCAGCAGCAGCAGGGTCGAGGCGAGACGGAACGCCTCCTTGTACTGCTTCTTGCCGATCAGTTCGGTGAAGATCGGGACGAAGGCCGGCTGCAGGGCGGCGTCGGCGAAGAGGGCGCGAATCAGGTTCGGCACCTGGAAGGCGATCGTGAAGGCCGACATCGGGCCGTTGATCCCGTAAAAGCCGGCGGCGACCACTTCGCGGCCGAGACCGGCCACCCGCGAGGCGGCGGTGGCGATCGAGAAGAAGGCGGTTGAGCGGGCGATCCGGCCCGCCCGGCCACCCGGCGCGGGACTGCCGGACAGTTCCTCGCCGGGGTCGAAAGCCTCGGCCTCGCGCAGCGCCGCGTCGGCGTCGATAGCCGCCCGCTCGTCGTCTCCGGGTGTGTCGGGTGCCTTGGGCGTCTCCAAGCTGGGTCTCAGTCGCTATAGTCGGCGGCCGCTTGGGGCTGGCACGTCGTCAGCCCGGGCACTTGACTCATGGCCAACATAGCCTCACAGAAGAAGCGGATCCTACGCAGCGAGCGCGAGCGCTCGGAGAACCGGCTGCTCACCAGCACGGTCAAGACGCACTTCCGCCGGCTCGAGAGTGCCGTCGAGGGCGGGGACGCAGCGGCGATCGGCAACGAGGAACGCGATCTCGTCTCGAAGATCGACAAGGCCGTGCAGAAGGGCGCCATGCACAAGAACACCGGCGCCCGCAAGAAGTCCAAAGCGGCCCGCATCGCCGCTGCCGCCGCCGCCAAGTAGTCAGGCCGCGACCGTAGCGCCAGCCGCTCGCCTCAGGGCGAGGGTCAGCGCCAGCTCATCGCCGTAGTCAGCGCCACCGCGGCACCACAGCTCCAGGTCGGCCAGGGCCTCGGTCGCCATCCTCAGATCGGCGACATCGGCGTTGCGCAGGCGGGCGACCAGCTGCTTGGCGGCGTAGGGGTGCATCTTCAGCGACGATTCGACCTGGTTGGGCGGGATTCCCTCGGCCAGCTGACCGGCGGCCGCGCAGGCCCCGCGCAGGCGCGAGGCGAGGCCGTAGATCAAACCGGTCACGTTCTCCCCCTGGTCGATCAGCTGCTCGCCGATCCGCAGCGCGGCGGCGGCGTCGCGTTCGAGCAGGACGTCCGAGAGCGACCAGACGGCGGCCTCGGAGGTGTCGGCGATCATCGCTTCGAGGTCGGCGGCGGTCACGGCGCCCGCGTCCCCGGCCCAGAGCGCCAGGCGCTCGAGCTCGTTCTGCAACCGCACCGGGTTCGCCCCCATGCGGTCGACCAGGACCTGGGCGGCGACGGGCTCGAGGCGGAAACCGAGCTGCTCGGCGTCGGCGACCAGCAACCGCGGCAGCTCGCGCGCTTTCGGCGCCTCAAACTCGTGGATCTCCCCCTTGGCCGCCTTTACAGCTTTGACCAGCTTCGCCGGCGCTTTCGCCCGAGCGATCAGGACCAGGGTGAGATCGGGCGGGAGGTCGGCGACCGCCTTGACAATCGCCTCGAGCTGGCGATCGCGCCAGCGCTCGACCCCATCGGCCAGCAGGTAGCGGCGCGATTCCATCAGCGACATCGCCGGAATCGACATCAGCAGGGCCTCGTGGTCGGGCATTCCCCTGCCCTCGCCGGGCTCGAAGACCTCCAGCGCATCCCCCCCGGCCTCGCGTTCGGCGCGCGCCCGCAGCCGCGCCCGCGTGGCGTCGATCTTCGCCCCATCGGTGCCGGCGATCAGATACAGCGCTCGCATCTCCTCGGCCACGGGTCGAGTCTAGGCGACGGCTTGGCGGTGCCTCAGCCGTCCGCCCCAACCGCGACCGCGCCGCGGTCGACATCGATCTCGACGGTGCCGTCGCGATCGGTGCGGAGAGTTCGCACGCCGTGGGCCGCGAGCGTCGCCAGGGTCGCCGCGGTCGGGTGCCCGTAGGAGTTGCCGGCTCCGACCGAGATCACCGCCAGACCCGGTCGGGCGCGATCGAGCAGGGCGCCCAGCCCGGCGTCTTCGCTGCCGTGGTGGGCGACCTTGAGGACATCGATCGGGCCGGGATCGAGCGGCACCGCCTCGGCCTCGGCGTCGGCCGTGAGCAGCATCGTGAAGTCGCCCCAGCGGACGAGGAGGACGAGTGCAAGCTGGTTCGGGTCGGCGCCGGGCGTCACTTCGGCCAGCAGCTCCCGTGGCGGCCAGAGCACCTCCACCCCCAGCCTTCCCGAGCGAAGCCCACTGCCCGTGGTCGCTTGCATCGGCTCCGCACCGGCGACCCTGGCCTCCTCCAGCAGCTGTCTGCCGACGCGCGCATAGACAAACCGGGCGACGGGGAAGTGGCCCAGCAGCTCTTCCACCCCACCAGCATGGTCGGACTCGTCGTGGGTGACGACGACCGCACCGAGCCGCTCTACACCTGCAGCCTCCAGCTTTCCGACCAGGTCGTCACCGGGCGGCCCACCATCGACCAGGATCGGTGGACCTCCAGCGGACTGGAGCAGGATCGCGTCGCCCTGGCCGACGTCCAGCACCTCTACCCGCAGTCCGGTGATCGGAGGAGGCGAGGAGGCCTCACGGTCCGTCGCCATCCATCCCAGTACGACCACCACCAACCCCGCCACGACCACCCACAGCAGTCGTCGACTGGCCGAAGCGTGACCCGCGACTCGCCCCGGGGGCCTTCTGCCCGCCGGCCTATCGGCAGGCTGCTTAAGGGTGGCCAGGCGACGTTGACGAGCCAGGCGGATCGCGACCACGACAGCCGCGGTGAGCGCCAGATAAGTGCTGGCGAGATCGGCGCCGCTGAGCCGAACGTGAACCTCGGCCCAGCTCGGGCGGCCGCACCAGGCGGCGACCTGGGCGACGTAGCCGAGCAGGAGCGCGTTGAGCCAGTTCAGCGCCTCGACCGGCAGCCCAGGAATCTGGGCGGCGGCGGCCGACACCATCCCCAGCCACATCGCCGGCGCCACCGCCGGCAGCGCCAGGAGGTTGGCGACCAGGGTCGTGGTCGAGAGCGTTTCGAAGTGGAAGGCGATCAGTGGGGCGGTTGCCAGCGTCGCCGCGATCGTCACCGCCGCTCCCTCGGCCAGGGCACCGCGCCAGCCTCCCCCACCGATCCGCGCCGCGATCGCCCGCCGCAGCGGTGCTGCCAGAAGGAAGATCCCGGTCACGGCGGCGAAGCTGAGCTGCCAGCCGATGTCGGCGGCGACGCCGGGATCGACCGCCAGGGTCACGCCGAGAGCGAGCAGCAGCGCGTACAGGCGTGAAGCCCGCCGCCCCGCCAGCGTCGCCACCACCCCGACGGCGCCCATCACCCCAGCGCGCTGAATCGACGGGCCAGCCCCGGCCAAGGGCACGTAGACGACGATCAGGCCAAGCACCCAGACCAGGCGCTCGCGCAGCGGGATGCCGAGCGCCGCCAACAGCGGCATCGCCAGCAGGGCGAGCAAGGTCACATTTTGACCGCTGACAGCTAAAAGGTGACTCAGTCCGGCGCGGCGGAAGTCTTCCTTCGTCTTGGCGTCAACCCCCTCGTCTTCGCCGATCACGAAGCCGCGGGCGAGCTCCGCCTCCCGCGACGGCATCCCCCGCCCGAGGCCGTCGGAGGCGCGCTCGCGGATCTCCGCGCCGCGGCCGAGGGCGATGATGACGAGCGCGGCGATCGCGAGCAGGATCGGCAGCGAGAGCCGGGGCGAGCGCACCGAGAGACCTAGGGCTGCAGGCGGGCCCGCAGCGACTCCATCGTCGCCGGGCCGATCCCCGAGACCTGGTCGAGCTGGTCAACCGAGGCGAGGCCACCGTGCTGGTCGCGGAAGTCGACGATGTCCTGGGCCGTCACCGGGCCGATACCGTCGATCGTGTCGAGCTGCTCGACAGTGGCGGTGCCAAGGCTGATCGGGCCCTCTTCTTCGCCCGGCCCCGCGCCGAGCGGGACCCCGGCCGGGCCGCGTTCGGGCACCACCACCTGCTGTCCGTCGGCGAGGCGAGCGGCGCGGTTGACGGCTTCCAGCTCCGCCTTGGCGCTGGGGCCACCGGCGCGGTCGACCGCGTCCTCGACCCGGCTACCGGCGGGGAGTCGGTAGACGCCGGGCCGTTCGACCGCCCCGGTGACGTCGACGACGACGTCGGAGGCCTGGCCGCTGAGCGTGAAGCCACCACCGGAGGAGTTCGCGCCACCCGAGCCGGCCGCGAAGGACTGCTCGGCTCCCCCGCCCTCCGAACGGATCGCCCGCGCCCCGACCAGCAGCAGGGCGACGGCGATGGCGCCGTAGACGACGACCTGGGCTCGGCTCAGCTCGGGCATGGCCCGAAGCCTGGATCAACTGGGCGCGCGGGTGGCGCGCACAAGTGAACGACTCAGCTAGAAGTCAGTCAACGAAGTCGTCGTCATCGTCGTAGCCGGCGACCTCGGCGAGCTGATCGCTGTAGAGCTCGGCGGCGGCGACGGGCGGCGACTGGATCGAGACGAAGGAGAAGTCCGCCTCGCCGTTGTTGGCGACCGAGTGCTCGGTCGCCGGCGGGACCAGGATCAGGTCGCCCTCGCCCACCTGCTGGGTGTCGCCGGCCACCGACATCGTGCCGGCGCCGCGGACGACGACGTAGGCCTGCTCGGCCTCCTGGTGGGAGCCCAGGGTCTGCTCCGCTCCGGCCGGCAGCGAGAGCCAGGTGACGGAGAGGTTGCGCGCGCCGAGTTCGCCCGCGTCCATCAGCACGTGGGTGCTGAGACGGTGCCACTCCTCTACTGGTGCGTCCTCCAGACGCCTGACGAGCATCGGCGCGCTTTCTACCAGAACCGGAGGGTGCGATGAGAGGCCGCCATCAGCGAACCACCACGTTGACCAGCTTTCCAGGCACGACGATCTCCTTCACGACCTCTTTGTCGTCGAGATGGGCGCTGACCTTCTCGCTCGCCCGCGCCAGCTCCAGCAGCCGCTCCTGGGAGGCCTCGGCCGGGGCCTCGATGCGGTCGCGCAGCTTGCCGTTGACCTGGACGATCAGGGTCACGGTGTCGCTGACCAGCAGCGCCGGGTCGGCCTCGGGCCAGGGCTGCTCCCAGACCCGCTCGCCGCGCAGGCGCTCGAACACCTCGCCGCCCAGGTGGGGGGCGAAGGGGAAGATCAGCGAGGCCGCGGTGGCGGTGGCGAAGCGCACGGCGGCGGCGCCGTCCGGGTCGCCGTAGAGGCCGTCCTTGAGCCGGTAAGCGTCGTTGACCAGCTCCATCACCGCCGAGATCGCGGTGTTGAACTGGAAGCCGCGCTGGAAGTCACGGGTCGACTTGTCGATCGCCCAGTGGGCCTTGGCGAGCAGGTCGCGCGCGCTGCCCGCTATGGCGGCGCCGGGCTCACCCGCGATGGTCCGCTCCTCAACCTCCTCGCAGAGCCGCCAGAGCCGCGAGAGGAAGCGGTTGACGCCCTCCACCCCCTCGTCGGACCAGTCGCCGCCGCGCTCGGGCGGGCCCATGAAGCAGACGTAGGTGCGGGCGGTGTCGGCGCCGTAGCGCTCGACGTACTCGCCGGGGCTGACCGTGTTGCCCTTCGACTTCGACATCTTCGCCCCGTCGCGGGTGATCATCCCCTGGGCGAAGAGGTTGGCGAACGGCTCCTGCACCTCGAGGTGGCCGAGGTCGGCCAGCGCCTTGGTCAGGAAGCGCGCGTACATCAGGTGCAGGATCGCGTGCTCGACGCCGCCGATGTACTGGTCGACCGGCAGCCAGTGGGCGGCGGCTGAGCGCTCCCAGGCAGCCTCCCGGTTCTTCGAGTCGAGGTAGCGGATGAAGTACCAGGAGGAATCGACGAAGGTGTCCATGGTGTCGGTCTCGCGCCGGGCGGAGCCGCCGCACTTGGGACACTCGGTCGCGACCCAGTCCTCGGCCGCGGCCAGCGGGCTCTTGCCCCGCGGCGCGTAGTCCTCGATCTCCGGCAGCTCGACCGGCAGCTGCTCGTCCGGCACCGGGACGGCGCCGCACTGCTCGCAATAGACGATCGGGATCGGCGCGCCCCAGTAGCGCTGGCGCGAGACCAGCCAGTCGCGCAGGCGGTAGTTGACCGACGCCTCACCGCGGCCCTCGGACTTCAGCCACTCGACGATCTCCGCGTAGGCCTCGCGGTTCCCCCTGCCGTCGAAGCGGCCGGAGTTGACCATCGGGCCGTCGCCCGGGTAGGGCAGGCCCTCGGCGTTACCGCCGGCCTCCTCGTCGCTCCCCTCGATCACCCGCTTCACCGGCAACCCGAACTTCTGGGCGAACTCGTAGTCGCGGGAGTCGTGTCCAGGGACCGCCATGATCGCGCCGGTGCCGTACTCCATCAGCACATAGTCGGCGACGAACATCGGGATCTCCTCGCCGTTGACCGGGTTGACGACGCTGCGCCCGAGCGGGACCCCGGTCTTCTCGCGGTCCTCGGCACCGCGCTCCTCAGCCGACTCGCGGCCGACCCGGTTGACGTACTCGCGCACCGCCTCCTCGGCCGGGGTGCCGGCGACCAGG
Organism: Solirubrobacterales bacterium; assembly: GCA_035996525.1. GTDB lineage: Bacteria > Actinomycetota > Thermoleophilia > Solirubrobacterales > 70-9 > VAYN01. Next base: position 9,430 of record DASYJK010000223.1, read on the forward strand.
CGCTCCAACTCCGGGTGCTCGGGGGCGAGGACGAAAAAGGTGGCGCCGAAGAGGGTGTCGGGCCGGGTGGTGAAGACCGGGAAGTCGAGGTCGACTTCGCTTTCCTGACAACGGAAGACGACCTGCGCCCCCTCGGAGCGGCCGATCCAGTTGCGCTGCATCGTGATCACGTGCTCGGGCCAGGACTCAAGCCGGTCGAAGTCGGCCAGCAGGCGGTCGGCGTAGTCGGTGATCTTGAAGAACCACTGCTCGAGGTTTTTCCGCACCACCTCGGTGCCGCAGCGCTCGCAGCGGCCATCGACGACCTGCTCGTTGGCGAGCACGGTGGCGTCTTTGGGACACCACTGAACGGGCGCTTCGGTCCGGTAAGCCAGGCCCCTCTCGTAGAGCTGGAGGAAGATCCACTGGGTCCAGCGGTAGTACTCAGGCGTGTGGGTTGCCAGTTCGCGTGACCAGTCGATCGAGATCCCCCACTCGCGGAACTGGCGCTGGAAGGAGGCGATCGAGCGCTCGGTCGCCGCCCGCGGCGACTCCCCCGTCTTGATCGCGTTGTTCTCGGCCGGCAGCCCGAAGGAGTCGTAGCCCATCGGGTGGATCACCTCGAACCCCTGGCGGCGGCGGAAGTGGGCGATCGCGTCGCCGACCGCGTAGCACTTGAGGTGGCCGACGTGAGGCTCTCCGGAGGGATAGGGCAGCATCTCCAGCACGTAGGACTTCGGCTTCGAATCGTCGCAACCGGGCTGGCCCGGATTGGCGACCTCCCAGGTCTTCTCCTCGGCCCAGACCCGCTGCCACTTGCTCTCGATCGTCTTTGGGTCGTAGCCGCCGCTCATCGGAGCGGCGATATTACGAGGCGATCCAGATATGGGAGAGGTGGGTCGGATCGATCGGCGAGAGCGCTTCGAGAATGTGGGGCCAGACGTAGACCTCGATCGTCGCCGCAATCAGCAGGGTGGGAATCGCCAGCGCCACCGTGATCAGGGTCGCCGCCAGCAGCTGGTTCCACTCGCCGCGGCGGCTGGCGATCAGCCAGGCGGCGAGCGGGAGGAAGAGCGCGGTCAACTCCGGAATCGCGTGCGGCATCACGCTGAGGATCAGGTCGAGGCGCGAGATGTGCAGCTGGAA
>DASYJK010000224.1:0-7406 GCA_035996525.1 Solirubrobacterales bacterium
GTCCGCGTCTTCGACATCTACGGGCACAAAATCGCGGAAAGCGAAGGGTCGGTGGCGATGGGCTCGCCGAAGCTCGGAATCTCCGAATACGACGGCCTGCGTGTCGCGACCGATGAAATCCGCGGCGAAAGCAACGAACCCGTGGGCACCGTTCAGTACGGGCGCAGCATCCACCACGTCGAAGAGACGGTCGACCGCGTCTGGCTGCTGATCGCGGCGGGGATCCTCGGCGGCACCCTGCTCGCCAGCCTGGCCGGGGTCGCGATCGCCGGCCGGGCGATGCGCCCGATCGCCTCGCTGACCGCGACCGCGCGGGCCATCGCCACCACCCGGGACCCCTCGCAGCGAATGCCGAAGCCGCCGGTCGAAGACGAGGTCGGCGAGCTGGCGCTGACCCTGGACCAGATGCTGCGCTCGCTCGACGCCGCGCGTGGCGAGCGTGAGCTGGCGATGCAGCGCCAGCGAGAGTTCGTCGCCGACGCCTCACACGAGCTGCGCACGCCGCTGACCAGCGTCCTCGCCAATCTCGAGCTGCTGCAGGCCTCGCTGGCCGCCCCCGATCACGCCGAAGACCGCGAGGTCGTCGATTCGGCCCTGCGCTCCTCACGGCGGATGAGCCGCCTGGTCAGCGACCTGCTGCTGCTGGCCCGCGCCGATGCCGGCCGGCTCGACGAGCACCGGCCCTGCGATCTCGCCGAAGTCGCAGGCGACGCGGCGGCGGAGGCGGCGCCACTGATGGGGGCTCGCAACTTCACGGTCGACAACGACCGGCCGCTGTGGGTCGAGGGCAGTCCCGACGAGCTGCACCGGATGGTCCTCAACCTGCTCGACAACGCCACCCGCCATACCCCGGCAGGAGCGACAATCCAGCTCGGCCTGCGTGAGGAGGGCGGTTCCGCCGTGGTCGAGGTGAGCGACGACGGGCCCGGCATCCCGGCGCCGATGCGGGCCCAGATCTTCGACCGCTTCGTCCGCGGCGAGGGCCCGGCCGATACCGCCGGCGGCAGCGGCACCGGCCTCGGCCTGGCGATCGTCAGCGCCGTCGCCGCCTCCCACGGCGGCAGCGTCGAAGCCCTCGAATCGAAACCAGGCGGGGCCCTCTTCCGCGCCCGGATCCCCCTTGCCGAGGCTGAGAAAGTCGTTACCGGCCCTTTAAAGACGCTTTAGGCGCCGCCCCTAGATTCCCCCGCGGACGAGACACACTGGCCCGCCGGGACTTCTCCCCAGACACGTCCCGGCGGGTCTATTTTTTGCCAGGTGTGTGTGAGTGAGGGGCAGCGATAGGCCTCCCGGGAATTTGTCGCGCACGCTTCGCGTGCTTGCTCCCTATGTTGCTGCTCGCCTATGGCGAGCAATAGACAGATTGCATATCGCGTGCCTCGCACACATTCCCGGGGAGGCCTATCGCTGCCCCTCCAACAAACGCCTGGCGCGACTCATCAGCTGAACTGCTCGCTCCTTGAGGCGTAGCCGTTGTCGCCGTTGGGAGGGGGTCACCCGACCCCTCCCCCTACAGCCTCCCGGACTTAGACCTCAATGACGACGGGCAGGATCATCGGCCGCCGCTTCAACCTCTGGAAGACGAACTTGCCGACGGAGTCGTGCAGGTCTTCCTCGATCAGGTGCGACTCGCGGGTGCCCTTCTCGGCCGCGTCTTCGAGCTGGTCTTCGACCAGGTCGCTGAGCTCTTCGACCAGGGCGTCCGCTTCCTCGAGGAAGGCGACGCCGCGGAAGATCACCTCGGGGTCGGCGACGACGCTGCCGTCGTCGTTGGAGATGGTGACGACGACGATGAAGATGCCGTCAGCGGAGATCTCGCGGCGGTCGCGCAGGGCGGCGTCGTCGGGGTCGCCGATGTTGACGCCGTCGACGTACATCGTGCCGGCGTGGATGTCCTCGCCGAACCCGGCGCCGTTCTGGTCGACTTCCAGCGGCAGGCCGTTGCGGCCGCGGAAGATGTTGGCCGGGTCGACCCCGACCGCTTCGGCCAGCTCGGAGTGCAGGCGCAGGCGCTTGTGGTCGCCGTGGACCGGCATCACGTACTTGGGCTTGGTCAGGTTCAGCATCAGCTTGATCTCCTCCTGCCAGCCGTGGCCGGAGGCGTGGATCGGCGCGTCCTGGGCGGTGATCACGGTGGCGCCGATCTCGTAGATGCGGTCGATCGTCTCGTTCACCGCGCGCTCGTTGCCGGGCACCGGGGTGGCCGAGAAGACGACCGTGTCGCCGGAGTGCAGTTCGACGTCGCGGTGGTCGTTGTTGGCCATCCGCCGCAGTGCCGAGAGCGGCTCGCCCTGGCTGCCGGTGGAGATGATCACGACCTTCTCGTCCGGGAAGTTGCCGATCTCCCGCGGTTGGATGAAGATCCCCTGGGGAGCTTTGGCGATCCCCAGATTGGAGGCGATGTTGAAGTTCTTGCGCATCGAGCGGCCGACCAGGGCGACCTTGCGACCGAGCTCGTCGGCGGCGTCGATCACCTGCTGCACGCGGTGGATGTTGGAGGCGAAGGAGGTGACGATGATCCGCCCCTCGCACTGGGAGAACTGGCGCAGCAGGGCCGGGCCGACGCTCGACTCCGACGGGGCGACGCCGGGACGGTCGGCGTTGGTCGAGTCGCCGCAGAGCAGCAGCAGCCCTTCGCGGCCGATCTCGGCCAGGCGCGGGATGTCCGCCGGGCGCCCGTCGACCGGGGTCTGGTCGAACTTGTAGTCGCCGGTCATCAGCATCGAGCCGGCCTCGGTGGTGATGTGGACGGCACGCATGTCCGGGATCGAGTGGGCGAGATGGACGAGCTCGAGCCCGAACGGGCCGCGCTGGACCTTCTCCCCCGCCGGCAGCTCCTGCAGCGGCGCGTCGGAGAGCTTGTGCTCGTCGAGCTTGGAGCGGACCATCCCGATCGTCAGCAGGCCGCCGTAGATGACCGGCGGCTCGCCGATCTCACGCAGCACGTAGGGGAGCGCCCCGACGTGGTCCTCGTGGCCATGCGTCAGCACGATCGCTTCGATGTCGTCAGCGCGGTCGCGCAGGTAGGAGAAGTCGGGAAGCACGAGGTCGATCCCGTGCATCTCCGCGGTTGGGAACATCAGGCCGGTGTCGACGACGACGATCTTGCCGTCGAACTCGACCACGGTCATGTTCTTGCCGATCTCGCCGAGACCGCCCAGGGGCAGCACGCGAAGTTTCTTACTTGGCACTAGTTACTCACTCTCTTAAGTTGGTTAGTTGGTGGCGAGCGGAAGGCCGAGGCCCTCCAGCGCGGTTCTGACCGCGGCCCGCTGCTCGGCGTCCGCTGGGACCAGCGGCAGCCGCATCCGCTCCGAGGCGAGGCCGAGCATTTCCAGCGCCGCCTTGATCGGAATCGGGTTGGTGGTCACCGAGAGCCCCTCGTAGAGAGGGGTCAACTCGGCGTCGATCTCGCGGGCACGGGCGATGTCGCCCGCCTGGGCCGCGTCCCACATCTCACGCATGTGGTGCCCGGCGACGTGCGAGGCGACGGTGATGCCGCCGGCGCCGTCGAACTCGAGCACGCGAAGGAAGGTGTTGTCGTTGCCGGCGAGGATCTCGAGGCCCTCGATCGGACCGAGCTCGTCGTCGTTGGCCTGCTTGACGGCGACGATATTGTCGACCGCGCCGAGCTCGGCCAGCAGTGCCGGGGGCATGTTGATGACCACCCGTGAGGGGATGTTGTACATCACCATCGGCAGCTCGGGAACAGCGGCCGCGACCGACTCGAAGTGGGCCCGCAGGCCGGCCGCGTTGGGCTTGTTGTAGTAGGGCGCGACGACCAGCGAAGCGTCGGCGCCGGCCGCGGCAGCGGCCTTGGTCAACTCCCGCGAGTGGCGGGTGTCGTTGGTCCCGGTGCCGCAGACCAGCGGCACCCCATCGCCGACCTCGGCCCGGACCTGGCCCAGCAGCTCGACCGTCTCCCCGTCGGTCAGGGTCGGGCACTCGCCCGTCGTCCCCCCCACGACCAGCCCGTGCGAACCGTGCTCGAGCAGGTGGGCGGCGAGGTTGCGCGCCGCGCCGTGGTCGACCGCGCCGTCCTCGTCGAAGGGCGTGGCCATCGCCGTCAGTAACCCGCGAATCGCCTTCATCGTTGGCAGGGTACCCAGTCCGCCGGGCTAAGCATCGAAGAGCAGCTTCTCGAGACCGACGGTGAAGTGGTCGGGCAGGGTGCCGACCTTGCGCACCGCCAGCAGCACGCCCGGCATGAACGAGTAACGGTCGATCGAATCGTGGCGCAGCGAGAGCGTTTGGCCCTCGCCGCCGAAGATCACTTCCTGGTGAGCTACCAGGCCCGGCAGCCGCACCGAGTGGATCGGCTGGTGGACGTTGCCCCCGGCGGCGTCGATCAGCTCGCGGGTGCGCTTGGCGGTGCCCGAGGGGGCGTCGAGCTTGCGATCATGGTGGAGCTCGACGATCTCGCACTCGGGCATGTGCGGGGCGATCGTCTGCGCCACCTCCATCAGCAGCACCGCGCCGATCGCGAAGTTGGGGGCGACGAAGCAGTTGGCGCTGGACGCCTCAGCGGCGGCACGCGCGGCGTCGAGGTCGAAGCCGGTGGTGCCGACGACGGCGTGGACCCCCGCCTCCAGGCAGGCACGGACGTTGCCCAGGGCAGTGTCGGGGACGGTGAAGTCGACGACGACATCGGCCTCACCGAGGACATCTGCCAGCTCGACCCCGAGGCTGGGATCGGCCTTGTCGGCGAGGACCGTGTCCTCAGCATCCTCGACCGCCTCGCAGACCGCCTGGCCCATGCGCCCGGCGGCGCCCGCGACCACGACCCGGATCACGCCGCGACCAGGCTCTCGCTGACCGGCGCCAGGGCCTGGCGGAAGAGGTCCTCGTTGGCGCCGACGCAGGCCGCCGAGAGGCGATCGGCGCCATACAGCTCGGTCGCCAGCTCGGTCAGGTCGTCGACCTCGATCGCGTCGACCCGGGCCAGCATCTCGTCGAGGCTTTCGATTGGGAGGCCGAACAGGGTCGCCCGCGAGATCCGCGTCATCCGCGCCGCGGTCGACTCCGAGGAGAGCACGAGGCGGCCCTTGACGCTCTCCTTGGCCCGGGTCAGCTCCGCGGCCGAGACCGGCTCCGAGCGCAGCCGGGCGAGCTCGTCGCCGATGATCGAACAGGCCTCCTCGACGTTGTCCTCACGGGTGCCGACGTAGGTGGCGACCAGACCCTGATCGGTGAACTGCTCGTTGTAGGAGCCGACCGAGTAGGCGAGGCCGCGCTTCTCGCGCACCTCGCGGAAGAGCCGGGAGGAGGTCGAGCCGCCGAAGATCGAGTCGAGCACGGCCAGCGGGTAACGGCGCTGGTCGTCACGGCGCAGGCCCGGGGCGCCGAAGCAGATGTGGTACTGCTCGGTCTCCTTGGCGTGGAAGCAGAGCCGCGCCGCCTGGTCGAGCGCGGTGTCGGGCGCCACTCCCCCGCCGTCGGCGGGCGCGGTGACGAAGCGTTCGGCCAGCTCGACGATGCGGGCGTGGTCGAGGTGGCCGGCGGCGCCGACGACGATCTCGGAGCCGGCGTAGCGGCCGCGGCGGTAGCTCTCGATATCCGGTACCGGGATCGAGGCGATCACCTCGGGCTCGCCGAGCACGCGGCGGCCGAGCGGGTGCGAGCCGAAGACCGCCTCGGCCAGCACGTCGTGGACGCGGTCCTGCGGCTCGTCGTCGTACATCGCGATCTCCTCCAGCACCACCTGGCGCTCGGAGTCGATGTCGGGGTAGGTCGGGGCCAGCAGCATCTCCGAGAGCAGGTCGAAGACCTCCTCGGTGTGCTCGTCGAGGAAGCGCGCGTGCAGGTGCGTCGTCTCCTTGCCGGTGGCGGCGTTGATCGAGGCCCCGAGCCCGTCGAAGCGCTCGGAGATCTCGATCGCCGAGTAGCGCGCCGTCCCCTTGAAGAGCAGGTGCTCCAAAAAGTGCGAGACACCCGCCTGGGCCGGGGTCTCGTTGCGCGAGCCGGTGCGCACCCAGAGCCCGAGCGCCACGGACCGGACCGAGGGAACCTCCTCGGTCACGACCCGGACGCCCGAGCCCAACTCCGAGCACTGCGGCAACCTCGTCACGATCTGATTCTCCGGGGTTGCCGCAGAGCGGAGGCGGTGTTCTGCTGGGGTGCGCTCAACGTCTAGCTGCGCTCACGCTCGCGACGACGACCGCCGTCGCGACCGCCACGGCTGCCACCGCGATCGCCGCCACCGCGAGGCCTGCCGCCGTCGCCGGAGCCGACCGAAGCCAGTTCCTCGGCGGATTTGCCCTCGACCGACGGGTCGGACGAGAGTCGCAGGCCGATCCGGCCACGCTCCTTGTCGACCTCGACCACGGTCACGTCGATCTCCTCGCCGGCGGTGAGGACGTCGTCGACCGAGTCGACCCGCTCACCGGGCTTGACGTTGGAGATGTGGAGCAGACCGTCGGTGCCCTTGACGAGCTCGACGAAGGCTCCGAACGTGGTCGTCTTCACGACCTTGGCGGAGTTGTAGCGGTCGCCGACCTTGGCCTCGCGGGTCATCGAGTCGATGCGGGCGACACAGGCGTCGACGAGATCGCCGGTCGGCGCGTAGATCCGCACCGTGCCGTCGTCCTCGACGTCGATCTCCGCTTCGAACTCCTCGCAGAGGGCGCGGATGGTTTCCCCGCCTTTGCCGATGACCGCCCCGATCTTCTCGGGATCGATCTTGATCGACTCGATCGCCGGCGCGTGCTGGGAGAGCTTCTCCCGCGGCCCGTCGATCGCCTCGGCCATCTTGCCGAGGATGAACTGACGGCCCTTCAGCGCCTGCTCCAGCGCGTCCTCGAGGATCTCGAAGGTGACGCCGGTGATCTTGATGTCCATCTGCAGGGCGGTGATCCCGTCCTCGGTGCCGGCGACCTTGAAGTCCATGTCGCCGAGGTGGTCCTCGACGCCGGCGATGTCGGTGAGGACGATGTAGTCGTCGCCCTCCTTGATCAGGCCCATCGCCACACCGGCGACCGGGGCGCTGACCGGGACTCCCGCGGCCTGCATCGCCATCGAGGAGGCGCAGACCGAGCCCATCGAGGAGGAGCCGTTGGACTCGAGCGTCTCGGAGACCGCGCGGATCACGTAGGGGAAGGACTCTTCGTCCGGGACCGTGGCCAGCAGGGCACGCTCGGCGAGGGCGCCGTGACCGATGTCACGCCGCTTCGGGCCGCGCATGAAGCCGGCCTCCCCGACCGAGAAGGGCGGGAAGTTGTAGTGGTGGAAGAACCGCTTGGTGGTCTGCAGCCCGAGCGTGTCGAGGCGCATGTCCATGCGGGTCGTGCCGAGAGCGACGTTGGAGAGGATCTGGGTCTCGCCGCGGGTGAACAGGGCGGAGCCATGCACGCGCGGGGAGATGTCGACCTCGCACTCGATCGGCCGGATCTCGTCCTGGGCGCGACCGT
>DASYJK010000225.1:0-11678 GCA_035996525.1 Solirubrobacterales bacterium
TGCCGGCGCTGGTGATGACGCCGCCGGTGACCGCGAGCGCGCGCAGGATCCCCTGTTCGGAGCCGTGCTTCTCGGTCTCCTCGCGGGCGCGGGCGATCAGGAAGATGTTGTAGTCGACCCCGAGCGCGACCAGGAAGACGAAGGCGAAGAGCGGTAACGACGGGTCCGACCCCGGGAAGCCGAAGAAGGCGTCGAAGCAGAAGTAGCCGACCCCGAGCGCGGCGAGGAAGCTGAGGATCACGGTCCCGATCAGGACCAGCGGCGCCACCACCGCGCGCAGCAGCCCGACCAGGATCAGGAAGACGACGAGCAGGATGATCGGTGGGATCACCTTCGAGTCCCAGCTGGCGGCGTCGCGGACGTCGAATTCGATCGCGGTGGGGCCGCCGACGACGGCGTCGGGGGAGGCCGAGTGGGTGGCGTCGCGGATCGGTTCGACCAGGTCGAAGGCCTCGGTCGAGTAGGGGTTCGGTTCGAGCACCGCCTGGATCAGGACTCCCGGCGCGCCCGCGGCGACCGGACCGGATATGCCTTCGACGCCGTCCACCCGGGCCACGGCTTTCCGCACCTCCGGGACTTCGCTCTGCGCGGGAACGACGATGTTGGTCAGCGCGGTCGTGCCCGAGGGGAAGCTCTTGTCGAGCAGGTGCTGCCCTTCGGTCGAGTCGACTTCGTTGCGGTAGCTGTCTTCGCTGGTCAGGTCGGTCGAGAAGGTGGCGAAGCCGGCGCAGAAGATCAGCAGCAGCCCGATCGAGCCGAACATGACCCGGCGCGGTGAGATCGCGACCCGCCGCCCGAGCCGAGCCCAGAAGCCGTGGGTGACATCGCTGGCGTGCTCGAGCCGGTGGCGGCGCATCTCGTAGGGGGTGAAGACGGCGCGGTCGAGTGGCCCGACGATCAGCGAGGGGATGCGCCGGCCGCTGAGGATGCGCAACAGCCAGTTGAGCAGGACCAGCGGCAGCAGCACCAGGACCAGGAGGCAGGCGAGGACGACCCGGGCGAGGGCGCCGGCGCCGGAGCCGTCGACGATCTTCTGGCGTGCCCGGTCCGACGCCAGCTGTGCGGCGGGCGCCGTCTCCGGCGTGTGCGGGACGAAGGGCCAGAAGGCGCGGCGGCCGAAGATCGTCAGCAGCGCCGGCAGCAAGGTCAGCATCGAGAGCGCCGCGCAGGCGACGCCCATCGCCGCGATCGGCCCCAGGCCCGAGGTGCCGTTGACCTTGGCGATCATCAGGCAGAGCAGGGCCGCGATCACGGTCGCCGCCGAGGCGAAGATCGCCGGCCCGGCCGATTCCAGCGCCGCCCTCATCGCCTCGTACTTGTCGGCGGTGTGGTGCAGCTCCTCGCGGTAGCGGGCGACCAGCAGCAGCGCGTAGTCGGTCCCGGCGCCCAGCACCAGCACCGACATGATCGAGCTCGACTGGCCGTTGACGGTGACCCCCAGCTCGGTCAGCCCGTAGCCGATCGAGCGCGAGAGCATCTCCGCGAACAGCACCGCCGCCAGCGGGATGAAGAAGAACATCGGCGAGCGGTAGATCACGATCAGGAGGAAGATCACGAGGCTGACCGCGGCCAGCAGCAGGGTGCCGTTGATCCCTTCGAAGACTTCGATCGCGTCGGCGGAGAAGCCGGCGCCGCCGGTGATCTTGACCTCGAGACCGCCGCCGGGATCGGAGATCTGTTCGCGCCAGAACTTGACCGGGTCGAGGATCCGTTCGCCCTCGCCGTTGCCCTTGATGTAGGCGGAGACGATTGCCGCGGTGCCGTCCTTGGAGCAGATCGGCCCGACGAAGGGGGCGTAGTCGCCGGGCTGGCCCGGAATCGTGCTGGTCGGGGTGCCGCAACCGGGCTCGCTGACTCCCAGCTTGTTGATCCTGGAATTCGAGTCAGGCGTTCCCTTGCCGCCCGAGGCCGCGGTGGCGCCGTCCGGAACCACGCCGGGGAAGCGCTTCGAGGTCATCTCTTCGACGTCTTCGGCGATCGTGCGCTGGTCGGCGGCGGTGAGGCCGGAGGCGCGGCGGTAGACGATCACCGCGGGGGCGATTTCGCCGTCCTGCAGGGATTCGGTGGCCTTCAGCGCCCCGGTCGATTCGGCGCTTTCCGGCAGATAGGAGGTGGCCTCGTTGCTTTCGGCGTCTTCGAACTTGCCGGGCAGGTTGGCCGGGCCGGCGGCGATGAAGACGCCGATGAACCAGATCGCGAAGACGACCCACTTCGCCCGCCTGCCTGCTGGAAAGGTGAAAAGCGAGCCGCGCACGCGGCGGATACTGCCAGAAATAACGGTCGCTTCTTTAGCTGGCCTTTAGAGAAGCTCGTCCAGCTTCGCGATGTCGCTCACCGGAGCTTGGCAGCTGAAGTGCTCGCAGACGTAGGCAGTGGGGCGGCCGGTGACGGCGGGGCGGTCGCGCAGGAGCGGCGGCTCGGCGCTGCCCTCCGGGCCGCCGGCGAGGACCAGGTGGGGGCGGTAGGCGGAGCGCACGGTGGTGGCGAGCTCACCGAGGTCGTCGCCGATCAGCGCCACCTCCCTGGTCGGGGAGAGCTGGAAGTCGAGGGCGCGGAGCAGGTGGGCGAAGGACTGGGGATGTTGGGTGGCGGTCCTGGCGAAGAGGGCGAAGACGCCCTCGGCCTGGCGCTCGTGCTCGCGCTCGCCGGTTAGGGCGCCGAGGCGCAGCAGGCCGAGGGCGGCGGAGCTGTTGCCAGAGGGGATCGGGTGGTCGCCGATCTCCTTGCGGCGGGCGATCAGCTGCTCGTGGTCGGCGGAGGTGGAGAAGAAGCCACCGCGCTCGGGATCGCCGAAGCGGGCGACGATCTCGTCGGCGAGCGCTTGCGCCCGCTCGAACCAGCGCGGCTCGAAGGTGGCTTCGTAGAGCGTCAGCAGCGCCTCGAGGAGGAAGGCGTGGTCCTCGAGGTAGGCGTTGAGGCGGGCCTCGCCGTCCTTATAAGTGCGCAGTAGGCGGCCGTCCTCGTCGCTGAGGGTGTCGAGGACGAAGTCCGCGCACTGGCGGGCCGCGTCGAGGTAGTCCTCGCGACCGAGTGCGGCGCCGGCCTCGGCCAGGGCGGAGATCGCCAGCGCGTTCCAGGAGGCCAGGCGCTTGTCGTCGAGCCCTGGCCAGATCCGTTTCGCGCGCTCGTCGTAGAGGGCCTGGCGGGCCTCGGCGAGCCGCGCGGGCTCGGGCGCTTCGGCCCCACCGGCGCAATACAGGATGTTGACGCCCTCGAAGTTCCCCTGCTCGCTGACTCCCCAGAACTGCATCATGTTCGTAATCTCGGAGACGTCAAAAGTGATGCGGTTCGGGTCACCCTCCGGACCACCCGCGAGCACCGCCTGGATCTGCTCCGGGGCCCAGACGTAGAAGCGGCCCTCCTCGCCCTCGGAGTCGGCGTCGAGGGCGGAGTAGAAGCCGCCCTCGGGGCCGCGCATCTCGCGCAGCATCCAGTCCAGGGTCTCCTCGCAGACGCGGCGGTAGCGCTCGTGGCCGAGTGCCTGCCAGCCGTGCAGGTAGGCGCTCGCCAGCAGGGCGTTGTCGTAGAGCATCTTCTCGAAGTGGGGGACGAGCCAGACGGCGTCGACCGAGTAGCGGGCGAAGCCGCCGCCGAGCTGGTCGTAGATGCCGCCGGCCGCCATCGCGTCCAGGGTCCGCTCGACGACCTCGCGCTCGCCGCGGGCCAGCAGCAGCTCCAGGGCCGAGGCCGGCGGGAACTTGGGGGCGCCGCCGAAGCCGCCGCGCTCGCGGTCGGCTCCGGCCAGCAGGGTGGCCACCGCTCCCTCCAGCTCGGCCGCCGCGGCTGGCTCCGGGCTGGGCTCGACGAGGCCGACCGCGCCCAGCCGCTCCCGCGTCCCGGCGGCGCGCTCGCGAATCTCCTCGCGCTGGCGCTCGAAGGCGTCGACCACCGCTTCCATCACCATCCGCAAGCTCGGCATGCCACGGCTCTCGTCGGGCGGGAAGTAGGTGCCGCCGTAGAAGGGCACCCCGTCGGGGTCGAGGAAGACGGTCATCGGCCAGCCGCCGTGGCCGGTCATCGACTGCACCGCCTCCATGTAGATGGCGTCGACGTCGGGGCGCTCCTCGCGGTCGACCTTGACGCAGACGAAGTGCTCGTTCATGTAGGCGGCGGTCTCCTCGTCCTCGAAGGACTCGCGCTCCATCACGTGGCACCAGTGGCAGGCTGAGTAGCCGACCGAGAGCAGGATCGGCAGGTCCTCCTCCTCTGCCCGTCCCAGCGCCTCGGGGCCCCACGGGTACCAGTCAACCGGGTTCTCGCGGTGCTGGAGCAGGTACGGGCTGGTCTCCTGGGCAAGCCGGTTGGTCATCCTTTTTTCAGCCTACCCGCGTACGCTCGGCCGCCAAGTATTCGCCGGGCCAGCTCGCCGAAATTCGAGTCCCTTGCCGGAAGCGCGCTGTTTTGCCGCGTCGCCGTCACGGCAAGTCAATACTTTCTGTCGGTGGAGAACGGAGACACCCCGCAGAAGCGCGATCCAGCGGTCGAAGAGGTGCTGCGCAAGCTCGCCGACGAGGATCGAGAGACGCTCGAGGGAGCACTGGCGAAAGCCGAGAAGACCGAGGCGGAGCTGCGTTACCTCGCCGACCACGACTCGCTCACCGGCCTCCTCAACCGGCGTTGCTTCCGTGGCAAGCTCGATCGCTACGTCTCCTTCTCCGCCCGCTACGGCGGCCAGGGCGCGGTGATGATCATCGACATCGACGGCCTCAAGGAGGTCAACGACCGGCTCGGGCACCAGCCCGGCGACAACCTGATTCGCCGGGTCGCCGAGATCCTGCGCGAGCGGGTCCGCGCCACTGACATCGTCGCCCGCCTCTCCGGCGACGAGTTCGCGGTGCTGATGCCGCAGGCGGATACGGGCGGCGCCCTGCAGCTCGGCGAGGATCTCAGGGCTCAGGTCGCCGAGGGCTTTCCGGACGATTCCGAGCTGGGGGCGGCGACGATCAGCGTCGGCATCGCGATCTTCGGGCGTGAGCGTGAGGCCGGCTCCGAGGCGGTCCTGGTCGCCGCCGACCAGGCGATGTATCGGGCCAAGGAGGAGGGTCGCAACCAGGTCGCCATCTTCGACGACGTCGCGCAGGGTGGACGCGTGCCCAAGCGCAGTCAGACGACCAGCGCCCGGATCCGCGACGCCCTCACCCAGGACCGACTCAGCCTCGCCACCCAGCCGATCCGCAGCCTCGCCTCCGGCGGCATCGAGCGCTACGAGCTGCTGCTGCGGATGACCGGCGACGACGGCGAGCTGCTGCCGGCCGCCTCCTTCATCGAGACGGCCGAGCGCTCGGGCATGGTGCAGGAGCTCGACCGCTGGGTCGTGGCGCGGGCGCTGGAGCTGTTGGCCGAGCGCGAGCAGGCCGGCGAGCCGGTCTCCCTCCACATCAACCTCTCCGGAGCTTCGCTGACCGACATCTCGGTGCTCGAGTACATCGAGCGCCGGCTCGACGAGGGCGACGCCGACCCGCGCCGCTGCACCTTCGAGATCACCAAGACCGCCCGCGTCGACGATTACGAGACGGCCGCCGGCTTCGCCGATCGCCTGACCGAGTTCGGCTGTGAAGTCGCGATCGACGACTACGGCGCCGGCTTCAGCCCCTTCCACTACCTCAAGCAGATCCCCTTCGACGTGATCAAGATCGACGGCGCCTTCATCCGCGACATGCCGCGCAACGACGCCGACCAGCTGACCGTGAAGGCGATCGTCGAGATCGCCCGCGGGCTCGGCAAGCGGACGATCGCCGAGTTCGTCCAGGACGACGAGACGACGCGGATGCTGCGCGAGTACGGCGTCGACATGGCCCAGGGCTACCACCTCGGGCGCCCGGTCGACTCGGCCGAAGGCCTGCTGCCCGAGGCCGCTTAGGGCTCGCCTGGCGGAGGCTGCGCCCGGCTCAGCCGCGGCGCTTGGCGCGCCAGGCGCCGATGCGCGTTTTCAAGTTGAGCGCGGCGGTCATCGCCTTTTCCGGCGCCGAGCCGGTCGGCGGCAGGGCGCCGAGCTGGCGCGCCATCTCGGCCCCGTTCATGTAGGCGTCGTTGCGGACGATCTTGCCCTCGCGCACGGTGAGCACGTCGCATCCCTCGAGATCGACGGTGGCGCCGTTGTGGTCGAGTCCTTCGAAGCGGGCGGAGCCGCTGAAGGTGCCGGTGGCATGCCAGCGCACAGCCGCTTTCTCGCCGGCCGCGGTGATCTCGAGGATCTCGAAGCGGAAGTCGGGGAAGGCGGCGAAGAGGTTGCCGAACCAGCCACGCAGGTCCTCGGGGACGCGCATCTCGACGACGCCGTGGATGACGTCGGCCGAGCCCGGCTGCCAGGGGGCGACCATCGCCTCGATGTCCTGCGCGGCGACCGCCTCGAAGTACTCGCGGGCGACGCTCTCGGCGTCGCGCGGCTCGCTGTTGATCGCCTCCACCGGGCCAGGTTACCCCTGGCGCAGCTGCGCCCGCTTGATCTTGCCGCTGCTCGTCTTCGGCAGCTCGGCGACGAACTCGACCACGCGGGGGAACTTGTAGGGGGCGGCGACGCGCTTGCAGTGCTCCTGCAGCTCGCGCGCCAGCTCCTCGCTGGGCTCGCGGTCGCGGGGGACGACGACGGCGCGGACGATGGCGCCGCGCTCGGGGTCGGGGGCGGCGACCGCGGCGGCCTCGGCCACGGCCGGGTGCGACTGCAGCGCCGACTCCACCTCGAAGGGCCCGATCCGGTAGCCGGAGGAGAGGATGATGTCGTCGTCGCGGCCCTCGAAGAAGAGGTAGCCGTCGGCGTCGGCGCGGACCAGGTCGCCGGTCGGCCACCACTCGCCCTCGAAGCGCTCGCCGTCGAGGTAGCGGCTGAAGAAGGTGGGGGTGGAGGCGGAGCGCAGCTGCAGCTCGCCGGCCTCGCCCTCGGCCAGGGGCGCTCCGGCGGCGGCGGCGATGCGGACTTCGATCCCCGGCAGTGGCTTCCCCATCGACCCGAGACGCACCGGCTCGCCGGCGAGGTTGGCGGTGACCTGGCCGGTCTCGGTCTGGCCGTAGCCGTCGGCGGGCTCGAGCCCGGTCGCCTCACGGAAGGCGGCGATCGTCTCCGGGTCCAGCGGCTCCCCCGCCGAGACCATCCGCCGCAGCTTCGGCAGCCGCCGCAGGGTCGTGCGCTTGGCCATCAGCCGGTACTCGGTCGGCGCCTGGCAGAGCACGTTGACGCCGAGCGCGGCGGCGAACTCGAGCCGCTCGGCGGGATCGAAGCGACCGTCGTGGATGACCGCGGCGGCGCCGGTCAGCCAGGGGGCGAGGAAGACGTTGCGGGCCGACTTCGACCAGCCGGTCGCGGTCGTGCACCAGGCGAGCTCACCCTGGCGCGAGCCGAGCCAGTGCTCGGCCTGGATCCGCTGCCCGAACAGGTAGCGGTAGGCGTGCACGACCCCGCGCGGCTCGCCGGTGGTGCCGGAGGTGAAGACGATCAGGGCCGGGTCCTCGGGATCCATCGCCGCGATCGCCGCCGGCGTCTCCTGCGGGCGGTCCTCGTCGAGCACGGTGGCGATCTCGGCCATCGTCATCGTCGCCACCCCGTCCGGCAGCTCGGCCAGCAGCGCTTCCTCGCCGACGCAGAGCGCCGGGCTGGCGGCCGCGACCCGGTGCTCCAGATCGTGCCGGCGCAGCATCGTGTTGCAGGGCAGCGCCACCGCCCCCATCCGCCAGCAGGCCAGCAGCGTCAGCACCCACTCGATCCGGTTCCCAACCAGGGTCATCACCACGTCCCCACGCTTGACGCCGCGGGCGGCGAACGCCCCCGACAGCCCCGCCGAGCAGGCGATCAGTTCCCCGAAATACCAGTCGCGCCGGTTGGCCTCGGCGTCGACGGCGACGATCCCCAGCCGTGAGGCCGGGGAGGCCTCCATCAGATCCTCAATCAGATTCACGAAGCGGGAGTCTGCCCTAACGGAGGAGCGGCAGTCCTTTGTGACGCATGCGTCCTCAAAGGTCTGCCGCAACCTGCCCGGCTACCGCAGTTCGCTGGAACTCTTCCCGAGCAACTGCCGCGCCACGATCAACAGTTGGATCTGCTGCGTCCCCTCGAAGAGGTCGAGGATCTTGGCGTCCCGAGCCCACTTCTCGAGCAGCTCGTGCTCGGTGAAGCCGACGCTGCCGCAGAGCTCGACGCAGCCGAGGGTGATGTCGACGCCGGCGCGCCCGGCCTTGGCCTTCGCCATCGAGGCCTGCAGCGAGTTGGGCTTGCTGTTGTCGGCCATCCAGGCCGCCTGCAGGGTCAGCAGCCAGGCCGCCTCGTAGTCGGCCTCCATTTCCAGGAAGCGCGCCGCCGCGGCGTGCTGGGAGAGGGCGGGGGTGTCGTAGTCGACCTCGACCCCGGCCCTCTTCAGCTGCCGGCGGGTCTCCTCCAGCGCCGCTCGGGCGACGCCGACCGCCATCGCCGCCACCAGCGGCCGCGTGTTGTCGAACGTTTCCATCACCCCGGCGAAGCCCTTCTCCTTCACCTCGGGGTCGCCGAGCAGCGCCTCTTTCGGGACCCGGCAGTCCTGCAGAGTGAAGTTGGCGGTGTCGGAAGCGCGGATCCCGAGCTTGTGCTCGAGCCGGTCCAGCTTCAGGCCCGGATTGTCGCGCTCGACGATGAACGACTTGATCGCCGCCCGCCCCTTGGCCCGGTCGAGCGTCGCCCAGACCACGATCAGGTCGGCGCGGTCGCCCGAGGTGACGAAGATCTTCTCGCCGTTGAGCACGTACTCGTCGCCGTCGACCTCGGCCGTGGTGCGAATCGAGGCCGAGTCCGAGCCGGCTTCCGGCTCGGTGATCGCCATCGCCGCCCACCTGCCTCCGTACTGCTCGAGCTGCTGCTCGGTCGCCACCGAGGCGATCGCGGAGTTGCCGAGCCCCTGGCGCGGCATCGAGAGCAGCAGGCCGACGTCGCCCCAGCAGAGCTCCATGATCCCGAGCGCGGTCGAGAGGTTGGAGCCGTTGCGGTTCTCGCCGTCGTCGCTCTTCTCGCGGCGCACGCCAGCGGCCCCGGCGCCGCCCATGTCGGCCCCCTCGTCCATGCCCTCCATCAGCGCGGCCAGCATGTCGAGCTCTTTCGGGTAGGAGTGCTCGGCCTCGTCGTACTTGCGCGAGATCGGCCGGAAGATCTCCTTCGCGACCTGGTTGCCCTGGTTGACCAGCGGCCTGAACTTCTTCGGTATCTCGAGATTGATCATCGTTGCCTTTCGCTTCGCAGATTGGCGGCGGTTGCCTAGACGAGCAGGGCGCCCTCCATCACGCCCGCGGCTCGCAGGTCTCGGTACCAGCGCTCGACCGGGTGCTCCTTGACGAAGCCGTGGCCGCCGAGCAGTTGCACCCCGGCGGAGCCGATCTCCATGCCCTTGACGGCGCTGAGCCGGCGGGCGATCGCCGCCTCGCGGGCGAACTTCTCGCCGCGGTCGGCGCGGCTGGCCGCGCGGTAGGTGGCGAGGCGGATCCCGTCGCCCTCGATCCCGATGCCGGAGACGATGAAGGCGACGCCCTGGCGGTTGGAGATCGGTTCGCCGAAGGCCTGGCGGTCGTTGACGTAGGGGATCACGTAGTCGAGCACGGCCTGGGCGGCGCCGGTCGCGAGTCCGCTCCAGGCGATCCGCGAGCGGTTGACGCAGTCCACGTAGTCCTTCGCCTTGGCGTCGCCCTCGCCGAGCAGAGCGCTGGCCGGCACTTTCACGTTCTCGATCAGCAGGCGGCCGGTGGCGGCGGGGCGCAGGCCCATCGCCGGCTCGGCTTCGACCGAGAGGCCCTTGGCGCCGGACTCGACGATGAACAGGGCCGGGCCGATGCCCTCGGCCTCGGCGGCGATCACGAACAGCTCGCACTCCTTGGCCCGGGCCAGCAGCGACTTGGTCCCCTTCAGGACCCACTCCTCACCCTTCCTCTTCGCGGTCGTCTCCAGCTTCAGCGGGTCGAACAGCGGCCGCGGCTCGAGGATCGCCAGGGCGGCGACGGGGACGTCCTCACCGGTGAAGGCGGGCAGGTACATCGCCTCCTGCTCGGCGCTGCCCCAGAGGCCGATCGCGGTGGCGACGGCGCCGGGGGCGAGGGCGGCGTAGGCGATGCCCATGTCGCCGTGGGCGAGCGCCTCGCCGATCAGGACGTTGGTGACGGCGGACTGCTCGTGCATGACGCCGCCGAGCTCCTCCGGGACGCCGAGCATGTTGACGCCGAGCTCGCTCGCTTCCGCCAGCAGCTCCACCGGCGTCTCGCAGTTGGCATCGGCGTGGTGGGCGGCGGGACGGACTTTCGCCTCGGCGAAGGCGCGGCCTCCCTCCTGGAACATCTGCTGCTCGTCGTCGGGCCCGAGGTCGAACAGTCCTTTGGAGCTGCCCTTCTTCTGGCGCGCCGGTTTGCCCAGCTGCTGCGCCGCCTGGAAGGTGCGGCCGGCGGCGGTGGCGGTGCGGAAGCCGTTCTTGGTGGTCTGGAAGAGGGCCCGCTCGACCTGCTTGCGGAGGCGGATCCGGTCCAGCAGGTCCGAGCCGGCGAGGCGGTTGATGTGGCGCAGGCTGAAGCCGATGCCGCGCTCGGCGACGCTGGCGTTCTTCTCGCTGTCGATCGTGGTGCTCACTTGGACTTCCTCCCGGATTTGGCTTTGGAGTTGGGTTCGAGCGGCGTCACGCGGCCGTCGAGATGGGGGGTCTGGCGCCTCGCGTCGCGCACCGCGAAGGCGATCTCATCGCCCTCCATGGCACTCGCGAACTCGACGCGGGCGGGAAGCAGGATCGGCTTGCGGAAGCGCACCTCGACCGCGAAGGCGTCGGGCAGGCGACTGTCGAGCGCCGCCAGACAGCGGGCCTTGGTCCACATCCCGTGCGCGATCGCTCCCGGGAAGCCGAGCGGCTTCGCGGTCAGCGAGTGCATGTGGATCGGGTTGCGATCGCCGGAGACCGAGGCGTAGCGGCGGCCGAGGCCGCCGTCGAGCTTCCACTCGGCGCTGGCCCCCACCTCCTCGCCAACCCCCGGCCGATGGGCCGATTTGTCATCCTCAGGGCGACTTTTCGGCCCGTCGGCGGGCTTGCCGCGGCGCAGCATCGTGCTGGTGCTCTGCCAGACGAGCTCGCCGTCGATCGTGACCTCGGTCAGCAGCGAGAACGTCTTGCCCTTGGCGTGCGGGGCCAGCTTGGTCGGGCGGACGCGGATCGTCAGCTCCTCGCCGATCCCGATCCGGCGCTGCTGCTCGATCCGGTTCTCGACGTGGACCAGGCCGACCGCCCCGAAGGGGAAGCCGCCGTCGGCCATCACCGCCATCTGCAGCGGGAAGGCGAGCACGTGGGGGTAGGTGACCGGGAGCGAGTCGCGGAGCGGGAAGCCGCAGACCTTGGCGTAGGCGGCGATGTCGGCCGGGTCGGCGACGACGCCCTCCAGCCGCAGGTCGAGCTCCGGGATCTCACCACCGCCGCCGGGGACGAACGGCAGCAGCGAGGCGCCGGGGATCATCGGCGCCGCGGCGCGGACGTACAGCGGCAGGATGCTGGGGGCGCTGTCGAGGGTGCGGGTCGCCACCTCAGGCCCCCAGCAGGCTCTGGCCGCAGACGCGGACGGTGTTGCCGTTGACGCCGGTCGAGGCGGGGCTGGCGAACCAGGCGATCGTCTCGGCGACGTCGACCGGCAGGCCGCCCTGGCTGAGGCTGCTGAGCCGGCGGCCGGCTTCGCGCGGGCCGATCGGCATCGCCCCGGTCATC
>DASYJK010000226.1:0-12996 GCA_035996525.1 Solirubrobacterales bacterium
CGGCGCTCGACCGTGCCGTGATCGACGAGATCGTCGCGGTCAGCGACGAGGACGCGCTGGAGACGGCCCGGCTGGTCGCCCGTGAGGAGGGCATCCTGGCCGGGATCTCGGCGGGTGCCAACATCAAAGCGGCGCTCGAGATCGCCGCGCGGCCGGAGATGGCCGGCAAGAGGGTGGTGACGGTCGTCTGCGATTCGGGCGAGCGCTACATGTCCCTACCCTTCTTCTCACCATGAGTGGTTGGAGGAGAGTGGTGTCGGAGGTGCGCGCGGACGTCGCCGCGGCGCGCGACCGCGACCCCGCCGCGCAGGGCGTCTCCACCTTCGAGATCCTCAGCAGCTGGGCCGGCGTGCAGGCGCTGCTGGCGCACCGGGCGGCGCACGCGCTGATGGCGGCGGGCGTGCCGGTGCTGCCGCGCGCGATCGCCTACCTGACCCGGGCCGTGACCGGGGTCGAGATCCACCCGGCGGCGGTGATCGGCAACGAGTTCTTCATCGACCACGGGGCCGGCGTGGTGATCGGCGAGACCGCCCGGATCGGCAACTGCGTGACCCTCTACCAAGGGGTGACGCTGGGCGGCACCGGCTTCCAGCGCGGCAAGCGCCATCCGACACTCGGGGACAACGTCACCGTCGGCTCCGGCGCCAAGCTGCTGGGGCCGATCGCCGTCGGCGATGGCGCCAAGATCGGCGCCAACACGGTCGTCGTCGAGGACGTGCCGCCCGGCGCGACCGTGGTCGGCAACCCCGGCCACCCGGTCAGGGTCGAAGGCAAGCGGGTGGTGACGATCGTCTGCGACTCGGGCGAGCGCTACATGTCCCTACCCTTCTTCTCACCATGAGCGGGTGGAAGAGGGCGGTCTCGGAGGTGCGCGCGGACGTCTGCGCGGCCCGTGATCGCGACCCCGCCGCCCAGGGTGTCTCCACGCTCGAGATCCTCAGCAGCTGGGCCGGGGTGCAGGCGCTGCTCGCGCACCGGGCGGCACACGCGCTGCTGTACGCCGGCGTGCCGGTGCTGCCGCGCGTCATCGCCTACCTGACCCGGGCCGTGACCGGCGTCGAGATCCACCCGGCGGCTGTGATCGGCAGGGAGTTCTTCATCGACCACGGGGCCGGCGTCGTAATCGGCGAGACCGCGGTGATCGGCGACCGCGTCACCCTCTATCAGGGGGTGACGCTGGGCGGGACCGGCTTCCAACGCGGCAAGCGCCACCCGACCCTCGGGGACGAGGTCACCGTCGGCTCCGGCGCCAAGCTGCTGGGCCCGATCGCGATCGGCGACGGCGCCAAGGTCGGCGCCAACACGGTTGTGGTCGAGGACGTGCCGCCGGGGGCGACCGTGGTCGGCAATCCCGGCCACCTGGTCCGGGTCGAGGGCAGGCGGGTCGATGGCCCCGACGCCGACTGGATCCACCTGCCGGACCCGATCGCCGAGGCGATCAAGAGCCTCTCCGGTCGCCTCGCCGAGATCGAGCGCCGCCTGGGGGAGCTCGACGGCAACGGCAGCGACGCCGAGGAGCAGGCCGAGATCAGCCCGCGCACCGGCCGTTCACCGGCCGGTGGCTGAGGTAGCTTCCGCGCCAGCTCCTTTGCGGATCCCGTCCAGCCCTCGCCCGAAAGGCACCTCTTGAACAAGCGCCACCTCCTGCTGATCAGCGCGCTGCTCGTCTCGGCGCTCGCCCTTGTCGCCTGCGGCAGCAGCGGCAGCAGCGGCGAAGCGGAAATCGAAGAAGCGATCGAAACCTCGGCCACTGCGTCCGACCCCGCCAACTGCACGAAGCTGGAGACCCTCAGCTTCTCCGAACAGAGCTCCGGCGAAAGCGGCAAGGCCGCCACCGAAACCTGTGAAGAAGAAGCCAAGGATCCCGAAGGCAAAGCCGAATCGGTCGCGGTCAGCGAAGTCGAAGTCGATGGCTCCAAGGCGACCGCGAACGCGGCGATCACCGGCGGCAGCCTTGAAGGCCAGGAAGTCTCGATCGCCCTGGTCGAAGAAGACGGTCAGTGGAAGCTCGACCAGATCACCGGCTTCGTCAAGCTGGACCAGGCGCAGCTGGCGAGCGTCTTCGCCGAACAGCTCGAAAAAGGCGAAGAAGTGGAACCGGAAATAACCGCCTGCATCGTAGGCGGAATCGAAGAAGCTTCAAAGGAAGAAGCTGAAGAATTCGTTCTCGACCCAGCAAACCAGGCGCTCGGCGAACTCGCCGAAAGCTGCGAATAGAAAAAAGCCCGCCGAGCCCCGCCGAGCCCCTGTCTATGCTCGGCGGGTGACGTTTCAGGCCGAGTTCGAGATCCCCGCCGACGCCGAGAATCCGCTCGGCGGGGCGCCGACCGAGGCCGGCGCCGACCGGGTCGAGCGGCTGCTGGCCGGGCTCAATCCGCCCCAGCGCAAGGCGGCCGAACACACCGAGGGGCCGCTGCTGGTGGTCGCCGGCGCCGGCTCCGGCAAGACCCGGGTCCTGACCCACCGCATCGCCTACCTGCTGGCCACCGGCGCCGCCCGGCCGGGCGAGATCCTCGCGATCACCTTCACCAACAAGGCGGCGGCGGAGATGCGCGAGCGGGTCGGCGAGCTGGTCGGCCGCTCGGTGCGGGCGATGTGGGTGACGACCTTCCACTCCTCCTGCGCGCGGATGCTGCGCGCCGACGCCGAGCGGCTCGGCTACTCGCGCAGCTTCACGATCTACGACCAGTCGGACTCGCTGCGGATGCTGAAGCGGGTGATGCGTGAGCTCGGGGTCGACCCCAAACGCTTCCCGGCCCGGGCGATCCAGAACAAGATCTCCGGCGCCAAGAACCAGCTGATCGATTCCGACATGTACGCGGAAACGCAGGGCAGCCTCTTCGAGGAGGCCGTCGCCGAATGCTTCCCGCTCTACGAGAAGCGGATGCTCGAGGCCAACGCGATGGACTTCGACGACCTCCTGGTCCGCACGGTCAATGCCCTGGAGCTGTTCGAGGAGGTGCGCGAGCGTTGGCGCCGCACCTTTCGCCATGTTCTCGTCGACGAGTACCAGGACACCAATCACGCCCAGTACCGGCTGTTGCAGCTCTTGGCTTCAGAGCACGGAAATCTGATGGTCGTTGGCGACGAGGACCAGTGCCTGGTCGAGGGGACCCAGGTGACGATGGGCGACGGCTCGACGAAGCCGATCGAGCGGATTTCCGAGGGCGACATGGTGATGTCCTGTTACGGGAGCGCCGACTTCCGTCCCGCGCGCGTCACGGGCACTTTCAGGTCATGGCAGAGCGAGGGCGTGGAGATCGGGACTCGCGCGGGCCGACGCCTGGTCAGCACGCCCGAGCACACGCACTTCGCCGGCTACCGCCTTGGAACCACCCCCCAGATGCACCTGACCTACCTGATGTGGAAGCGAGGAATCGGGTTTCGGGTTGGGACGACAGGCGTCTATGCCGAGCGGGGACGTTCCGCCGTGGGCATCCGTCAGCGCTGCCTGCAGGAGCACGCCGATGCGGTGTGGGTGATCTCGGCGCACGAGAGCGACGCTGAGGCGCGTGCGGCCGAGATCAAGCTGTCCCTGCGCTACGGCCTGCCGATGCTGCCGTTCTATCGTCGCAAGTCGGCTACTGGGAACAGCCTGATCGGCAATCAGGCACTGATCGACGACGTCTTCTCGACCCTCGACACCGAGGAGGGGGGGAATCGCCTGCTCGATGACGAGGGCCTGAGCCTCCAGCACCCCCACCATCTCGCCGCGACCTCGGATGGGCGCCGCCGGGTGCTCCGCGTCACGCTCTGTGCGGAGCGGCGGGGGGCAACGCCGATGCATCGGATCGCGCTCGCCGGTCGCGATCCGGCCGGCAAGCGGGCGCTCGAGTCGATCGGCCTCAGCGTCCGACCGGCGAAGTCCGACTCGGACTCCTGGCGCTTCGAGACGGTTCTCCAAGACTTCGGCGAGGCCGTGCGCATCGCGGGCGACGTCAGCAGGGTTCTCGATGTGGACGTCAGCTTCTTTGGCCGCTTCGGAGAGAAGCAGAGCGGCAGGATCGTCGGCAACTCGCTGCCGTGTATCCCGGCTGGCTCGGTGCGACCGGGCATGACCATGTTCACGGTGGGTGGAGAGTACGACGCTGTCGAGTCGGTCGAGCGAGTCGCCCTTGATCGGCCGGTCTACGACATCAACGTCGAGGGCACCCACAACTTCATCGCCGGGGGCCTCGTCACCCACAACTCCATCTACGGCTTCCGCCACGCCGACATCCGCAACATCCTCGACTTCGAGCACGACTTCCCCGAGGCGGAGGTGGTCAAGCTCGAGCAGAACTACCGCTCCACCCAGACCATCCTCTCGGCCGCCAACGCCGTCGTCGAGCGCAACCGCGAGCGCCGGCCGAAGGAGCTCTGGACCGACATCGAGGGCGGCGAGCTGGTCCAGCTCTCCGAACTCGGCGACGAGCACGAGGAGGCGCGCTGGGTGGCGGCGGAGATCGAGCGGCTCGGCGAGGAGCACGGGATCGAGCGCGCCGACATCGCTGTCTTCTACCGGACCAACGCGATGAGCCGGATCATCGAGGACACGCTGGTCCGCTACGAGGTCCCCTACCAGGTGATCGGCGGCACCAAGTTCTACGACCGGGCCGAGGTCAAGGACGCCGTCGCCTACCTCAGCCTGCTGCTCAACCCCGCCGACCAGGTCTCCTTCCTGCGCGTCGTCAACTCGCCCCGGCGCGGCATCGGCAACACCACCCAGGGGCGGCTCGCGTCCTACGCCAACACCGCCGGGCTGACGATCTGGGAGGTCGCCGAACGGGCCGAGGAGGTGCCGGGGCTGAGCGGCGGCGCGGTCAAGAACGTGACCCGTTTCTTCGAGACGATGGAGCTGCTGAAAGCGCGGGTCGACTCGGGTGCCGCGGTCGCCGACGTCGTCCAGGCGGTGCTGAGCGAGAGCGGCTACGTGGAAGCGCTCGAGGCCGAGCGCACGGTCGAAGCCGAAGGGCGGATCGAGAACCTCGACGCCTTCACCGAGGCCGCCGCCGAGTTCGACCTCAACCGCGAGCAGGAGGGCGAGAGCGAGGTGCCGCCGCTGGAGGAGTTCCTGCAGCAGATCTCGCTGCTCTCCGACCAGGACTCGATCGAGGAGGAGCAGGACCTGGTGACGCTGATGACCGTGCACAACGCCAAGGGCCTCGAGTACGACACCGTCTTCGTGATCGGCTGCGAGGACGGCTCCTTCCCGCACATGATGGCGCTGGAAGAGGGGGGCGAGGAAGAGGAGCGACGGCTCTGTTACGTCGCCATCACCCGCGCCCGCCAGCGCCTCTACATGACCTGGGCGCGCGAGCGGCGGATGTTCGGTCGCTCCGAGCGCAACCTGCCCTCGCGCTTCATCGACGAGCTGCCGATCGAGCTGACCGAGCGCCACGCGACCGTCTCCAGCACGGTCGGGGGGATGACCTGGGAGCCCACGCCGGGAGCCGATCCGGCGCAGCCGGTCGATCCCGGCCCGGCGCTGGAGATGCAGGCCGGCGACGACGTCGTCCACGCCAGCTTCGGAGATGGTGTCGTCACCGGGGTCGAACCAGGCGGGGTGGTCATCGTCCGCTTCTCCAGCGATGGCTCCGAGCGCAAGCTGATGGCCGACTACGCCCCGATCCGGAAGCGCTGACGGTGGCGGCCCGGATCATCGACGGCAAAGCGGTAGGCGCCGCGGTGCGCGAGCGGGTGCGCGGCGAAGTCAAGGCTTACGCCGCCAAGGCGGGGCGGGTGCCGAACCTGGCGACCGTGATCGTCGGCGACGACCCCGCTTCGGAGATCTACGTGCGCAACAAGCACAGGGCCTGCGAGGAGGCTGGCATGGGGTCGGTCCATCACGGGCTCGGCGCCGAGACGAGCGAGGCCGAGCTGCTGGAGCTCGTCGGCGCTCTCGGTCGTGACCAGGAGGTCGACGGGATCCTTGTGCAGCTCCCGGTTCCCGAGCAGATCAATCCCGACGCCGTCGTCGCCGCGCTCGACCCGGGCAAGGATGTCGACGGCCTGACGCCGCTGAACGCCGGGCTGCTGGCCCACGGCACGCCCGGACTCGTGCCCTGTACGCCGGCCGGGGTGATGGAGCTGCTGGCCCACGAGGGCGTCGAGCTGGAAGGCGCGGAGGCAGTGGTCGTCGGGCGCTCGAAGCTGGTCGGGGTCCCGGTCGCGCGGCTGTTGCTGGCCGCCAACTCCACCGTCACCGTCTGCCACTCGCGCACCCGCGACCTGGCCGCGACCTGTCGCCGCGCCGACGTGCTGGTGGCCGCGGTCGGGGTGCCGGAACTGCTCGGCGCCGACGCGGTCAAGCCCGGGGCGGTGGTGATCGACGTCGGCATGAACCGCGGCGAGGACGGCGTCTGCGGCGATGTCGATTTCGACTCCGCGGCGACGGTCGCGTCGGCGATCACGCCGGTCCCGGGTGGGGTGGGACCGATGACGATCGCGATGCTGCTGGTCAACACCTTGCAGGCGGCGCGCCTACGCACGTTGTCCAGCCCGGCCTAGAAGGGTCGGCCATTTCCCCGCCGAATAGGTCTGGTGGCGGATATACAGGGTCGGACCGCGCGACCAAGGTTCAACGGAGGGAATGCTGATGGACGTAGACAAGCTCAACACCGGAGAGAAGATCGCCGGGGTTTCGGCCGTCCTTCTCTTCATCTTCATGTTCTTCACCTGGTTCGGGGTCGAAGTCTCCGGCTCAGCGGGCTTCTCGGGCGAAGTGCCCGGTGCCGGCGGCAGCGCCTGGGACGCGCTCGATTTCATCCCGATCATTCTTGTGGTGACGATCGTCGTCGCCCTGATCAACGTCTTCCTCCGCCTCAGCGACTCCGAGTACGAGCCGCCGGTCTCGATGAACGTCGCGGTCACGGTCCTCGGCGGCCTCTCGGCGCTGCTGGTCCTGTTCCGGATCGTCGACCCGCCGAGCTTCGGCAGCTTCGGCGGCGTCTCCGTCGACGGCACCCTCGAATTCGGCATCTTCCTCGGCCTGATCAGCGCCGCCGGAATCGCCTACGGCGGCTACAGGGGCATGCAGGAAGAGGGCTCCACCTTCAGCGGCACCGCCGACAAACTCTCGGGAGGTGGCTCCGGCGCCGGCTCCCCGCCGCCCCCGAGTGCCGGAACTCCGCCGCCGCCTCCACCGCCTCCAAGTTCGGGAACCCCGCCGCCGCCCCCGCCGCCCCCGAGTAGCTAGTACTCGGGAGTCGCGGGTGGGGGGTTTCGCTTAACTTCTTTCGAGGGTCGCGCTCTCGCCGCTCCGAGGTCGAGCGCCGCCGAAAAAGTACAAGACGCTTCACCCCCCACCCGCGACTCCCCGGGCTATCTGCTTGGAGAAGGCGATGATGGTCATCATCGGATTTACGCCTACAGAGGTGGGAAAGAGGGAGCCGTCGGCTACGTAGAGGTCGCGGGTGCCGTTGACGGAGCCGTCGATGGCGCAGGCGCCTTGGGAGGGATTGGCGGCGATGCGGGCGGTGCCCATGGGGTGGAAAGCCTCTAGGCGCAGCTCGGCGGGCTTGAATGACGTTGCCTCGAAGGTGGCTAGATCGCCCGGTTTGAGGACGCCGACGCGGGCGATGTTGGGGTAGACCTCGGTGGCGCCGGCGGCGAAGTGGACTTCGGCGGCGCGGGCGATGCCGAAGGTGAGGCGGTCGGCGTCGGCCTTGGTCAGCTTGTAGCTGGCCCGCAGCGAGCCCTCGGCACCGAGCCCGACCCGGCCCGACGACTCGTCGCAGAGGTGGACCCCGACCGAGCCGACGTGGCCGAAGTCGAGCATCGCCCGCTGGTGCGACTCGCCGGCGCCGAGCAGCCAGGCGCCGCCGAAGGCGAGCGGGGTGAAGGTCGCCTCGAGCAGGATCCCCAGGCGCTCCCACTCGTCCACGTAGTAGCTCTGCATGACCCCGTCCCAGCCGCGCACTTCCTCGTCGTAGCGGGCGCCGACCCAGCAGGCGGGGTGGATGTGGAGGTTGCGGCCGACCTGCCTGCCGCCGAGCCCCGAGCGCAGCAGCAGCTCCGGGGTGCCGAAGGAGCCACCGGCGGCGATCACCGCGCGCCGCGCCCGCACCGTGAAGGGCCGGCGCCTGCCGCCAACGCTGGTCGAACAGCTGACCCCGACCGCGCGCCCGTCCTCGAGCAGCACCCGGTCGACCTCGACTCCGGCCCGGATCCGCGCCCCGGCGGCGACGGCGCGGGGGAGATAGCTGACGTGCATGCCGCGCTTGGCGTCGATCTCGCACCCGAAGGGGCAGGAGCTGCACTGGTTGCAGTTGCCGGCGTTGCGGTGGATCGGGGCGCCGCTGGCGCCGATTGCGGCCGCGCCCTCCATCGCCAGCTGGCCGTTGCGGCCCATCGTCTCCGGGTCGAGCTGGGTCACCCGCAGGGTCCGCTCGGCCTCGGCGTAGTCGGCATCCATCTCGGTTGCCCAGGCGATGCCAAAGCGCTCGCGCCAGTCCGCCAGCACCGGCTCCGGCGCGCGGAAGCAGGTGCCGGAGTTGATCACGGTGGTGCCGCCGACGACCTTGGCGACCGGGACCGGGATCGGCGGCCGCCCTTCGGCGATGGTCAGGCCGCCGTCGCGGTAGAGCTCGGCGATCGCGTCGAGGTGGTCGGCCGGGTAGCTGTCGCGGTCGTAGTGGCCGCCGGCCTCGAGCACGATCACCTCGAGCCCGGCCGCCGCCAGCTCCGCCGCCGCCACAGCACCGCCGGCGCCGGAACCGACGATGACTACGTCGCATTCCTCGCCGTCGCCGGCGGGCTCGGTGTCGCCGAGCGTCCCGGCCGGCTCCGGCAAGGTCCCGTCGGCGGTCGCGCAGCGGATCTCGAACCCGATCCGCTCCTGCACCTCGGGCGTGACCGCGTAGCCGAGGGTCGAGAACAGCTTCGCCATCAGCAGCAGGTCGTGGTGGAGGGAGAGCTTGGAGCCCTCGAGGCGGTGGAGGAAGTCCTCCTGGGCGGCGGAGTCGAGGCGGCTGAAGCGCCAGGGGAAGGGCAGCCACTCGAAGGCGCGCAGGCCGAGCCTGAGCCGGATCAGCACCCGCGGCGAGACTGAGGCGAGGAACCGCGCCACCGGCCCGGAGACGTCGACGTCGCGCTCGGCCACGGGCAGGCCGTCGATGCCCGGCGCCATCGCCGCGCAGATCGCGCTCAGGGTGCGTTGCTCAGTGGCTGAAAGCCCCGGCGCCCGCTGTCAACCGGGGTCGACGGGGCGGCCGACCCGGCCGGCCAGGACCCAGAGGCCGAGCGCGATCAGCACCAGCGAGCCGTCGAGGAGGAAGTTGAGCAGGTAGGCGAAGACCTGTTCGTCGAAGACGAAGAAGGCGAGGGTGGCGAGCGAAGAGGCGGTCTTGCCGGCGGCGAGCACGAGCAGCAGCGGCCGGTAGCGGACGACGTCGGCCTGGACGACGACGCAGATGCCGGTGATCACGACCATGTAGGCGAACCCGAGCGAGAGCCAGAGCTGCTCGTCGCCGTGCGGCGCCCGGGTGTGGTTGCCGAACCATTCGCCGAAGTCGGAGACCACGTCGAGGGTGCCGTTGGGGACGGCGATGAAGAGGATGCCGACGACGGCGAAGCTGAGCGCGAGCAGGCGCAGGCTGACGACGACGAATCTCTCTGCCCGCGGCCCCTGCATCGACAACGACAATAACTGGCTGACTGGCCAGAAGGAGGCGGAGGGCCAAGGGCGTGGGTTTCGCGTAACTTCTTTCGAGGGCCGTGCTCGCGCCGCTCCGAGGTCGAGCGCCGCCGAAAAAGTACAAGACGCTTCACCCACGCCCATGGCCCTCCGCCGAGGTCGGGTCGCCGCCTAGAATGCCCCCGATGATCGACCGGAATCAGGTGCTGCACGTCGCCCGCCTCGCGCGGCTCAGGCTCTCGGAGGAAGAGGTCGAGACGATGGCCGGCGAGCTTTCGGGGATTCTCGAGCACGTCGACCGGATCGCCAAGTTGGATCTGGAGGGGGTCGAGCCGACCACGCACGTGGTCGCCTTGGAGAACGTCCTGCGCGCCGACGAGCCGCGGCCGAGCCTCCCTCCCGAGATCGCTCTGGCGACGGCGCCGGAAGCGGTCGACGGCGCCTTCCGGGTGCCCTCGCCCCAGGCTGACGCCTGATGGCGGGTCTGCTCGAGCTGACCGTCGCCGAGGCGGCGGCGAAGATCGCGTCCGGGGAGGTGTCCGCCCCGGAGTACTTCGAGGCCTGGCGTACCGCCGCGGCCGGCGACGAGCTCAACGCCTACCTCTGGCAGGTCGAGGACCCCTCCAGCTACGAGGTCGAGGACGGCCCGCTGCGCGGGATCCCGGTCGCGGTCAAGGACATCTTCTGCACCGAGGGCACGCCGACCACGGCCGGCTCGCGCATCCTCGAGGGCTACCGGCCGCCGTACACGGCGACCGCGGTGCGACGGCTCGACGCCGCGGGCGCCCGCGTGCTCGGCAAGACCAACATGGACGAGTTCGCGATGGGCTCCTCGAACGAGAACTCGGCCTACGGGCCGGTGCTCAACCCCTGGGATCGCCGCCGCGTGCCTGGCGGCTCCTCCGGCGGCTCGGCCGCGGCCGTGGCCGGTGGTCTCGCCCCCTGCGCGCTCGGCACCGACACCGGCGGCTCGATCCGCCAGCCCGCCGCGCTCTGCGGGATCGTCGGCCTCAAGCCCACCTACGGCTCGATCTCGCGCTACGGGATGATCGCCTTCGCCTCCTCGCTCGACCAGTGCGGCCCGCTGACCCGCGACGTCACCGACGCGGCGCTGCTGCTGGCGGCGCTGCGGGGCCGCGACCCCTGCGACTCGACCTCGGTCGGGATCGAGGGCGGCATCGTCGCCCCCAGCCGCGAGGACCTGAAGGGGCTGCGCTTCGGTGTGCCGAGCGAGCTCTCCGGCGACGACTTCGACGCCGGCGTGCGCACGAACTTCGAGGCGACGCTGGCGAAGATAGAGAGCCTCGGCGGCGAGATCGCCGAGGTGGCGCTGCCCAGCGCCGAGCACGGGATCTCCGCCTACTACGTGCTCGCTCCGGCCGAGGCCTCCTCGAACCTGGCCCGCTACGACGGCGTCCGCTACGGGATGCGCTCCGAGAATTCCGGCGACCTGCTGGAGATGTACGAGAACACGCGGGCCGAGGGCTTCGGGCCCGAGGTGAAGCGGCGGATCATGCTCGGCACCTACGCGCTCTCCTCCGGCTATTACGACGCCTATTACGGGCAGGCGCAGAAGGTGCGGACCCGGATCGCCGAAGACTTCGCCAAGGCCTTCGCCGCGGTCGACTTCGTCGTCACCCCGACCTCGCCCTCGGTCGCCTTCGGCCTCGGTGAGAAGACCGACGACCCGCTCGCGATGTATCTCAACGACTTCTTCACGGTGCCGATGAGTCTGGCCGGGATCCCGGCAATCTCGATTCCCTCCGGGCTGGCCGAGCCCGAAGGCGGCGGCCCGGAGCTGCCGGTCGGCTTCCAGATCGCCGCCCCCGCCTTCGCCGAGCAGAAGCTGCTGGAGGCGGCCTACGCGCTCGAGCTGGGGATCGGCTTCGAGGCGCGGCCGGAGGGCATCGATGGCTGAGAACGCGCACGAGCTGGAAGCGGTGATCGGGCTGGAGATCCACGTCCAGCTGGCGACGAAGACGAAGATGTTCTGCGGCTGCGCGCTCTCCTTCGGTGACGAGCCCAACGTCCACACCTGTCCGGTTTGTCTCGCCCACCCCGGGGTGTTGCCGGTGCCCAACGAGCAGGCGATCCTCTACGCGCTACAGATCGGCCTGGCGCTGGGCTGCGAGATCGCGCCGCACTCGATCTTCCACCGCAAGAACTACTTCTATCCCGACAGCCCGAAGGCGTACCAGATCAGCCAGTTCGACATTCCGATCGCCAGTAGCGGCCGGCTTGGCGACGTCCGCATCCACCGCGCCCATCTCGAGGAGGACGCGGCGAAGATGATCCACGTCGGCGGCTCGGGCCGGATCCACGGCTCCGGGGCCTCGCTGGTCGACTTCAACCGCGGCGGTACGCCGTTGGTCGAGATCGTCACCGAGCCCGATCTGCGCAGTGCCGCTGAGGCGGCCGGGTGGGCGCGGCTGCTGCGCGAGACGGTGCGCCAGCTCGGCGTCTCCGACGTCAACATGGAGGAGGGGAGCCTGCGGGTCGACGCTAACGTCTCCGTGCGCCCGGCCGGCTCGGAGACGCTGGGGACCAAGACCGAGCTGAAGAACATGAACAGCTTCCGCTTCCTCCAGCGCGGGGTCGAAGCCGAGCTGGTGCGCCAGCGTGAGCTGATCGGCGCGGGGGGGACGGTGACCCAGGAGACGCTCCACTTCGACCCGGTCAGCGGCAGCCTCACCTCGCTGCGCTCGAAGGAGGAGTCCCACGACTACCGCTACTTCCCCGAGCCCGACCTGGTGCCGCTGGCGCCGACCGAGCGGATGTTGCGCGAGGCCCGCGAGGCGCTGCCGGAGCTGCCGGCGGCCCGTGCGGCGCGCTACGAATCGATGGGCCTGGAGGCAGAGCCGGCGAAGCTGCTCGCGCGCGAAATCGAGGTCGCCGGGTATTTCGAGGCGGTCTGCGCCGCGGCCGCCACGGTTGAACCCCGCGTCGCCGCCAACTGGATCATTGGCGATCTGACCGCGGAGTTGCGCAAGCGCAGCGACGAGGAGGACTTCGAGAATCCGACGGTTCCCCCCAAGAGCCTCGCGCGGCTGACCGAGATGGTCGCGGAGCGGAAGATCTCCCACGGCAGCGGCAAGATCGTGCTGGCCGCGCTCGTCACCGAGGGCGGCGACCCAGAGTCGATCGTCGAGCGCGAGGGCCTCGCCCAGATGTCCGGCGACAGCGACGAGCTGGAGTCGATCGTCGCCGCGGCGGTCGAGGCCAACCCCAAGGCCGCCGAGGAGATTAAGGGCGGTAACCCGAAGGCGATCGGCGCCATCGTCGGCGTGGTGATGAAGGAGACCAAGGGGCGGGCTGACGGCGGCGAGGTCAACCGGCTGATTCGGGAGCAACTCGGGCTCTAAGTGAGGGGCGGCCGGGGG
>DASYJK010000227.1:0-7312 GCA_035996525.1 Solirubrobacterales bacterium
GGCGAGTGGGAGGCGATGGTGCGCAGCGCCGACTCCGCCGAGGGCAAGGTGCGGATCGCCGTGGTCGGCAAGTACGTGCAGCTGGCCGACGCCTACAAGTCGGTGATCGAGGCGATCGAGCACGGTGGCTTTCACCACGGCGTCGAAACCGAGGTCGAGCTGGTCGACTCCGAGAACCTCGACCCGGAGAAGCTCGAGGGCTGCGACGGGATCCTGATCCCCGGCGGCTTCGGCGAGCGCGGTATCGAGGGCAAGGTCCAGGCGGCGAAGATCGCCCGCGAGCGCGGCATTCCCTACCTGGGGATCTGCCTCGGGATGCAGATCGCGGTCGTCGAGTTCGCCCGCAGCGTCGCCGGCCTCGAGGGCGCCAACTCCTCCGAGTTCGATCCCGAGACCCCGTTCCCGGTGGTCGATCTGCTGCCGGAGCAGAAGGAGGTCTCCGACATGGGCGGGACGATGCGGCTCGGTGCCGATCCGGTGAAACTGCACGAGGGCACGAAGGCGCGCGAGATCTTCGGCGAGGCCGTCATCTACAAGCGCCACCGCCACCGCTACGAGGTCAACAACCAGCTGCGGCGCCGGCTCGAAGACGAGGGCCTGGTCTGCGGCGGCACGTCGCCCGACGAGCGCCTGGTCGAGATGGTCGAGCTGCCCGACCATCCCTTCTTCGTCGCCTCCCAGTACCACCCGGAGTTCAACTCCCGGCCCAACCGTCCCGAGCCGCTGTTCCGCGAGTTCGTCGGCGCCGCGGCGATCCACGCCGGTGGCAAGCCCGCCGAGAGCATCGAGGCGGAGGCGGCGGCCGAGAGCGCCGAGACCGGCGACGTCGGCGCTTCCCGCTCCAGCTGAGCGCCCGGCCGGGGTAGGCTCGTGGCGTGAACGCACGCCTGCACGAGACCTTCGTCCGGCTCTGCGAGATCCGCAGCCCCACGGGCGAGGAGCGCGAGATCGCCGACTCCGTCGCCGCCGAGCTGCGGGCGCTGGGGCTCGAGGTCAGCGAGGACGATGCGGCCGGTCCCGCCGAAGCCGGCGCCGGGAACCTGCTGGCGCGCCTGCCCGGTGCCTCTGAAGACTGGGTGATGTTCTGCGCCCACCTCGACACGGTGCCGCACAGGGGCCTGGTCGAGGTGGTCAACGACGAAGGGGTGTTCCGCAGTCGCGGCGAGACGATCCTCGGCGCCGACAACAAGGCGGCGGTCGCCGTCTTCATGGAGCTGGTCGCGCGTTGCGCGGACTCGCCACCGCCGGTCGGGATCGAGCTGGTCCTGACCGTGGCCGAGGAGCAGGGGCTGCGCGGGGCGAAAGCGTTCGACAGCTCGGTCCTGCGCTCGGAGGTCGGTTTCGTCCTCGATCACGCGGGGCCGGTCGGCGAGGTGATCGTCGCCACGCCGACCCAGCAGAAGATCCTCGCCGACTTCATGGGGGTCGAGGCGCACGCCGGGATCAAGCCCGAGGACGGCAGCAGCGCGATCGCCGCGGCCGCCGCCGCGATCGGGCGGATGGAGCTGGGCCGGCTCGACGAGCAGACGACCGCCAACGTCGGCCTGATCAAGGGCGGCACCTCCGGCAACGTCGTCCCCGGCCACTGCTGGATCCAGGCTGAGGCTCGCAGCCGCGACGCCGGCCGCGCCGCCGAGGTCGCCGGGCAGATCTCCGACGCCTGCGCCTGGGGGGCGAGCGAGCACGGCTGCGACGTCGACGTCCGCCTCGAAGAGCTCTTCCGCGGCTACGAGGTGCCGTCCTCCTCGCCGGCCCTGCTGCTGGCGGAGGCGGGGGTGCGCGCCGCCGGGGTCGAGCCGGTGCGGGCGGCGATCGGCGGCGGCAGCGACGCCAACGTCTTCCGTCTCGACGGCTTCGACTGCGTCCTGCTCGCCAACGGCACCGACCTGGTCCACACCGAAGACGAGCACGTGCCGGCCTCCAGCCTGGAGAAGATGCTGGAGATCTGCGAGGGGATCGTCGCGGCGGTCGCGGCGGGCGGTGGGGCGGAGCCGGGCGACCCGGTGGCTCCGGGCGAGGCGTGAGCGGCCGGCTCGAGCTGCGCCGCGGCACCGTCGTCTCCACCGAGCCGCTGACCGTCGAGGTCGGCGACGAGCGCCGCCCGGCCTGGGCCGACGAAGTGCTGCTTGGCGAGATGCGCGAGGGCGACGAGGTCGTCGTCAATGTCGCCGCGCTGGACCTTGGGCTCGGCTCCGGCGGCTTCGACGTCGTCCACGTCAACCTCACCCGTGGCCTCGATGGCGGGGGCGCGCCGGAGGGCGAGCACGTGATCAAGCTCAACTACACCTCGCTCCAGCACCCGGTCGCCCCGGTCGAGTCCTCCACCGTTGCGCGGTTCGAAACCCACGGGACCGGTGGAAAGGGAACCGAGGAAGGGGAGGGAACGGTTGCGCGGTTCGGAACCCACAAAATGGGTGAAAAAGGAACCGTGGAAGTGGATGGGGCGGGGGGGAAGTCACCCGCGGCGGCGGAGACCGGGGCGCCGGTGGCGGTTTCCGTGTTGGTCCTGCCGCTGCACGGCCACCTCGCCCCGGCGGCCTGGGCGGCGGCGCAGGCTTCGCCCGGCATCCAGGTCGGCTACGTCCAGACCGGCGGCGGCGCCCTGCCCGGCTCGTTCTCGCGCGACGTCGCCGAGCTGCGCGAGCGCGGCCTGCTCTGCGGCCACATCGCCGCCGCCCCGGCCTACGGCGGCGAGCACGACGCGCTCAGCACCGTCGGCGCCCTCGACGCCGCCAACCGCCTCGGCTGGGACGCGGCGCTGGTCGGCCCGGGTCCCGGCATCATCGGCTCCGACACCGAGTTCGGCCACGGCGGCATCGCCGCCCTCGACAGCGCCCACGCCGCCCTCTCGCTCCGCCTCCCGACCCTGCTCTCCCCACGCCTCTCCTCCAGTGACCCGCGCCAGCGTCACCTCGACGTCAGCCACCACACCTACACCGTGCTCGAGCTCCTCCTCGCCCCGGTCGACGTCGCCGTCCCCGAGGACGAGGACTCGATCGCCGCTGCGCTCGAAGAGGCCCCCGGCACCCACCGCCTCCGCCACGCCCCCGCCGACCTCGATACCTACGCTGCTTCCGGTCTCCCAACCCGCACTATGGGCCGCACCCTGGTCGAGGACCCGCTCTTCTTCGCGGCCCCGCTGGCGGCGGGCCGCCTCCTAGTCGAGTAACGCCGTCCCTGGCCAAGCGCCTCTCCGCAGTCAGCGTGGGGTCCGAGGTGCCGAGAACGTAAACCTCGCCCGCAGGCGCCTCGGACCCCGCGATGACGGCGGCCGCAGCGCATGGTCCCTTGCGGTTAAAGGGCTGTGGTCAGCCGCCGAGAAACCCGCGTCATGGCGATCGCAGTCAAGCCCGCGCTCCCGTCTGCGCCCGCCGCCCCTGGCGCCGACGCCCGCTTCGAGGGCCTCGTCCTCGATTTCCTCTCCTACCTGGAGCTGGAGCGCGGCCTCTCCCGCAACACCCTCAACGCCTACCGCACCGACCTCTTCCAGTACGGCGAATACCTCGGCGCCCACGATTGCGACGCGCTGCACGCCCGTCCCGCCGACGTCGCCGACTTCCTCGCCGAGCTGGCGACGGGGGAGGGGCGACCGGCCTGCTCGGCCTCGACCATCCACCGCAAGGCCGCCTGCCTGCGCTCCTTCTACAAGCACCTGCGCCGCGACGAGCTGATCGGCGACGACCCGACCGCCGCCCTGACCGCGCCGCGGCGGGCGAAGAAGCTGCCGCAGGTCCTCAACTACTCCGAGGTGCAGAAGCTGCTCGCCTCCCCGCGCGGCAGCGAGCCGACGACGCTGCGCGACCGGGCCCTGCTCGAGGTGATGTACGCCTGCGGGCTGCGGGCCTCGGAGACGATCGGGCTCGAGCTCGCCGACATCGAGATCGAGGAGGGCTTCCTGCGCGCCCGCGGCAAGGGCTCGAAGGAGCGGCTGGTGCCGCTCGGCCGCCAGGCGATCGCCGCGATCAACGCCTATCTGCGCGGCGGCCGGCCGAAGCTGATCGGCGACCGCCACGAGCCGAAGCTGTTCGTCAACTTCCGCGGCGGGCCGCTGACCCGCCAGGGGCTCTACAAGATCGTCCAGCGCCACGCTCGCGACGCCGGCCTCGGCGGCCGCATGAGCCCGCACACCCTGCGCCACAGCTTCGCCACCCACCTGCTCGCCGGCGGCTGCGACCTGCGCGCCGTGCAGGAGATGCTCGGCCACGCCGACATCGCCACCACCCAGATGTACACGCACCTCTCGGGCGACCGCCTCAAGGAGGTCTACTTCAGCGCCCACCCGAGGGCCAGCGTCGAGTAGAACTCGGGGATGCCCGAGCTACCTGAGGTCGAGACCGTCGCGCGCCAGCTCGAGCCGGAGCTGGAAGGGCACCGGATCGAGTCGCTGGAGGTGCTGGACAAACGCTGGTCGCGGCCGGTGCCGCCGCGGAAGCTCGGCGCCGCCGTCGGCGGCCGCACGATCGAAGGGCTGGGACGGCGCGGCAAGTACCTGCTGCTGGGGCTCGATGGCGACCAGACGCTGGTGATGCACCTGCGGATGACCGGCAACCTGGTCCTGGTCGAGGGCGACGACGTGCTCGATCCCTCGGAGGGACGGCGGCTGTATGAGGCCGAGCGCTCGACCTCGGCTCGCC
The DNA here is from genome assembly GCA_035996525.1 of Solirubrobacterales bacterium. GTDB lineage: Bacteria > Actinomycetota > Thermoleophilia > Solirubrobacterales > 70-9 > VAYN01. Next base: position 4,635 of record DASYJK010000227.1, read on the forward strand.
ACCTGCGCGCCCGCTTTCTGCTCGACGACGGCCGCGAGGTCTGGTTCACCGATCCGCGCCGCTTCGGCGAGGCCTTCCTGATCGACGACGTCGACCTCGAGGCCCGCTTCGCCGGCAAAGTCGGAGTCGAGCCGCTCTCGCCCGAGTTCACCCCTGAGGCGCTGGGGGCGATGGCGAGCGGGCGCACGGCGCCGCTGAAGTCGTTCCTGCTCGACCAGTCCGGGGTCGCCGGCGTCGGCAACATCTACGCCGACGAGGCGCTCTACCGGGCGCGCCTGCACCCGCTCTCTCCGGCCGGCTCGATGAAGGCGGAGCACCTGGAGGCGCTGCGCGACGCCGTTGTCGCCGCTTTGGAGGCCGGGATCGACCACGGCGGCTCCTCGATCGACGACTACCGCGACGGTCGCGGCGAGAAGGGGACGATGCAGAACGAGTTCCTCGTCCATACCCGCGAGGGCCAGCCCTGCCCGTCCTGCGGCGGCGAGATCGTCCGCATCGTCGTCGGCGGCCGCTCGACCTACTTCTGCCCGAGCTGCCAGGTGAAGCTGCGCAAACGTCCGCGTCGGCGGGCAAAGTAGGTGGGTGGCCGGAAAGACCGTAAAGACCGAGGCGATCGTGCTGCGCAGCATCCGCTACGGCGAGGCCGACCGGATCCTCCACCTCTACTCGAAGACGCGCGGCCGCTTCGGGGCGATCGCCAAGGGCGCGCGCAAACCGAAATCGCGCTTCGGCGGCCGCCTGGAGCCGTTCTTCCGGCTCGACCTGATCCTGCACGAAGGCCGCGGCGACCTGATGACGGTGACCAGCGTCGCCACGATCGACGGCTACCCGCACCTGCGCTCGACCGGCCCGGCGCTGACCGCCGGCGCCCGCGCCTGCGACGCCTTCCTGCGGCTGCTCGACTCGGCCGAGCCCAACCTACCCGCCTACAACCTGCTCTGCCGCTATCTGGCGCTGCTCGACGACCCCGAGCAGCCCCGCGCCGCCGGCCTCGAAGTAGCCCTCTCCTTCCGCCTCAAGCTGGCGCTGGTGGCGGGATTCACCCCGGAGCTCGCCTCCTGCGCCCGCTGCGGCGAGGCCGAGCACCTCGCCGGCTTCTCCGGAGCGGCCGGGGGCGTTGTCTGCGCTGGCTGTGAAGCAGGTTCGTTCGCCCTCTCCGAGGAAGCCCACCGCTTCATGGTCGAAGCCTTGGCGCTGCCACTGGCAGAGGCGCCGGAGGCTGAGCCGCTCGCCCTGCGCCAAGTCGAGCGTGCCGTGGGGGAGACCCTTGAGCACCATGCCCACGTTCAACTGAGAGCGGCCGCGTAGGGGGACGGGAGGGACTTGTCGGAGCAACAGCGGGGAGGCTCCGCCAAGTCCCTCCCGTCCCCCCAGCCGATGCGGTCAGCCTATGATCGGGGGGTGCCGGCCACCGCAACGTTCAAGGACCGAATAGCCGCTTTGGAGGAGCAGTTCCTTTCAGAGGATGCGACGCGTTCGTACCCCGCGCGCCGCGCGATCGATGAGCCCGACAGCCCCTTGCGGACGCCGTTTCAGCGCGATCGCGATCGGATCGTTCACTCCAAGTCGTTCCGGCGACTGAAGCACAAGACCCAGGTTTTCGTCGCCCCAGAGGGGGACCATTACCGGACCCGCCTGACCCACACGCTGGAGGCCTGTGGGATCGCCCGCACCGTCGCCCGCGCCCTCGGCCTCAACGAGGACCTGACCGAGGCGATCGGGCTCGGCCACGACCTCGGCCATCCGCCCTTCGGCCACGCCGGCGAGGACGCGCTCGACGCGGCCCTGCGCGAGTGCTGCGGCACTGGCTTCCGCCACAACGAGCACTCGCTGCGGGTGGTCGAGGTGCTGGAGCGCGACGGCCAGGGCCTGAACCTGACCGAGCAGGTCCGCGACGGCATCCTCAACCACAACGGCGCGACCAAGCCGGCGACCCTGGAGGGCCGGATCGTCAAGCTGGTCGACCGCGTCGCCTACATCAACCACGACATCGACGACGCCCTGCGGGCGGGAATCCTGCGGCCCGAGGATCTCCCAGCCGAGGAGATCGAGCTGCTCGGGCCGACCGGCTCGCAACGGATCGACACGCTCGTCCGCGACATCGTCGAGCGCTCCGAGGGCGCTGGGGACATCGTCCAGGGCGAGGAGATCGGCGGCGCGATGCTGCGCCTGCGCAAGTTCATGTTCGATCGCGTCTACCTCGGCCCCGACGCCCAGCGCGAGCACGAGCGGGTCGAGCGCACGATGCGCGGCCTCTTCGACCACTACATCGAGCACCCCGACGACCTGCCCCGGTGGGACGCCGAGGCGAGCGATACCCAGCGCGTCACCGACTACATCGCTGGCATGACCGACCGCTTCTGCATCGCCCAGTTCACCGCCCTGACGATCCCCGAGGAGGCTCGCTTCTAGTGGCGCTGATCTCCCCCGAGAGCCTCGACCGGGTCAAGCAGGCGGCGGACATCGTCGAGGTGATCTCCGCCCACACCGACCTGCGCCGCCAGGGCGCCCGGATGGTCGGCCTCTGCCCGTTCCACGACGAGCGCACGCCGTCGTTCTCGGTCGACGCCCAGGAAAAGCTCTACCACTGCTTCGGCTGCGGGGTCGGCGGCGACGTGATCAAGTTCGTCGAAGAGAAGGACGGGCTCGGCTTCGCCGAGGCGGTGGAGCTGCTGGCC
>DASYJK010000228.1:0-3132 GCA_035996525.1 Solirubrobacterales bacterium
GTGGGGCGACGAGGGGAAGGGGAAGATCACCGATCTGCTCGCGGAGCGGGCTGAGGTGATCGTGCGCTTCCAGGGCGGCAACAACGCCGGCCACACGATCGTCCGCGAAGGCAAGGAGTTCAAGTTCCACCTGATCCCGTCAGGGATCCTGCACTCCGAGAAGACCTGCGTGATCGGCAACGGGGTGGTCCTCGACCCGGCGGTGCTGCTGGGCGAGATCGACGGGCTCAAACGCCGCAATATCGACATCGGCAACCTGCGGATCTCGGCCAACGCGCACCTGATCATGCCCTACCACGTGCTGCTGGACACGGCGGGCGAGACCAAGCTGGGAAAGCTCTCGATCGGCACCACCCGCCGCGGCATCGGCCCCTGTTACGCCGACAAGGCCCTGCGGCTCGGCATCCGAGTCCAGGACCTGCTCGACGAGAAGATCCTGCGGACCAAGATCCGCGCCGCACTGGAGCCCAAGCAGCAGGCGCTGCGCGAGCTCTCGGTGCAGCGGCGCAAGCTGCGCAAGGAAGCCGGCGAGGAGGCCAAGGCGCCGCCCGAGGGCACCCCCGGCGTCCCCGACCCGCGCCTGGATCTGCACACGATGGTCGAAGAACACGTCAACTTCGGGCACCGGCTCGAGCCCCACATCGCCGACACCGCGAAGCTCTGCTGGGACGCGCTCGACGCCGACAAGACGGTGATCTTCGAGGGCGCCCAGGCGACCCTGCTCGACCTCGACCATGGCACCTATCCCTTCGTCACCTCCTCCAACCCGATCGCCGGCGCCGCCACGGTCGGGGCCGGGGTCGGTCCCACCGACATCACCGAGGTCTGGGGGATCGCCAAGGCCTACGCGACCCGGGTCGGCGCCGGGCCCTTCCCGACCGAGCTGCACGACGAGGTCGGCGAGCGCATGGTCGAGCGCGGGCACGAGTTCGGCACCACCACCGGCCGCCGCCGCCGCTGCGGCTGGATGGACCTGGTCGCGCTGCGCTACGCGGTCCGCCTCAACCGCATGGACTCGCTGGCGATCACCAAGCTCGACGTGCTGAGCGGGATCGGGCCGCTGAAGGTGGCGGTGCGCTACCGCTCCAAGGAGGGCGCCGTCCTCGACAGCTTCCCCTATCACCAGTCGATCCTGCACTCGGCGACACCGGAGTACGAGGAGCTGCCCGGCTTCGACGCCAACATCGAGGAGTGCCGCGAGGAGGCCGACCTACCGCAGGCGGCGCGCGACTACCTCCGCTTCATCTCCGACTTCGTCAAGGTCCCGATCCGCCTCGTCGGGGTCGGCCCCGACCGCGATCAGACGCTCTCTATCGGCTCCTAACCGGCCATGGCCAGCCCGGTGGCATGGCCTTCGCGGTTCTAGGCAGAAACAGACGACTCCACTACAGTCACGGGGTGGCTTCCAGTAAACGCGCCGCCAAGCTGAGCGAGCGGCTGCCCAGAGGGAGACACGGTCTGCCGAGGGAGGCGGTGACCGAATCCCAGCGCAACCGCATCCACCAGGCGATGATCGAGGTCGTCTCCGAGCGCGGCTACCCCGAGACGCGCGTGGTCGACGTGATCGGTGTCGCCGGCGTCTCCCGCAAGACCTTCTACGAACTCTTCGACAGCAAGGAGGACTGCTTCCTCGCCGCTTACGACGTCCTGCTCGGCAACCTCCTCAGCGACACCGCCGGCGGCTTCGAGACCAAGCAGGGAGCGCCCTGGGCGGAGCGCGTCGCCGCCGGCCTCGGGGCGCTGCTCGACCATCTCGCCGAGCACCCCGACGAGGCCCGCTTCGCGATCGTCGAGGTACTTGCGGCCGGGCCCAAGGCACTGGCGCGACGCGACGCCGCGCTGCGCCAGTTCACCGGCTTCCTCGAGTCCGGCCGGGCCGAGACCTCGGTCGAGTTGCCGGGGATCACCTCGCTCTCCCTCGCCGGCGGCGTCAACGAGCTGCTCTACAGCGAGATCCTCCACGGAGCGGCCGCCTGCCTGCCCAGCCGCCTCCCGGACCTGATGTTCTGGATCGCCCTGCCCTTCCTCGGGGCGGACGGAGCGGCCGCCGAGCGCGAGCGGGTGCGGCTCTCCATGCTCGAGCGCTAGCGACGTCCGTACCCAGAGCTTGAAACGTGCCGAGCGCTCTTTCACGGCCTTCCCAGGGTTTACGACTATGCCCAGGGTGGTAGTTTGGGCCGCTGGAGGGATAGTTTCACGCAAGCTTTCGACGGCTAGAGCTCAAGACGGGCAGGCCGCAAAAGGAGAGATATAGGGAACATGCGCAAATACCTCGTACTTACGATGGCCCTCGGGGCTCTGGTCGCACTGACTGTGGCCGGCATCGCGGCCGCGGAACAGCCGGTCAAAGTCAAAGCGGGCAACCTCGAACTCACCTTCAACGGCGGCTTTAGCCCCAAGGTGCTCTCGAAGACCAAACTGACCCCGATCACGCTCACCGTGTCGGGCGACGTCAAAACGCTCGACGGCAGCCATCCGCCGGCGCTTAAAGAATTCAACGTCCAGACCGACAAGAACGGCGCCATCAACGTCAAAGGCCTGCCGGTCTGCACCGCGAGCAAACTGCAGTCGCAGGACACCAAGCACGCCGAAGCGATCTGCAAATCGGCGATCATCGGCAGCGGTCAGGCCACGGCTGAGATCGCCTTCCCAGAACAGTCCCCAATCCCGGCGAAGAGCAAAATCATCGCCTTCAACGGTGGCTTCAAGGGCGGGGTCACGACGCTCTACATCCACGCGTACCTGACCGTCCCGACCCCGGCCGCGATCGTCACCACGGTCAAAATCAAAAAAATCCACGTTGGGCGCTACGGCCTCGAAGCTGTCTCTTCGATTCCGAAAATCGCCGGCGGCAGCGGCTCCGTCACGCATTTCAACCTGACGATCAACAAGAAGGGCGTCCTCAGCGCGAAATGCCCCGACGGCAAGCTCCAGGCTCACGGCACCGCGGTCTTCGCCGACGGCACCCGCGCCTCAGCTGAAGTCACCCGCACCTGCACGGGTAAGTAGCGCTTGTAGTCAGCCTCTCCTCAGGACAGGCCAGCAGCGAGAAGGGCGGCCGAAAGGCCGCCCTTCTCTTTACTCTCAGCTGTTGACGGCCTTCTTCAGCTCGGCGCCGGGGCTGAACTACGC
>DASYJK010000229.1:0-21844 GCA_035996525.1 Solirubrobacterales bacterium
GCGACCGCGAGCACGGCGCTGGAGCGGTCGATCAGGGCGACGCTGGCGTCGAGCACGCGGGCGGCCGCGCGCGCCACCGCGGGCAGGCCGGCGCCCGCTTCGACCGCTTCGGAGAGCGCGTCGAGCAGCCCTGGATCTCCAACTTTTGCAGGGCTTTCAGGCCCCTTCGACGTTGCCGGCATGGCCCCATTATCCCCAGTGCAGCGCCAATCGCGTAGCCCACGCGCAGCGCTGACCGGCTAGTTGCCGTTGACGAAATTCGCGATGTCGGTGTAGTAGTAGACGATCACCAGTCCGATCACGACGCCGCAGACGAGCAGCGCCGCCAGCACGAAGATCGAGAGGAAGCCGGCCGCGGCCTTCTCCCAGATCCGGCCCTGCGAGCTCAGCGCCGGGGCGAGGATCAAGCTGACAAAGGCGACCAGGCAGACCAGCCCGGCGGCACCGAAGAGGATGTACTGGTGGCCGATTTTGGCCAGGGCGAAAAGCGTCATTGCCGGGGATTCTGCCGCACCTGGGAGATGACGAGGCCGACGGCGGCGCAGAGCGAGAAGGCGGCGGCCCCCAACGCCCAGCCGGCGCTGACGTCGCTGAGGTAGTGGAGGTTGAGGTAGACGCGGGAGAGCCCGACCAGGATCGTCAGCGCGATCCCGCCCGTGACCAGCGCCGCCCCGCGCGCCATCCCCGGTCGCAGGCGCAGCACGATCGTCACCGCCAGCCAGATGTAGAGGACCGAGTGGGCGGCGTGGCCGCTCGGGAACGAGGAGCCGGAAGCGGAGGCCAGCGCCCCCTCCGGGCGGGGGCGGTCGACCGCGCCCTTGATCTCGTGGATGCCGATCTGAGTCAGCGTCATCCCGGCCAGCAGCACCCCAAACTCGGCCCAGCGGCGGCGGGCGGCGAGCAGGGCGGCGCAGACCGCGGTCAGCCCCCAGGTGAAAACGCCGGAGCCGAGGAAGGTGAAGACCTTGGTGAGGTCGGTGAACCAGGCGGCGCGGAGATGTTCGGCAACGTCGCTCGCGGTCATGTCGCCGGGGGTCGGGCCCGGTTCACGGCCGACGACGACGATGTAGGCGACGAGGACGAAGAGGGAGACGGCGAGGACCGCCATCAGCGAGGTGAACTCGAGCCCGAAGCTGCCACCGGGAGTGACCCGGTCCCAGAGGAAGCGCAGCTGCGGGCGCCGGGCGAGGTCGACCAGCCAGCGGGTGGCGACGTGCGCCTCCATCCAGCGCACCGCCTCGGCCCGGTTCTCTGCCTCGCGGAAGAAGCGGTAGATGACGACCGCCCCGACCACGACGACGATCAGCGTCGCCAGCAGGAAGGCGCCTTTGCCGGCGTACTTGGCGGCGGTCTCGATGCTGCGCGAGAAGAAGTAGCCGACGAGGATGTGGGCGCTGGCCCAGAGCCCGGTGCCGAGGACGCTGTAGGGGACGAAGTTGCGGTAGCGCATGCCGGAGCTGCCGGCGATGAAGGGGGCGAAGGCACGGACCAGGCTGATGAAGCGGCCGATGAAGATCGTCTTGCCGCCGTGGCGGGAGAAGTAGTCCTCGACTTTCTCGAAGCGCTCGTGGCTGATCCCGACCCGCGGCCCGTGCCGCATCACGAACTCGCGGCCGAGCCGGCGGCCGAGGAAGAAGCTGGTGGTGTCGCCGGCCCAGGCCGAGAACCAGGCGATCGCGATCAGCAGGTAGATGTCGATCGCGCCCTGGCCGGCGACGGCGCCGCCGAGCAGCATCACCGTCTCGCCGGGGACGACGAGGCCGACGAAGGCGCCGGTCTCGGCGAAGGCGAAGGCACCGACCAGCAGGTAGGTCCAAGCCCCGAGCGTGTTCGAGATGTCTTCCAGCAGCCCCTGCAGGTCGAGGTGCCCGAGTTCCTGGCTGAGCAGGTAGTAACCGAAGGCGACCGCGGCGGCAATCAGCGCCAGCAGCAGTTTTTTGCGGTTGCCGCCTCCCCCGCCCTCGCCCGGCAGCTTCACGGCGCGCTCCCGGCGGCGCAGACGATCGCGTCGTCGCGGTCGATCGCTTCGGCCGCGGCGCTCGCGGCGCCGAGGTCGGCGAAGAGCCCGACCGCGGTCGGGCCGGAGCCGCTGAGGATGGCGACGAGGGCGCCGGCTTCGCGCAGCTCGTCGAGGGCGTCGCCGATCCCCGGGCGCAGCGAGCGGGCGGGCTCTTCGAGGTCGTTGACCAGCAACTCGGGGTAGGCAAGCGGCGAGGCGCCGGCGCCGGCCGCCTCGCGCAGGCGAGCGGCGAGCTCCGCCAGCTCCCCCGCCCCGCGCCCGGCGCCGAGCCGGTCGGCCTCGGCGAAGACGGCGGCGGTGCTGAGGCCACCGCCGTCGGGCAGGAGCACGGCGGCGTGCGGGGGGGGCTCCGGCAGCGGCTCGACCCGCTCGCCGGCGCCCTGGACCAGGGCCAGGGCGGGACCGAGCTGGGACGGAACGTCGGCGCCGAGCTCGGCCGCCAGCCCCGGCAGGTCGTCGACCTCGCCGACGGCGAGGCGCAGGACCGCGGCGGCATCGCCGCTCCCCCCTCCCAGTCCCGCCGCCACCGGCACCCGCTTCTCGATCGAGATCCGCAGCGGCGGCCGCTCCCAGCCCCGCGCGCGCAATCCAGCGAGGGCACGGGCAGCGAGGTTCTCGCCCTCGACCCCGGGGCAGATCACCTCGTCGCGCTCGCTCTCGCTGACCGTGACCAGGTCGGCCAGGGCCAGCGGCTCGAACAGCGAGCAGAGCTCATGCAGGCCGTCGTCGCGGCGCGGCCCCAGGTAGAAGCAGAGGTTGAGCTTGGCTGGGGCATGGACGAGCATCGCGGTTGGACCTGGTCAGGCCGGGGACTGGAGCTTCGCGGACAGGGCGGCGAACTGCGCCGGCGAGAGCGCCTCGGCCCGCGAGTCCTCGGCCAGCCCGAGCTCGGCCAGCGCCGCCCGGGCGGGCGCCAGCGAGCCCTTGGCGCCGTGCTCGAGCGAGCGGGCCAGGGACTTACGGCGGTGAGCGAAGGCGGCGCGGATCAGTCGGCGGGTCGCGGGGTCGGCACCGGGCCCGGTGCGGCGCAGGCGCAGGATCGCCGAGTCGACCCGTGGCCGCGGCTTGAATACGGCCGGGTCGACCTTGCGCACCAGCTCGACCTCGCAGGCGAGCTGGGCGACGACGCTGGGCGAGCCGTAGGTGCGGCTGCCGGGAGCGGCCCGCAGGCGATCGGCGATCTCCCGCTGCACCATCACCGTCCAGCCGGACAGCGAGGGCAGCAGCTCGATCGTCCGCAACAGCACCGGCGTCGCCACCGCGTAGGGCAGGTTGGCGACCATCGCCGTCGGCGCCGGATCGAACCCGGCGAAGTCGAGCTTCATCGCGTCGCCCCAGTGCAGGCTGACGTTGGCGAGCGCGGCCAGCGGCGCCAGCGCCGGCTCCAGGCCGCGGTCGATCTCGACCGTGTGGACATGGGCCGCGACGGCCGCCAAGCGCCCGGTCAGGACCCCTTCGCCGGCACCGACCTCGAGCGCCACGTCGTCCGGCGCCAGCGCCGCGTCGCGGACGATCGCGTCGAGCAGGTTGGGATCGGCGAGGAAGTTCTGACCGAGGCGGACCAAGAGCCTGGCTACCAGCCGAAGAGCGCGGCGGCGTTGGCCTCGACCGTGCGCTCGAGCCGCTCATAGGGGACGCCGCGCTCGGCGGCGACGACCTTCGCCGTCTCGACCACGTTGGCCGGCTGGTTGCGCTTGCCGCGCAGCGGTTGCGGCGAGAGGTAGGGAGCGTCGGTCTCGATCAGGAGGAGATGGTCGGGGACCTTGGCGGCGGCGAAGCGGAGCTCCTTGGCGCTCGGGTAGGTGACGTTGCCGGCGAAGGAGCAGTGCCAGCCGCGCTCGGCCGCGTCGCCGACCCGGGCCGGAGCCGAGAAGCAGTGGAGGATCACCGGGTGGCCGGCGGCGCGGGCGTCGAGCGTGGCGAAGATCTCGTCGACCGCCTCGCTGCCGTCCTCGGGGTCGCGGGCGTGGATCACGATCGGCAGCCCGAGCTCGATCGCGATCTCGATCTGGGCCGCGAAGGCGCGCCGCTGGTCGGCGCGGGGGGCGCCGTCGCGGTAGTAGTCGAGCCCGGTCTCGCCGATCGCCCGCACCTTCTCGTGGGCACCGAGGCGGGTGATTTCGGCGGCGGCCGAGTCGTCGAAGCCGCCAGCCTCGTTGGGGTGGCGGCCGACAGCCGCGAAGACCCCCGGGTGGCGCTCGGCGGTGGCGATCGCTGCCGGATTGGTCTCGGCATCCATCCCCACCGTGAGCATCCGGCCGACGCCGGCCGCGGCGGCCGCGGCGACCACCTCGGTCTCGTCCCCGTCGCAGAGGACGAGGTGGGTGTGGGAGTCGATCACCCCGGGGAGTCTAAGAATGACCGGGGCCCCGCGCGCGCTTGGCGACACGGGGCCCGGGCTTCAGCGTTGAGGGTGGACTAGGAGGGACAGGTAAACGCGGGCAGCGCCGCGGGCAGGGTCGGGATGTTGAGCAGCCCCCCGAGCACTCCGCTCAGCGAGAGCCCGCCCACCGCGGTGCCGAGCAGGTTCGACTGCGAGGTCAGCGAGGTGGCCTGGGTGCAGAGCGCCCCGACCTGCGGAACCGCTTTCACCGCTTCGGTCAGGCCGACGTTGGTGACTCCGTCGAGGATCCCTTCCAGGTTGGCGACCTCCAGCGTCAGCGAGGCGACTTTCGTTTCCAGCGCGACCACGCCGGTGGCGGGAGCGCCGGCGGCGCCGTTGGTCCCGTTCGATCCGGGCGAACCTTGGGCTCCCTGACCGCCCTGGGCGCCGGTGGCACCCTGGGCGCCCGGAGGCCCGGTAACGCTCCAGGCGAGCTTGCGTTCGCCCTTCTTGCACTTCTTGCCGGCGGAGACGACCCTCATCGCTCCCTTGGCCTTGCCCTTGACTCGATAGCAGGCGCTGACCTGACCATTCGCGCCTGGCACCGGGGCGGCGATCGCCGTGCCCGCGAGCGCGACCGAGAGGAGGCCGACCAGGGCCAGCAGCATCAGCGAGACCCGGCCGAGTCCAGTGTTCACTTCCTGTTGAGGTACCGCTTTGGGGTTCATGTCCCCTCCATCGACTAAAAAAGTCCGATAGATCAAGAAATAAACGTTTGATCGAGCTTTCCTAGTTGAAATAAGCACATTTACTCACCGGTGCTGGTTGCTTTGTTGCAGTCCAAGCTCCAATAGCCTTCCCCCCGATGGCCGACCCAGCCGACTACTACCGCGAGATCTACATGCGCGGACTCGGCGGCGAGACGCCGGCGGTGCCGGTCTCGGTGGCCGAGCTGGAGCGCCAGGCGGTCGCGGCGATGGAGCCGAAAGCGGCCAACTACGTCGGCGCCGGGGCGGGTAGCGAGGACACGATCGCCGTCAACGCCGAGGCCTTCCGCCGACACCGGATCGTGCCGCGGATGCTGCGCGACGTCTCCGCCCGCGACCTCACGACCACGGTCCTCGGCACGTCGATGCCGGCGCCGCTGCTGCTGGCCCCGATCGGGGTGCAGAAGGTCGTCGACGACGAGGGCGAGCTGGCGACCGCCCGCGCCGCCGCCGCGGTCGGCGTGCCGATGATCGCCAGCACCAACTCCCACTTCACCCTGGAGGAGATCGCGGCCGCCGGGGGCGCCGAGGCGCCGCGCTGGTTCCAGCTCTACTGGGCCGACGACCGCGAGCTGGTCGAGAGCTTCGTCGGCCGCGCCGAGCGGGCCGGCTACGGAGCGATCGTCGTCACCGTCGACACCTTCGTTCCCGGCTGGAAGCCGCGCGACCTGCAGCAGGCCTGGCTGCCCTTCCTCAACGGCATGGGCGTCGCCAACTACTTCGAGGACCCGGTCTTCCGTGCCGGCCTGGAGCAGCCGCCGGAGGAGGACGCCGGCGCCGCCACCGGCCACTTCCTCGGCGTACAGGCCAACCCGGGGCTGAGTTGGGATGACCTCGCCTGGCTGCGCGAGCGCACCTCGCTGCCGATCGTGATCAAGGGCATCCAGCACGCCGACGACGCCCGCGAGGCGGTCAGCCGCGGCGTCGACGGGATCGTCGTCTCCAACCACGGTGGCCGCCAGGTCGACGGTGCCGTCGCCTCGCTCGACGCCCTGGCGCCGATCGCGGCCGCGGCCGGCGAGGAGCTGACGATCCTCTTCGACAGCGGCGTCCGCACCGGCACCGACGTGCTCAAGGCGCTCGCCCTCGGCGCCGACGCCGTCTGCCTCGGCCGCCCCTATGTCTGGGGGTTGGCGCTGGCGGGCCAGGTCGGCGTCGAAGCGGTGCTGAAGATGACGCTGGCCGAGCTCGACCTGACGATGGCCCTCTGCGGCCTCACCGAGCCAGGCCAGATCGGTCCTGGCCTGCTCGCATAGGCGCGAAGCCGCGGCCCTGCAGCGGCCGGCGTTCCTCGCAGCGGAGCCGCCAGAGCTCCGCGTTTGCCGCTTCCGGCCGCGGTCGAAAGCTCGGTGAGTCGAGCAGCGGAGGGGCACCGGTCCGACGTTCGACCGCGACCATCACCTCGGCCGCCATCAAGCTGAGCGCGCGCAGGCTCTGGTGGCTGTTCTGGCGGGTGCCGAGGTCGACCTCGGCCAGCGCCTCGAGTCCGACCAGCCGCAGCGCGTCGATCATCATCGCGATCTCGACTCCGTAGCCGACTGGAACCGCCATGCGGGCGAAGAGGTCACGACGAATCGCGACCTCTCCCGCAAGCGGCTGGGCGAACCCGGTGAGAGCCGGGAAGTGCAGATTCAGCAGCGGCCGGGCGACGAGCTCGGTGACCCGGCCCCCCTCCCCGTCGCGGACGGAGGCGCCGAGCGAGAGTGGGCGCTCGAAGGTGCCCTTGACCAGCTCGACCCCGGCCCCGAGCAACAGCGGACCGAGTAGGCCGAGGAGGAAATCGCCGCGGAAGTCGTGGGAGTCGGCATCGAGGAAGACGAGGATCTCGGCCTCGACCTCCGTCGCCGCCCTCCACATCGCATCGCCCTTGCCCCGACAGGGGCCGAGCTCGGCACACAGCGAGCTCTCCGGGAGCACCTCGGCGCCAGCCGCGGCGGCGATCTCCCCGGTGCGGTCGGCCGACTCGGTGTTGACGACGAAGAGCCGATCGAGGAGACCGACCTCGCGCAACGGCAGCAGCGCCGCAACCGTGGCGCCGATCGTCGCCGCGCACTCGCGCGCGGGCAGGATCGCGACGATCTCACCGCGCTTGGCGGCCAAGAGGTCGTCGAGCCGGAAGTCGGTCGCGCGGTAGCGCCTCCTCGCCAGCCAGCTGCCGAGCTCGAGGTCGCGCGCCAGGCCCCGCTCGGCGCGGCCGTCCGTGCGGGCGGCGGTGGTGACTCGGACCGAGCGAGGTCGGTGGATCGTGACCCCCGCGGCGGCGAGCCGGTCCTCGAGCTCCTGGTCCTCGAGCGCCGCCAGGTGACCGATGCCACCGACCCGGCGGTAGGCGCTCGGGGTAATCCCCAGCGAGGCGCCGGAGAAGTGCGCGTGCTCGGCCGGCCCGCGCAGCGCCGCGCGGCGGACCCGCTCGGCGATCTCCAGGGAACGCCGCTCGAGGACCTCGGCCGGCAGCGCGGTGACTTCGTCCGGGTCGAGAACGATCTCGCCGCCGATCGCCTCGGCTCCCGCCCCGATCGCCTCCAGCTGGCGGTGCAGCCAATCCGTCGCGACCAGGGTGTCCGCGTCGGTGCTGGCAATCAGGCCGCGCCGGGCGCCGGCCGCCTCGAGCAGGGCGCAGGCAGCATCCATACCCGCCGCCCGGGCGGGACCGGCGCCGCGGCCCGGCCCGGCGATCGAGCGCAGCCGCATCTCCGGCCAACGCCCGCCAGCGGCCGCTACCTCGGCCTCCGTCCCGTCCCCGCAGGCGTCGAGGACGACGATCACCTCGTATTCCTCCGACCGCAAGCCGTCTTGCTCGGCCAGGGAGTCGAGGCAGGCGCCGATCCTCGCCTCCTCGTCGCGCGCCGGCACCACCACCGCCGCGCGCAGCGGCGGTGAGGGGGCCCGGATTGAAGCCGGGATTCCCGCGCTCAGCTCCATCTCGCGTGCTCCTCGACTTCCGAGCGACCCCGTTCATAGGCGCCGTCATCGTCATGAGCGAGAACGCCAACCAATTCACCGCCGCGGCCGTAGTAGGCGACAAAGCTCTGGCCCGCTCCCGGCTCGAAGCGAACCTCATCCCAGCCGTCGCCCCAGCCGGCGTACTTGAGGGTCCGCTCCCCGATCGTGGACCAGAACCCGGGCGCGACATCCCACTTCGCCTCGCATCCCGCCAGGGTCCGGCCGGCGACCTCCCCCATGTTCAGCGCCTCGCCCCAGTGTTCGACCCGCAGGCGCCGGCCGGCCGCCGAGTTCCACGCGGCGGCGACGTCACCGCAGGCCAGCAGGCGGGGATCGGAGGAGACCATCGCCGCGTCGACGAGAACGCCGTCATCGACGCGGACACCGGCTCGCGCCGCCAGCTCGTCGTTGCGGGTGATGCCAAGCGCCAACACGACCGCGTCGGTTCGCGCCTCCCGGCCGTCCTCAAAGCGGACCAGCGACCCGCCGGGCTCGACCGCGATCTCGGCCAGGTCGGCCTCGGTCAGAAGCTCGACGCCCTGCCCGCTGAGCCAGGACTCGATCCGAGCCGCCGGCTCCTCGCCGAGCCGCTCGACCTGCGGACTTGCCTCGAGCGTCGCGACCGTGACCTCGGCGCCGAGCATCGCCAGTGAGGCCGCCGCCTCGCAGCCGACGAAGCCCGACCCGACGACGAGGACCGAGCACTCCGCCACCGCCCGCAGCTGTTCGGAGTCGGCGATCGTCCGCACCGTTCGAACGTCCGGACCGTCAGCGCCGGGAACCTCCGGCAGCAGCGGCCGGGCGCCGCTGGCGAGCAGGCAGCGCTGGAAGCCCCAGACCCGCCCGTCGGCGCAGCGCGCCTCGCCGGCATCGAGATCGAGGTCGACGACCTCCGCCTCGCGCTCGACCACGACCTCGCGCTCCTGGTACCAGTCCGCATGGGCAAGCAGGAGATCGCCAGGGCTCGATTTCCCCCGCAGGTACCGCTTGGTCAGTGGGGGACGTTCGTAGGGGAGATCCGACTCCGCGGCGAGGATCCGAACCGCGAGGGTCCCGCCCGCATCGCGGTAGGCGCCGGCGGCCGCGTGCGCGGCGGGACCGCCGCCGACGATCACGATCTCCTCAACCACCGTCAACCTTTCCGCGTTCCCAGCTGTCGAGGAGGAAGTCCTCGTCGGCCTCCTCGCGACGATGGTGGAGCCCTGTCTCCGCGCGCAGGATCGCGTGGACGGCGTCGCCGTCGAGACCGCGTCGCGGATCGCTGGGCCGCCAGTGCACGGCGACCAGGATGCCGCCGGGCGCGAGCGCGGATTCGATCAGGCGCAGGCCCTGGCGCACGAGCTCGGGGCTCCAGTAGTAGAGGATCTCGCTGCAGACGATCGCCGAGAACGGCCCGCGCGGGGTCTCCTCCGGCAGCAGCGCCTGGCGAAACTCGACCTCGGCCCGATCGCCGACCCGCTCGCGGGCGTGCGCCAGGGCCGTGGGACTGAAGTCGACGGCGAGCAAACGATCGCAACGAGGGGCGAGCATCGCGGTGAAAACCCCGACCGAGCAGCCGAGCTCCAGCGCCGAGCCGATCCGCTTGGGCAGGTGGGCGAGGGTGCGGCGGTACTTCGCCTGCTCGTAAGAGCTGGTCGCGTATCCCCAGGGATCGCTCGAGTCGCGGGCGAGCCGCTCGAAGTGCTCGACCGGAGCCCGATCTCGGGTAGCGCTCATCTGGCCCGCAACCTCTCCGCCCCAAGGCGGGCGAGCAATGGGTCGAGGCGGTGCTGCAGCAGAAAGGTCTCGAGGTCCCGCCGGGCGCGGTCGAGGGCGCCGGCGGTGACGAACGGGTGCGAGCCGCACGCCGCGGCGGCGGTCTCCAGCAGCGCTTTCGCCGCCCGGTCGATCTCGGCCCGCATCGCGATCGCGACCGGCTTCAGCTCCGCCCGGCGATCGGCGGCTTCGGCGCCGCGCAGGAACCATGCGTCGGCGGTCCCCCGGAGCGCCTCGATCCGGCCGGCCGCGAGCTGACCGAGCGGATCCTCCGCCCGGGCCCGCGCCAGCTCGGCCGTCGCCGCCTCCGCGGCGGCGTCGAGCATCCCGATCCAGCTCGCCGCGGTGCGCGTCGCGTCGCGGGAGAACCAGGGCTCGCGTCCGAGCTCACCCGGGTCGCCGATGATCCCGATCACCGGCGCGTCGTGGAAGACGACCCGGTGGCTCTCCGACGCGCGCAGCCCGGCGGCCCGGTACCAGCCGCGGTCGATCTCGATTCCCGCGCAGTCGACGAGCGCGAGCCGTGGCGGTCCCCCGCCTTCAGCGCCGACCATCACCAGCGCCGCATCCACACCCCCCGCTCCCGAGCAGAAGGTCTTCGCCCCGCTCAGCGTGAAGCCGCCGGCCCCGTCCTCACGCAGGCGCGCCGGCGATCCCTCGCCCGGGCCCGGGTCCGCGCCCCAGACGCCGAGTAGCCGACCGCCGCCCTCGAGCCGGGCCAGCTCACTCTCCCGCAGCCGCGGGTCGGCCGAGACTTCCAGCCGCTCGACCGCGTTCAGGTGCCCGTCCAGGATCCGCCCGACCGAGGCGTCGGCGGCGGCCACCCGGCGCAGCAGCCGCCACTCGGACAAGACCGACTCGTCGGCGCGGGCGGCGCCGATCGTCGCCTCGAGGGCGCCGGCCTCGCCCAGCCCGCGGAACGCCTCGGCTGGAAAGCGCGGCTCGCGATCCAGCTCCTCGGCGCCCGCGGCGATCGCGGCCAGCGCCTGGTCGAGACGCGCATCGAGGGTCGAGCCGTCGATCGCGAGGCTCGCGCCGCTCACGCCAGCACTCCGTCGCACTCAGAGACCGGCGCCAGGGCCAGGCCCTCGCGCTCGGCCTCGGCGATCAGCAGGCGGGTCAGCGTAAGCGTCTCCGCACAACCGCTGCGCCTCGCTCCAGGCCCGACGCCGTCGTGCATGAGCACGACGTCGCCGTCGCGCAGACCGCCTTGGGCCAGCATCGCCGCGTGCATCTGCTCCGCCGAGTCGCCTCGCCAATCGTGGCTGTCGAGGTTCCACCCCCATAGCCGCAGGCCATGGCGGGCGGCAAGGCGGCGGGTGACCTCGGTCTCCCGCCCCCAGGGCGCCCGCCATGCCCGCGGGGACGAGCCGACCGAGTGCAGCTGGCGCAGACCGATGGCCAGGTCGCTGGTCAACTCTCCCTCGCTCTGCTCGGCGTGACGGACATGGCGGTAGCAGTGAAAGCCGACCTCATGGCCGTCGGCGAGCATCGCCTCGATCAGCTTCGGGTTCGTCACCGCGTGCGGAGCGATGACGAAGAACGTCGCCCGCGCGCCGCTCTCGCGCAGCACCGCCAAGAGCCGCTCCGTCCACAGCGCGTCCGGACCGTCGTCGTAGGTGAGGGCGACCGTGCCGCTCACTCGGAGTCGGGATCCTCCTGAGCGGCAAGCTCCAGAGAGCCCTCGCGGACATCGCTCAGGTGGCGCTCCTGCACCGGCAGCGCCCAGTCGACAAGCTCGCCGACCTCCCGCTCGCCGGCTTTCTCGTTGAGCTTGCCGAGAATCGCCCAATGCCCGGCCTCGCCAGCCTCGGTCATGATCAGGAACTCGAAGCCGTCGAGGCCGTCGGAGTCCTCGTCGAGATAGCTCTCCATCATCTCGACACCCTCTTCTTTGGTTTCCTCGGCCTGCTCGAGGACGCCGGCGGAATCACCATCGCGCTTCTCGGCGACCTCGCGACCACGCTTGGCCGTCTCCTCCGACTCGTCCTTCAGCTTCTCCAGCAGCTCGGCCTGCGAGTCGTCCTCGAGCAACGAGGCGACTTTCTCCGTCGCCACCTGGGCGGCCTCGGCCAGTCCGATCACCTCGCCGAGCTTCTCCTCCAAAGACGTGACGTCAGCCATTCCATCTCCTCCTTAGTCGTGCCTGTGAGAGCGACGGCTCTCCCTGGAGGCGATATCGAGTTCGAGAACGTCCTACCCGCGGGCGGCCCTAAACACACACGCCTCGCGATCCGTCGTCGGCAAGCTCGACCACGACCGCGAGGATCTCCTCGTCGATGTCTGCTCCACGGGCTCAGCCGGCCGCGAGCCGCGGCAGGATCTCGCGGCCGTAGACCTCGATCGCGGCGTGGGGGTCGGCGCCGGAGTTGTTCATCAGCGCCACCGTCGTCGCCCCCATCGCTTCGACCTCGCGGATCCGCTCGACATGCTCAGCGGGATCGGAGGAGACGATCATCGCTTCTCGCAACTCCTCGTCGGAGATCTGCTCCTCGCCGCGCTCGTACATCGCCTTCGGGTCGTGCCAGTCCTCTTTGTAGAACTCCTTCGGCTGCGCCCCCTTCCAGACCCGCGCGCCCTCGAGCGCGGCATCGTCGTCGGGCGCCCAGGAGAAGGCGGCTTGGAGGACGACCTCGCCTGGCTCGCGACCGGCGTCGGAGGCGGCGGCGCGGTAGGCATCGAGGATCTCGGGCACCGATTCCGGATCGGCGAGGGTCCAGAGCCCGTCCCCCTGGCGCCCGGCGACGGCGGCGGCCTGCGGTCCGAAGGCAGAGACGTAGATCGGCGGGCGCCGGTCCTCGGGCAGGCTGTGGATGAAGGCGCCATCGGCCGCGAAGTGACTCCCCTCCCCGCTCAGCTTCTTCCCGTCCCAGAGCGCGCGGATCATTTCCAGCGCCTCCTCCATGCGTTCGATCTGCTCGCCGACGCCGGGCCAGCCGTGCCCGAGCGGCGCCTCGTTCAGTGCCTCGCCGGAGCCGAAGCCGAGGTAGGGCCGACCGGGATACATCAGCTCCAGCGTCGCCCAGGCCTGGGCGATCAGCGCCGGGTGGTAACGGGGACCGGCCGGGGTGACGCCGGTCCCGAGCAGGACCCGCTCGGTCGCCTGGGCGGCGGCGCCGAGCCAGACCCAGGCGTTGCCCGACTCACCGCCCTCCCACCAGGGCTGGAGGTGGTCGCTGCAGCCGATCCCGTCGAAGCCCGCCCGCTCGGCCTCGACGGCCTGACGCAGGAGGTCGTCCGGCGGAAACTGCTCGTGCGCGCAGAAATGCAGGTAGCGCATGCTCACTTCGACTTCGCCCGGGAGATCGCGTCCCGCAGCTCGTCCTTGCCCATCTTCGAGCGGCCTGAGATCTCGAGCCGCGCCGCCTCTTCGTTCAGTTCCTTGCGGGTCTTCGCTTCGCCCTTGCGGACTTTGTTCGCCTCTTTGCCGAGGGCCGTTTTCGTCTTGCCCGAGAGGTGCTTGAGGGTTTTCTTCTTCTTCGCCCCCGCCTGCGCTTTCTTCACGTTGCGTTTCGCCGCCGCGCGCTGCTTCTCGCTTGCCATGGCGAGGAGCTACCCGGTTACCGCCGCTCGAACCCCGGGTACAACGTGAAAATCTCCGCCGGCCAGGACAAGCCGATCACCGTCGTCCTCGACGTCGACGGCACCCTGGTCGACACCAACTACCAGCACGCGATCGCCTGGCACCGGGCACTGCGCGATCACGGCTACGTCGTCCAGCTTTGGGAGATCCACCGCCACATCGGCATGGGCGGCGATCAGCTCGTCGCCGCCCTGATCGGCGAGGACGGGGAGCGCGACGACGGCGAGGCGATCCGCGAGGCCGAGGGCAGGGCCTACGCCGAGCTGATCGGCGAAGTGCAGGTGATGGACGGCGCCTCCGAGCTCCTGCGGGAACTGCACGAGGACGGTGCCA
This sequence comes from Solirubrobacterales bacterium, assembly GCA_035996525.1. Taxonomy (GTDB): domain Bacteria; phylum Actinomycetota; class Thermoleophilia; order Solirubrobacterales; family 70-9; genus VAYN01. The sequence continues at coordinate 13,725 of DASYJK010000229.1, forward strand.
CGGTCGTTCTCGCCAGCTCGGCGAAGGAGGATGAGGTCAACCGTTACCTGGACCTGCTCGACGCCCGCGAGGTTGTCGACGGCTGGACGACCGCCGCCGACGTCGAGCGGACGAAGCCCGAGCCAGACCTGATCGAGGTCGCGCTCGCGAAGGCGGAAAACGATGGTCCGGCGGTGATGATCGGCGACTCCAGCTGGGACGTGAAGGCCGCGGAGGCGGCCGGGATCCCGACCCTGGCGGTCCTGACCGGCGGCTTCTCAGCCGCAGAGCTGCGCGCGGCCGGAGCGGGTCAGGTGGTCGAGTCGATCGGCGAGCTGCGCAAGGACCGCGGCGCGATCGTCGAGCTCGCCCACCGCTGACGAGAATCGGTCAGCTTCTTCGCACCGTCAGGGAGTCGTCCCCGATCGCGGTGACGCTCTCCCATGGAAGGCCGGATTCACGGCCGGCCGGACCTCGCAACCGCTTCCAAAGACCCCGGCGCCCGATCAGGATCCGGTCGATGACCAGGAACCCGTCGCCGTCGCGACGGGCGCGCAGCTCGAAGACATGGCCCAACGTCTTCCCGTCAGCGTCGCGCACGCGCAGGCCGATCAGATCGCTGAGCGCGGCGGGTTTCCCGTTCAGTTCCATGGCAGCCGCCTGACGATCCAGTTGGCCGGGTGGTCGCCCTCACCGAGGCCGAGCTCCGCGGCTTTCTTGCGCAGCTTCACCGCGGCGCCGAGTTCGTCGACCTCCCCCCAGGGAATGCGCAGGGCGTTGGCGCCCCACACCTCCGGGCCGGCGAGCCGCCGCGCGAGCCGACCCACGGCCTTGGGAAGCCGGCGGGGATATAGACCCTCCCCGACCAGAAGGGCGGTGATCCGCGGCGGGCTCCCGCTCACCTCGATGTCGTCGACCCGCCCGCAGCGGTGCCCGTCGGAATCGACGATCTGCTCGTCGAGCAGCCGGTGGGCGATGAAGACCTCGTCGCTCATCCGCCACCGCCGTTGGTCGCCAGGAGCAGGGGCACCGCGACGATCGCCAGAACGACGATCAGCGCGAAGTAGAGCCAGCCGAAGGCGGCCGAGATCCGCCCGTTGGCGTGCTCGCCCATGAACGAGCGATCGCCGGCGATCATCAGGATCGGCAGGTAGGTCATCGGCAGCGCCACGACCGCGAAGACGACGCTGTACTCGGTGATCTCGACCGGGTTGATCCCGGTCAGGACGATCAGCAGACCGAGGAAGAGGAAGAGCAGCCAGGAGGCGGTGGATCTCGGGGCCTTCTCCGGGCCCCGGTAACGGCCCCATTCCCAGCCGAGGAACTGGGAGAGGTTGTAGGAGGCGGCGAAGCTGGAGTCGATCGCGGCGCCGCCGACGCAGAAGAGGATGCCGCCCAGCGCCAGCAGCAGGCCGGTCTCGCCGAAGGCCCCCTGGGCCGGCAGGGCGGCGGTGCCGAGGTCGGTTGGTTCGACGCCGAGTGGATGGAAGAGGTAACCGGAGACGATGACCAGCGCGCAGGCGAGGATGCCACCGAGGGCGTAGCCGACGATCGCGTTCAGCCTGTTCTCTTTCAGGTTCTCGGTCGTCCAGCCCTCCTCGATCGCACCCGAGGAATAGAAGTGGACCTCGTAGGGCATCAGCGCCGCGGCAAAGACGCCGACGACGAAATAGAAGTAGAGCGCCGAGCCGCTGAAGGAGGGGATGAAGCCGTTGCCGACCGCGGTCCAGTCGGGATCCTGGTGGAAGATCACCGCGACGAAGACGAGCATCATCAGCCCGCCGTAGCCGAAGACCCGCTCGATCCCGCCGAAGGGCAGCAGCGCGACCGCGATCACGATGCCGATTGCGGCGAGGACGACGAAGAGGCTGAAGGCCGCGTCGAAGAGCAGGGTGAGGACGATCGCGAGGCCGCCGAGCTCGGCGGCAACCGTGAGCAGGTTGACGAAGGTGCTGGCGACGAGCGCGACCAGACCCGGCCCGAAGCCGAGCCGCATCCGGATCACGTCGAAGACCGGCCGCTGGGTCACCGCCGCCACCCGCCCGCACATCTCCGCGTAGACCGCGATCCCGAGCGTGCCGAGCGCGACCGCCCAGAGCAGGTCATAGCGGTAGAGCGCCCCCGCCTGGGTGTTGAAGACGATGTCGCCGATATCGAGAAAGCCGCCCAGCGCGGCGATCACCCCGAGCGCGATTTTCAGAATCGCCTTCACTGTTCTTCTCCGGTCAGCCGTTCGGCGATCGCGTCGGCCTTTTCTTTGGCCGCTTCCATGTGCTTCTGCACCACCGCGCCGTGGTGCTCGTCACCGGGGAAAATCTGCAGCTGGGAGTAGAGCTCGGCTATTTCCTCCGCCACGAGGACGGCGGCATGGCGCTCCCCGGCGACGGCTTCCTCGGGTTCGGCGTCGGCCAGCTTTTCGGCCTCGTGCTCGGCTTCCCCGCCCATGGTCTTCGCCATCACCCGGGTATAGGTCGACTTGGTCGCGTCGCGGGCCACGCCGCTGGCGATCAGCTCCCCCTGGGCCGCGATTGCGCTCAGCGATTCGACTCCGCGACTGAGCTCGCCGCGGCTGAGATCGCCACAGCCGGCGATCGCCACGACCAGGACCGCGCCAGCGCAAGCGATCCTCGATAGCGCGATCCTCCTCATCGACTTGCGTTTTCCCCTGAAGTCAGGGCTTCAAAACGACCTTGATCGCGCCGTCTTCCTTCTTCTGGAACATCGAGTAGGCCTCGGGCGCTTTCTCCAGCGGCCACTGATGCGTGGTCAGGTCTTCGACGCCGAGCGGATCTCCGGCGTCCTCGGCCAGCAGCGGCAGGATCTCGTCGGTCCACTGCCGCACGTGTGCCTGTCCCATCCGCAGCTGCAGCCCCTTGTCGAAGATCTGCATCATCGGCAGCGGGTCGAGCTGGCCGCCATAGACGCCGGAGATCGAGACGGTGCCGCCGCGGCGGACCGAGTCGATGCAGGCGAGGAGGGCGGAGAGACGGTCGACGGCCGCCTTCTCGGTCAGCTTGGCGGCGATCGCATCGGGGAGAACCCCGGTGATCTTCTGCAGGGTCTCGGCGCCGGGCGCTCCGTGCGCCTCCATGCCGACGGCGTCGATCACGCTGTCGGGCCCGCGGCCGTCGGTCAGCTCGCGCAGCGCCGCGACGACGTCCTCTTGCCGACCGGAGTCGATCGCATCGACCCCGTTGCGCCTCGCCATCTCCAGGCGCTCGGGGACGTTGTCGATCCCGAACACCCGCCCGGCCCCCCGGTGGCGCGCGATCCGAGCGCTCATCTGACCGATCGGGCCGAGTCCGAAGACCGCGACCGAGCCGCCGTCGGGGATCGCCGCGTAATCGACCGCCTGCCAGGCGGTCGGCAGTACGTCGGAGAGGAAGAGGAAGCGCTCGTCCGGCCCTCCCTCGGGGATCTTGATCGGGCCGAACTGCGCCTGCGGCACCCGCAGGTACTCGGCCTGACCGCCGGGGACCTGGCCGTAGAGCTTCGTGTAGCCGAACAGCGAGGCGCCTTTTTCCTGCTCGCGATTCTGGGTCGTCTCACACTGGGCGTAGAACTGTCGCTCGCACATCCAGCAGTGACCGCAGGAGATGTTGAAGGGGATCACCACACGGTCGCCGGCGGCAATGTGCTTCACCTCGGGTCCCACCTCCTCGACGATCCCCATCGGCTCGTGGCCGAGGATGTCGCCCTCGTCGATGAACATGCCCAGCACCCCGTACAGGTGCAGGTCCGAGCCGCAGATCGCGGTGGAGGTGATGCGGACGATCGCGTCGGTCGGATGCTGGATCGAGGGGTCGGGGACCTCGTCGACCCGGACGTCTTCTTTGCCGTGGAAGGTCAGCGCCTTCATCTCAGCCCTCCTTCGCCGAGCCGGGTTCGGCCATCGCCCGGTGCATCTCGGCCTTTTTCGAGTCGGGCAGCACTTTGCTCGCCGCCACCTGGAGTTTGTTCTTGGTCGAGCCGCCGACGACCCGCTCCCTGCCGGCCATCAGCGCCTCGTAGCCCTGGCGCGCCACCTCGGCGGGATCGTCCTTCTCACTCGCCCCCACCTTCGTGTCCTCCATCGCCGCGACCTCGAAGAACTCGGTCTCCGTCGCCCCGGGCATCAGTGAGGTCACCGAGACGCCGGTGTCCTTCAGCTCGTTGCGCAGGGCCAGGGCAAAGGACTGCACGAACGACTTCGAGGCGTTGTAGACGGCCTGGAAGGCGCCCGGCATGGTCGAGGCGACCGAGGAGGTGAAGAGGATTCGGCCCTCGTCGCGGGCGACCATGTCAGCGAGCGCCAGCTTGCAGAGATGCACGGTCGAGCGCACGTTGAGATCGACGATCTCCAGCTCGTCCTCGAGCTTGGTTTCGGTCGCGAAGGCACCGCCGGCGCCACGCCCGGCGTTGAGGCAAAGCGCGGCGACCGGGCGACCGCCCGCCTGGATCCGCTCATGGAGCCGTTCGACTCCCTCCGGTCGCGCCAGATCGACCCGTACCGACTCGACGCTGGCGGTCATCTGGTTGAGCTCACGGCAGGCTTCGTCGAGCTCCTCGTCCTCGGCCGCGATCAGCAGATCGAAGCCCTCCTCGGCGAAGACCTTCGCCAACTCGAAGCCGATACCGCTGGAGGCGCCGGTGACGACCGCCAGCGCGCGGGAGTTGCTTGCCGTCTCCATCTTTTCTCCTTCATCACGATGTGACAGCCCGTGACGCGCGCGGCGTCCCTGGAGGCCCGGGTGTTGCTCGCCCTCGGTACCCGGCAATCACAAGCTCAATCCCCCGGTGCGTAGGGACCGGCAGAGCGGGTAGATCCTCCGTGTGAACCGCTACTCGATCGCCGTCGCCGACGCCTGCTCCGACAGCTACGAGGGGTCCGACGTGCCCGGTGAGTTCCGCCGGCTGACCGAGGCCCTGGAAAGCGAGCAACTGGCACTGACCCTGATCCGGGTTCCGCCCCACTCCGACTTCGAGCAGGGCAGCGGCCACCGCCACGAGGAGACCGAGGAGATCTACCTGATCACGAAGGGGCGCCTGACGATGCGCTTCGACGACGAGATCGAGGAGGTCGCCGCCGGCTCGGCGGTTCGGGTCGCGTCGGGAACCACCCGCTCCCACCGCAACCTCGGTGACGAGGCGGTGGAGATGTGGGCTATCTCCCGCAAGCGCGAGGGCGGCGACGCGACCAAGGTCGAGGACTTCTGGGACGCCTCACCGGACGCGGACCAGACGAGATAGGAAACGCGGCCGCTAGATCGCCGGACAGGCGAAGGCCGGCAACGCGGTTGGCACGCTGACCGGAGCGAAGGCGAGGAGCAGGGGGCCGAGGACGCCGTTCAGCGCCTGCACCGAGTCGCCGAGTTTGCCGCTCTGTTCGTTCAGTTTGCCGGCCTGGGCACAGAGCGTCTGCACGACCGGCACCGCGCCGATCGCGCCTTTCAGCTGCGCGTTGTTGATGCCGCTGAGGATGCTTTCCAGGCTTTTGACTTTCGTCAGCAGTTCGGTCACCTGTTTTTCGAGTGAGGTGACGGTGCCTTTCGCCCCCGCCGTCCCGATCGCACCCGTCGATCCCGGCGCGCCGCCTTCGCCGTTGCCGCCGGCCGTACCTTCTTCGCCGCCGCCACCGGTGGCGGCCGGCCCCCTCGCGCTCCAGGCGGTTTTCTTCCAGCCACGCGGGCACTTGGCCTTGGCGCTGCGCACCACCCGCAGGGTGCCCTTGCCCTTCCCCCTTGCCTTGAAGCAGGCGTGGATCATGCCGTCCTTGCCGGCCAGCGACGCCGCGCTCGCCGGTTGACTCACATAGGCCAGGGTCAGCGTGGCCGCCAGCAGGGCCACCATGCCGATCGTCGTCGACCTGGTCGATCGAGCTCTTCCCGGGAGCGTCGCGTAACCCATCGCCCATCGGTCCTACCCGATGGACTGGAAAATCAATCCGGCGGCTCGATCTTCGGGAACAGCGCCGGGATCCGCTCGACGCTCTGACCGCCCGAGCGCGAGCCGAGCTCGGCCAGCCCGCGGCCCTCTTCGCCGAGCGCCGCCAGCAGCGTCTCGGTGCCGCGCGGCAGGAAGGGGACGAGCAGCAGGGTCGTCACCCGGATCCCCTCGACCAGGTTGTAGAGGACTTCGTCGAGGCGCTCGGGGTCGGCCTCGTCCTTGGCCAGCACCCACGGCTGCGTCTCCTCGACGAAGCGGTTGAGCCGGCGCACCAGCTTCCAGGCCTCCTCCAGCGCCTGGGTCAGCTCGGCCCGGTCGAGCAGCTCGCTGAAGCGGGCGACGACGCCTTCGAAATCCTCCGCCAGGACCGCGTCGACCGCGGCCACCGGCACGGTGCCGTCGCGATAGCGCTCGACCATCGCCAGCACCCGGCTGGCGAGGTTGCCGTAGTCGTTGGCGAGCTCGGTCTCGTAGCGGGACTCGAAGCCGGCGGTGGAGATCGAGCCGTCCTGGCCGAAGCTGACCTCGCGAAAGAGGTAGAAGCGCAGCGCGTCGGCGCCGAAGCGCTCGATCGCCGCGAACGGGTCGAGCACGTTGCCGAGCGACTTCGACATCTTTTTCTCCCCCATCAGGAGGAAGCCGTGGATCGTCATCCGCCGCGGCGGCTCCAGCCCGGCCGCCATGCAGAGCGCCGGCCAGATCACCGCGTGGAACTTGAGGATGTCCTTCGCCATCACGTGCAGGCTGGCCGGCCAGAAGCGCTCGGTCAGGTCCTCCCCCTCGCGGGCAAAGGTCAGCGCGGTGACGTAGTTGAGCAGCGCGTCGAACCAGACGTACATCCGCTGCTCGGGGTCCCAGGGCAGCGGCAGCCCCCACTTCAGGGTCGGCCGCGAGAGCGAGACGTCTTCCAGCCCACTCTTGATGAAGGCGACCGCCTCGTTGCGGCGGAAGTCGGGGACGACGAAGTCGGGCTGCTCCTCGTACAGCGCTTCCAGCCGCTCCTGGAAGGCGGAGAGGCGGAAGAACCAGTTCTCCTCGCGCACCTTCTCGAGCGGGATCTCGTGGATCGGGCAGGTGTTGCCGGGGCCGAGCTCGCGCTCGGTTTTGAAGTCGGCGCAGCGCGGGCAGTACCAGCCTTCGTAGACCCCTTTGTCGACCCAGCCGTTGTCGTAGACCCGCTGGATGATCTCGGCCACCTTCGCTTCGTGGCGCGGGTCGGAGGTGCGGATGAAGAAATCGTTGCTGGCGTCGATGATCGGCCCCAGCGCCTCGAACTTGGCGGCGTTGCGGTCGGCCAGCTCCTGCGGCGAGATCCCCTCGCGCTCGGCCGCCGTCTCGATCGGCTCGCCGTGCTCGTCGGTGCCGGTGAGGAAGAAGACGTCCTCCCCGCGCTGGCGCATGTGCCGGGCGAGGATGTCGGCCGCCATCGTCGAGTACGCGTGGCCGAGGTGCGGCTCCGCGTTGACGTAGTAGATCGGGGTGGTGACGAAGTAGCTCATGCCTGACGACCTACGTTAGTTAGGGATGGGCACTAGCGCCGCGCCTCGCGGCCGGTCAGCGCTTTGTAGAGATCGTTGGCGCGGGTGCCGGTCAGCGCCGCGACGACGCTGGCGGCGGCGCGGGGGCGGGCGCCGGACTGGACCAGGTGGCGCAGGGCGTCGACCGCGAAGCCGACGTCTTTGTCGTGGGAGTCGGAGGCGGCGGGGCCGATCACGAGGACGATCTCACCCTTGACGTCGCCGCGGAAGCGGCGGGCCAGCTCGCCGAGGCTGCCGCGGGCGACCTCCTCGTGCATCTTCGAGAGCTCGCGGCAGACGGCCGCCTGGCGATCGGGCGCAAGCGAGGCCAGCGCCGCCAGCGACTCCCCCACCCGGCGCGGCGACTCGAAGGCGACGACGGTCTCGGTCGAGCGCAGCACCCGCTCCATCTCACCGGCGCGGCGCGGCAGGAAGCCCTCGAAGCGCCAGCGGTCGGTCGGCAGCCCGGAGGCGACCAGCGCCACCGGCACCACAGAAGGGCCCGGGAGGACGGTGACCTCCAGATCCCGTTCGATGCAGCGGTGGATCAGCTTGTAGCCGGGGTCGGAGATCGCCGGCATGCCGGCGTCGGAGACGAGGGCGACGACGTCGCCGCGCTCGATCCGCTGCGCCAGCTCGGTCGCCCGCGCGGTTTCGTTGCCCTCGTGGTTGGAGATCATCCGCGGCGCCGGGCGGATG
>DASYJK010000230.1:0-4473 GCA_035996525.1 Solirubrobacterales bacterium
TAGAGCGTCCCCAGCCAGGAGAAGATCTTGATCCCGGTCGGTACCGCGATCAGCAGCGTGGTCAGCATCATCGGCACGCGCAGCCACGGCGCCATGCCCGAGATGAACATGTGGTGCGCCCACACCGTGAACCCGAGCACGCCGATGGCCACGGTCGAGAGGGCGATCAGGCGATAGCCGAAGATCGGCTTACGCGAGTGGATCGAGATCACCTCACTGATAATCCCGAAGCCGGGCAACATCATGATGTAGACGGCTGGGTGCGAGTAGAACCAGAAGATGTGCTGATAGCTGATCACGTCTCCACCGGCCGCAAACTGGAAGAAGTTGGTGTGGAGGATGCGGTCGAAGAGGACCATGAACTGGGCGCCGGCGATGAACGGGGTCGCGGCGACGACCAGGAGCGAGGTCGAGAGATTGGCCCAGACCAGCAGCGGCATCCGCCAGAAGGTCATCCCGGGCGCGCGCATGGTGATGATCGTGACCAGGAAGTTGAGCGCGGTGGCGATCGAGGAGGCGCCGGCGAACTGGACGCCGAGGTTGAAGAACGACTGGCCCAGCGGGGCGCCGGTAGACAACGGCGCGTAGCCGGTCCAGCCCGCGTCGAAGGCGCCGCCGGGGGCGAGGAAGCTGCCGATGAAGAGGATGCCGGCCATCGGCAGCATCCAGAAGCTGAGCGCGTTGAGGCGCGGGAAGGCCATGTCCGGGGCGCCGATCATCAGCGGCAGGACGTAGTTGGCGATCCCGGCGAAAACCGGGATCACGAAGAGGAAGATCATGATCGCGGCGTGGGTCGAGAAAAGGCTGTTGTAAGCCGCGGCGCCGACGATCTGGGTGCCCGGCTGGGCCAGCTCGGCCCGGATCAGCATCGCCAGCAGGCCGCCGATGAAGAAGAAGAAGAAGGTGGTGCAGATGTACTGGATGCCGATCACCTTGTGATCGGTGTTGAAGCGGAAGTAGTCCTTCCAGCTCTTGGCGCCGTGCTGGGAGTGATCGTCGGGGATCGTCGGCAGGCCGGCGGCCCAGCGCAGCCAGTAGTCGAAGCAGCCGAAACCGGCGAGGAAACCCAGCGGAGCGAGGATCAGCGGCACCACCACGTGCGGGTAGCCGGTCTGCTCGGTGTCGTACAACGGCAGGCCGGAGATCGAACGCAGGGCGAGGACCAGGCCGAAACCGAATGCCGCCGCGAGGAGGGCGCCAAGCGCGCCTCGAATCCACCCGGGTTGCTTGATCGCGGCCGTCATCGCTTCTCCTTCATTATGCCCCGCCCGCTTCCAGCGGTACCGGGTTCGCCTCGGTGTCCTGGGTAATCGACTCTGCCAGCGGCTGCGGGACTTTGGTCTTCAGGCTGCCCACCCATTCGCGGAATTTGGCCGGCGACTGGACGACGACTTTGGCCCGCATCGAGGCGTGGCCGAAGCCGCAGAGCTCGGTGCAGATCAGCTGGTAGGTCCCGATCTTGTCGGGGGTGACGATCGCGGTCGTGGTGATCCCGGGCACGTTGTCTTTCTTGATCCGCCACTCCGGCACCCAGAAGGAGTGGATCACGTCCTGGGCGTGCATCTTGAACTGGACCTGGCGGTTGACGGGGACGTGCAGCTCACCCTCGGAATAGGCCATGTCCTTGCCCGGGTAGCCGAAGCTCCAGGCGTACTGCTGGGAGAAGACGTCGACCGTGAGCGCGTTTTCGGCGGGCTTTTCGATGTCGTTCAGCACCGACCAGCTGTAGCCGCCGGCGAAGAGGACGATCACGGTCGGGATCAGCGTCCAGGCGACCTCGAGCCGGGTGTTGCCGTGGATCGGCTCGCCGTCGGATTCGTCGCCCGGCTTCGCCCGGAATTTCCAGAGGGCGTAGCCGAGCATCACGACGACCAGCGAGAAGACGAGGGACGAGAGGACGATCATCACCGTCAGCAGGTTGTCGATCTTCGGCGCGGCCGTGGACGCCTGCTGTCCGTCCCAGTGGATCGGGACCATGACGGCACAGATCGCAGCGGCCAGCGCGACCGTGGCGGCGAGCATCTTCACTATCGGGAGGCGGCCGTACATGAGGCGCGCGGCATTCTATTGAAGCGGCGGCGGGAGGTTTTGCGGCCTCAGGTGACGGTTGGCACTAGCTAGCCGGGAAGGGGCAGATCTCCCAGCTCTCCGGCCGATGCGGCAAGGACGCCGCGGGCCACTCCCTCCCAGCTCCACAGCCGTCTCGCGGTCCTGACGAGCTCCAGGCGAGCGTCCTCGCGCGAGGACTCGGACAGCGCCAGCCAGCCGTTCAGCCGGGCGGCGATCGCCTCGACCGCGCCCCGCTCGACCGCGAACGAGGTCAGCTCGCCGACCGCCGCGGGCAGGTCGGCGGCGAGCTGGCGCGACACCTCGAGCATCCCCGAGTGCCCGGCCGAGACCGGCAGCGCCCCGCAGGCCGCGGCCTCGACCGCGACCATCCCGAAGGCCTCCGGAAAGGTGCTCGGCATCACCAGCGCCTCGGCCCGCGGCAGCAGCTCGGCCACCTCGTCGTGCTCCAGCCGCCCGATCAACTCGATCGACCCGGCGACCCCTCTGGCCGCCTCCAGATATCCCGGCGGCGGATCGGCGAGAAACCCCGAGAGGATCGACAGCGGCCTCTCCTCCCCACCCTCGAGCGCCCAGCCAAGCCTCGCTACCTCCCGCGCATCGTCGAGATCTCCCCGATCTAGGGCGGCCAGTAACCGGCGCAGCCCACCCTCGTACTCGCCGTACCCCGCGATCTGCAGCCGTGCCTCCGGATGAGCCGCCCGCACCAGCGGCCAAGCCGCGATCAGCAGATCCACGCCCTTGGAGACGATCAGCTTTCCGACGAAGACCACCAGCGCGGCCCCATGGGAGCCCCCCGGCTGGAACTCCTCGACATCAACGCCGGGCGGTCCCAGGCGAGTCTTCTCTCGGAGATTCGAGAGATCCGGCAGCGCAGCCCATAGGGACTCGGCGGTGTGCCCGGAGCCGACCAGGACGCCGGCGGCGGCCTCCATTCCTTCTTCGGCATAAGGAAGGAACCGCGGGTTCGGTTTGACCGTGTACTCGAGGGCCGAGCCGTGAATCTTGGCGGCAAAGGGGCCGACGCCGGCTCGGGCAAGGATCGCCGGGCCCATCACCAGGTGGTTGGCGAGGGCGGCGTCGAAGCCGCCCGTCGACTCGGCGACCGCGCGCACGGCGGCGACGTTGGACTCGACGTAGAAGTCGAGCTCGGCCTCGCTCAGCTCCGGGAACGCCTTCACCTCGAACCCCTCATACGGGTCTTTGACGTAGACGGGCAGGAGGCCGCCGATGTCGGGGTTGTGGATCTCGACCCCCTCGATTTCGACCTCACGGTCCTGGCAGAGAAGGTGCACCTCGTGACCGAGCCGGGCCAGCGCCCGAGCCAGGTTGACGTTGTAGATGTTGCTGCCGGTGCCCCGCAGCATGTAGCCGTGAAAGAGGAGGACGCGCATCGGTGCCGCCCAAGCTATTAGTCTTCGCGGCGATGAACGACCGTCAGCTCTATCGGATGCGCGCCCCGGCCTCCGGCCGCGAGGCCCTCGCCCACGCCGAGCCCGGCCAGACCTACGTCGATCGCGAGACCGGCGAGGAGATGGAGCCGGTGGCGATGGTGCTGCCGCTTGCCCCCTCCGCCTCGTCCCTCCCCCGCACCCCGGCGAACCTCAGGTCCTGCCGCCGCTGCGACCAGCTGATCGGGCTGGACGTGAGCGATTGCCCGTATTGCGGGCTTCGTCAGAGCGCGCTTTAGCTCGAGCATGCAATGGGCGGGGCCGGTAGGGCCTCCTCACTTGCCTGACTGGCTGGATCGCTTGCGGCCGTCCGAGACTTCGCCCCGCGCCAGCGGCACAAAACGTTCAGAGGCCCTACCGGCCCCGCCCTTCGGAAGCTGAGGCTAGAGACGAGCTAGACCCAGGCCGTCGAGTAGACAATCGAAGAGCGCCTCCCTCTCTGGAGGGTGGCGGGGGTCGGACGTCAGCGAGTTCGCTGGGCGTCTGCACGTTTTTCACGGCCGAGACCGATCACGAGCACTACTTGAAAGGCAAGCGAGAGAAGGTAGAAGGCTGCTCCCAGACGAAAGCTCCAGAGATTTCCGACGCGAATCGCTCGATCCCGCTCTGCTTGCAAGACCTCTGGTTGGATCCTGCTGGCCAGAACGCCCGCCGCACCCGCCATCGCAAAGGGAAAGCCGAGGCCGATGCTTTCCGGCCATGGGCTCTGGACGCGCGGGAGGGTCAGCCCCGCAAACAGCATGGAGAAGAAGTCGATCACACAACGATGCTGACGAGCGACCCCACACACGGGGCGCGCATGAAGTCAAGGCTTCCGCGCGGGAAAGCGCCGTCTTACGGTTTCTCCTCGTCTAGCGGGGCGGAGGCCCGGGGGAGCGCCGGGTGGCTCTCCGAACGTTTTGTGCCGCTGGCGCGGAGACAATCTCGGGAGGCCGCAACCGATACAGCCAGGCAG
>DASYJK010000231.1:0-5401 GCA_035996525.1 Solirubrobacterales bacterium
TCGCCGGCTGGGTCGCGAGCGGCGGGCGGACCGTCGACCACAGCCACCGCGTCTTCGCCAACGACCGTCGCGTCCGCTTCGTCGAGATGGAGTACGGGGTGCCGCGCGAGCACGGGCCCGAGGCGGCGCGCCGGGTGGTCGAGTGGGTGCGCTCCAACCGCTACCCGGTCCTCTTCCCGATCGAGATGCGGGTGGCGGCAGGCGACGACGCCCTGCTCAGTCCTTCGCACGAACGCGACACCGCCTACATCGCCGTGCACCAGTACCGCGGCATGGAGTGGCGCCCCTACTTCGAGGCCGTCGAGGAGATCATGGGCTCCTACGGTGGCCGCCCCCACTGGGGCAAGCGCCATTTCCAGACCGCCGCGACCCTGGCGTCGCTCTACCCGGCCTGGGCCGAGTTCCAGGCCGCCCGCGACGAGCTCGACCCGGGGCGCGTCTTCAGCAACGAATACGCGGAGCGCGTCCTCGGCCCCTGATCGAACTGCATCACATTCGTAGTCCTAAGGGATACGAACGTGATGCAGTTCGTTAGAGGAACGTCTGGCCGTCGCCCCGGTACGTCGGGACGACGTCGACGATCTCCTCGCCTTCGACCAGGTGCAGGGCGTTGAAGTGCTCGCAGAGCTCGCCGGCTTTGGCGTGGCGCAGGTAGGCGCGGTCGCCGACGGCCAGGCTGGCGGCGGCATCGCCGACCAGCGGGGTCTGGACCTCGCCGGCGCCCTCCTCGGGGTCGAAGCCGAGGCCGGGGGGGAGCCAGGGGGTGGGCAGGCGCCCCGGGTCGCCGGTGCCGGAGGCGAGGTAGCCGCCGCCGAGCGCGGTCGCGACCTCGGGCGCGTACTTGCGCACGATCGGCAGCGCGAAACCGGCGGCGGGGGTGAGGGTGAAGCGGCCATAGTGGTCGAAGAGTCCGGGCGCATAGAAGCCGGAGCCGGCGGTCACCTCGGTCACCGCCTTCTCGGCCCCGGTCAGTTCGAGGCTGCCGGTGCCGCCGCCGTTGACGATCTGCAGCTCGACGAACTCGCCCAGGGCGGCGACGATCGCCCCCCGTCGCGCCGCCAGCTCGGCGGCGGAGCGGCGCTGCATGAAGCGGATCGCGGCGCCGCGCAGGCGCCGGCCGGGAGGCCGGTCGCCGACCCCGGAGATCTGCCCCTCGTAGGCCATCAATGCGTCGAGTTCGATCTGCGGCCGCCGCTCGATCTCGCGCGCCAGCGCCACCGCCTGCTCGACCGTGTGGACCGGTGAGCGTTTCGGCCCGATCTTGATCCGGCCGCCGAGCGCCCACCAGCTGGCGTCGATGTCGATGCAGACCCGGACCGGCGCGGCCGCCGCGCCCAGCACCGCCTCGATCGCGTCGAGATGCTCGACGCAGTCGATCATCACGATTGGCGCGCCGGCCGTGTGCGCGGCCGAGCGCAGCGCCAGCTCCTCGAGCGCGCCGGCGTCGGCGGTCGGGTAGGCGAGCAGCAGATCCTCGAACCCCTGCTCGGCCAGCCACAGGGTCTCGGGCAGGGTGTAGGTCATCAGCCCGGCGAAGCGCTCGTCGCGATCGAGGATCGCCTGCAGCAGCGCCCGGCAACGGACCGACTTGCTGGCGACCCGGACCGGCTTGCCCTTCGCCCGCTCCAGCATCGACTCGGCGTTGGCCCACATCGCGTCGAGGTCGACGAAGGCGAACGGCGCCTCGACCTCGGCGAAGATCCGCTCGTAGCGCTCATGCGACTGCTCGGGGACGGGGGACACCCGCACGAGACTAACCGCGCCGTGCCCCGTTAGTTCCTACAATCGGGGCCGAAGTGCCCGGAGAGGTGGCCGAGTGGCTGAAGGCACTCGCCTGCTAAGCGAGTAGGGGGCGCAAGCTCTCTCGAGGGTTCGAATCCCTCCCTCTCCGTTCTGGACAGGCCCCTTTCTTCGGCTCGCGGCGACATATAGGCTCTCTCGAATACTCAAGATTCCGATTGGAGACAGAGTCGATGGCAGCTGCCATTGCCGCCGGTGCGGATGTGTTGGCGCGGGCCTACGTAACGGCTCGGACGACTCCAGATCCCGAGGACGATAAGGCAGTGCTCCCCGCGGCGCTGGTACTAGCCCAGACAATGGAAAAGCGCAGCGAAGAAGCCAAGATCGTGGCGATGCCTCGCGTCAAAGGCGTCAAGGTCCAAGGTGAGCCCGCAACGCTCCTTGCGCTCAAACTCGTAGGGGACAAGATGGAATTTCTGGTGCTTCAAAACGGGCAGACTGAACCGTATTTGGGTTGTTCAGTTGCTGTGGAGTTCCCGAAGGGAAAAGGATAGGAGGCACAAATGTCGGAGAGACGGACCCTTGATCTGATTGTGCGTGAGCCTGAGTCGAGTAGTTCGCTTTTGCTCAGCAGCGTTGCTGCTGATGACGACTTCGTTGATCTTCGCGGCAGCGTCAACCTTTTCGAAGGAGGAACGGAAGCCTTCCAGGCCGATATTGCCATCCAGATCAAAGATGACGAAGGCGTCGAACTGGCCAGATCGACCAAAGGTGATTCCGCGTGGCGATTTATTGACTCTGCGCAAGGCATCGAGCTGGGTCCGCCAATTGAGGACTACAAGACCGAGTCCTTCCTCGGCGTTTACGAATTGCACGGTGGCCGAATCGCAATCGATGACCGGACCTTCGATGCCTTCAGTGTGTCAGACCCATTTCCGATCATTGCGGTTGCTGCGATTGTGATCGGGGGTGCGCTTCTGAGCCAGGCAATGATTCTTGGAACGACCGCATATGTCTACGTCAAGCAGGGGAAAACCCCGATAATCACAAGCGGCGCAGGTTTGACTGTGAAAGATGGCGTCAGTATCAACTTCAAGCTTGACGTCCATCCCAAATAGCATCGGCTTCAAAACCAAGGACGCCGCAAGGCGTCGCCCCGAATACGCGAAAAGGTGTTGTTTATGAGTGGCGTGAGCGCAGTACGACCCGGCCGCCGCGGGCGGGGATCATCGTCACGTTGCGGTGCAGGGCGCGCTCGGGGGCGGGGTCGTCGGCCTCGAGGTCGAGGCGGCGGGCCATCGCCGTGAGCACGACGCGCATCTCGGCCATCGCCAGGGCGGCGCCGAGGCAGCGGCGGATGCCGCCGCCGAAGGGGATCCACTCGTAGGTGCCGGGCTTGCGGTCGTCGAGCCAGCGCTCGGGGAGGAACTGGAAGGGCTCGGGGTAGAGATCGTCGCGGTGGTGGACGAGGAGGATGCTGATCGCGATCGCGGTGCCGGCGGGGACGCCGTACTCGCCCAGCTGCCAGGGGGCGGTGACGCGGCGGCCGATCAGCGGGATCACCGGCCGTGAGCGCATCGTCTCGACGATCGTCGCCTCGACCCGCTCTTCGGCCCCCTCGCCGGAGCGGACCGCGCCGAGCAGCGCCTCGTGGGCAGCGGGGTTGCGGACCAGCCGCTCCCAGGCCCAGGAGAGCGAGTTGGCGGTCGTCTCGTGGCCGGCGAGGACGAGGACGAGCAGCTCGTCGCGCAGTTCTTTGTCGGTCAGCTCCTCGCCCTCCTCGGTCCGCGCCTGCAGCAGCAGCGAGAGGATGTCGCGGCGCTCGTCGAGGTCGGCGGCGCGGCGGCGGCCGGAGATCACCGCGTAGACCTGCTTGTCGAGGAGCGAGAGCCCGTACTTCATCGCGCCCACCGCCTCGTCGCGGCCGATCTGCAGCAGCTCGCCGACCTGCGCCACCGGCTGGGTCGAGGCCGCCACCAGTTTGCGGATCATCTGCCGCAGGCCGTGCTCGGGGGTGCCGCGTCGCGGTCTGCCCTCGATGCCGAAGATCCCGGCCATGATCACGTCGAGGGTGATCGCCTGCATCCGCGGCGCCAGGGCGAAGGGCTCGCCGACCGGCCAGCGGTCGAGCTCGCGTTCGGTCGCCTCCGAGATCATCTGCGTGTAGGCCTCGATCGCCTCGCCGTGGAAGGACGGCAGCAGCAGTTTGCGCTGGCGCATGTGGCGGGGGCCGACCGCGGTCAGGACCGACTGGGTGCCGACGATCGGCCGCAGTGGCGACTCGCCGGTCAGCGAGGGCGCCAGCTCCGGGCTGGCCGTGAAGAGCGAGCGCACGTGGTCGGGATGGCTGGTCACGGTGACCGCGTCCGCGGTGGCGCCGTGCATGCGGAAGACCTCGCCGAGCTCGCGGCGGGCGCGGAAGACGAACTCGATCTGGCGCTGGTTGAAGCGCAGCGACTGGATCAGACGCGAGAGCGGGATCCGCGGAGGCCGGGCGAGCCCGTTCAGCGCGGCCGGCTCGAGCGGCCCGGCGGCGGAGGCCGGGGCCCGCCCAACCAGCTCGCCGGCGACATCGGTGGCGGTCGTCACGCCGACGAGGTTAGCGTCCCTTTACAGTCAGCCGATGCAGGCGAATCCGAGATCCGGGAGCGGCGTCCACGTCGAGCGGCGGACGAAGATCATCGCCACCGTCGGGCCGGCGAGCTGGGACTCGGCGACGCTCGAGCAGCTCGTGGCCGCCGGCACCGACGTCTTCCGCCTCAACTTCTCCCACGCCGGCCCCGAACGCCAGGCCGAGACGATCGCCGACATCCGCGCCGCCGCGGCGGCGGTCGGGCGCGAGGTCGCGGTGCTGGGCGACCTGCCGGGCCCGAAGCTGCGGATCGGCGAGCTCCGGGACGACTTCGCCGAACTGAAGACGGGGATGCACGTGACCCTGACTCCGCGCGATGTCGAGGGGGACGGCGAGACGATCCCGGTCTCCTGGCCCGGCGTCACCGATCTCAAGCAGGACCAGCTCGTCTACCTCGCCGACGGCGCGATCCGCCTGCGGGTCAACGACCCCGAGCCCGACGGCGTCGACTGCGAGATCGAGGTGGGGGGGACGCTCTCCTCGCACAAGGGGATGAACATCCCCGGCGGCGCCGATTTGCCGGCGACGACCGGGGTCGACCTCGACTGGGTCGAGTTCGCGGTCGAGAACGGCGTCGACCTGCTCGCTGTCTCCTTCGTCTCCACCGCGGCTGACCTGGAGCCGGTGACGGCGCGGCTGAAGGAGCTGGGCTCCCGCATACCCGTGATCGCCAAGATCGAGAAGCAGGAGGCGGCCGAGCACGCGGAGGAGATCGTCCGCGTCGCCACCGGCGGGATCATGGTCGCCCGCGGCGACCTCGGGATCGAAATTCCGCTGGAGCGGATGCCGATCGAGCAGAAGCGGCTGATCCGGCTCGCCGGCCAGTCCTCGAAGCCGGCGATCACGGCGACCCAGATGCTGGCCTCGATGGTGACCG
Source organism: Solirubrobacterales bacterium (assembly GCA_035996525.1). Taxonomy (GTDB): domain Bacteria; phylum Actinomycetota; class Thermoleophilia; order Solirubrobacterales; family 70-9; genus VAYN01. The sequence continues at coordinate 5,250 of DASYJK010000231.1, forward strand.
CGCGGCGCCCCACCCGGGCCGAGGTGACCGACGTCGCCAACGCGATCTACGACGGCACCGACGCGGTGATGCTCTCCGAGGAGACCGCGGTCGGCCAGCACCCGGTCGAGGCGGTGCGGGTGATGGACCGGATCGCCCGCGCCACCGAGCCC
>DASYJK010000232.1:0-21807 GCA_035996525.1 Solirubrobacterales bacterium
GGGGTTGCCTTCGGGCCCCGCCGTGATCTGGAAGGAGCTGGTCCGTTCGACCGGGGCGCCCGGGTTCGACCAGGGGTACATCAGCGCCTTGACGGTGTAGGGGCCGCAGGCGGGCGGGGTGATCAGCGGGCTGCGCTGGCCCTGGCGGAAGGAGAGGTGGAAGTGGCTGAAGGGCAGCTGGGGGACGCTGTCGACTTCGGTGGTCAGCTGTCCGGTGGCGGGGTCGGGTTCCACCTTCAGCGCCTGTTTCACGACCACGCCGATTTCGGGGTTGCGGGCGATCAGGTAGAGGGTCAGCAGGTTGCCGTTGGGGTTCTGGTGCTGGGTGGCGACGTAGAGGCCTCCGTGGAGGATCTGGCTGGGCTTGACCAGGGGCGAGGCGACTTCGACTTCGCCTATTTTCGATTCGCTCGTGCAGCCGGAGTTGGCTTCAAGGGTGGCTGCTTCGTATTCGGCTTCGCTACAGGCCTTCAGGCCTTCGGCGACCGAGGGGTTGGTGGTGAAGCCCTGGGGCAGGGTGACGATGGCCTTGTTCAGCTGCGACTGGGCCCTGGCATCGGGCTTGGAGCTGAGCAGGCCTTCGTCTTCGAAGTTGACGTCGAAGCTGAGGCCGGTGGGCGACGTGGCAGCGTTGGAGGTCGGTTCAGAGTGGACCTGAGGATTGAAGGGGAGCTGGTTGCAGGCGGTGAGGGGCTGCAGATTTCCGGCGCCGTCTTCGAGTGAGTAGGTGAAGGGTTCGAGGAACTTGCGTTCGGGGGTCGCCGGGCTGGTCCAAGAGTCGCCTTCGACAGTGGTCGCAAAAGGTGCCGCGCAGTCGGTGGGCAGGGTGAGGAAGGCCGGTGGCTTGGCCTGGTTTTGCGCTTCGCAAGGGCCCGCCCCAGAGAGCTGGCCGGCGACGAGGCAGTCCCAGCCGCGCGATTGGTCGTGGCTGGGGTCGCCGGGGGTGCCCCAGAAGGTGACGGTGGAAGAGATGAAGTTGACGAGCTGGGTGGTGTTGGCGGCGGTGACGGTGACGCCGTAGTCGCCTTCTTTGGTGCCAGCCTTGCCGGAGCGCACGGCGGTGTCGAGGATGACGGGCGCGGCGGCGAACTCGAAGCCGAAGCGGGCGGGTTCCCCGTAGGCGGGTTCGAGGTTGAAGAGGGGGACCGGGAAGGTCGAGGCAGGCGGAAGTTGGCCGACCGGTTCTTCGATGGTGATGGTGGCGACGCCGATGACGGTGTCTGAGGGACAGTCGTTCCTGTTGCCGTGGACGGCGGCGAAGTCGGTTGCGCTGCAGGTGGGAATGGAGGTGGCGCGGGCAATCTGGCCGGGGGGAAGGCGGAAGTGGAGGTTGCGGGCCAGGGCCGGGGGCCGGGCGTAGTGTTCGCTGCCGCCGGCACCCGGTTCGTCGGCGTTCTGGTTGAGGTTGAAGTCGGTCGTGAGCTGGTAAGGGTGGGAGCCGGCGCGGGGATCGGTGGCGCCGCCTTCGGCTTCGGGGGTGAGCGCATAGTCTTCGGCGCCGAAGCGGGGGGCTTCTTCGCCGATCGGCAGCTGCCTGGTGACCGAGATCGAGCCCGCGCCGCCGCCGCCGGATTCGGCCTCATAGGTAGCGCCGGGAGCGGCGCCAGTGTCTTTGACATGGGCGCGGATCTCGAGGAATTCGTAGGGACGGAGCGGCGCGATGACTTCGGTGCCGGAGGCAAAGGATTCGGTGCTGCAGAGGATCTGGCGGGCGGCCACTTTGCAGAGTTCGAGGGACGGGTTGACGCCGCCGCCGTTCGGACCGAGGTTCTCGATGCCGCGGGCGAAGGAGTAGAAGCCAACCTGGGGGACGCCCGATTCTTTGACCACTTCGACGCCTTCGGGCAGGTTGAGGCTGACGGTCGCGGCGCCGGCGGTGGTCTGGTTGCCCAGGTTGGAAGAGCGCACGACGAGGACGCCTTCACCGCCGGTGGGGATCGGGTTGGGCCGGACGGAGGCGTTCAGATGCCACCAGGGCTCAGCCGCCTGGGCTGAGGCGGCGTTGGCGGCAGGGACGAGGAGTCCGAGGAGGGTCGCGCCCAGGAGCGCCCATCTCGGCGTCCTCGCGAGGGCGTTTCGCTCACGTACCGAAGAGACTTGAGTCAGCATGTTCACCAGAAAGCTCTCCTTGGTCACGATGGGGTCGGCCGGTCGGTGATCCATGCTGGCGTTCACTTCTGACCTCCACGGTTGTGAGCGGCGGTTCGCTTGTTCTTCTTGTGGTGCTTCTTCTTTGCTTTCCTGGCCACGCACTTGCCCGACTTCTTGACCTTGCTCTTGGAGCATTCGAGGAGGTTGCCGGCGCCCTGGAAGGTGAGCGAGCCCGGGGTGGGGTCGCTGGGCGGCACCGCCGGCTGCTGGCAGGCGTCGCCGGAGCATTCGATCGGCTTCACCGCTTCGGCTTCGCCGCCACCCGAGCGGGCGTCATAGAGGTCGAGGGCACCGTCGACGTCCCTGGAGGTGAGTCGCGATGCGGTGAGGAAGAAGACGTCGTTGCCGGATTCGGAGGCATCGACGAAGGCCGATTCTTCTGGGGAGGTGCCGGAGGAGACCAGCGAGACGCAGCCGCCGGTCGCGGGGCTGTAGGTGGCGCTGGCGGTGGTGCAGGTGTTGCTTGCCGGCTGGCCTTCGCCCTGGGGGAACTCGAACTGGTAGACGTCGAAGTTGCCGTTGGTGTCGGCGGGGACAAGGGAGTCGGCGGCGTTGAAGAAGAGGCGGCCGGCGTTGGAGAGGTAGCGGGACTGGTAAACGGCGTAGCCGAGGTTGACCCTGGTCCAGCCGGGAACGTTGGCGGCGAGGGTCTGGCCGAGCCAGTTGTCGGGGCGATCGACGAGGAGGTGGGGATAGGGGGTTTCGTCGAGGACGCCATGGGGGCGGGCGCCGCTGGGATCGCAGGAGGCGCAGCGCAGCGCTTCGGCGCCCGAGTCATAGAGGAAGACCTCCTGATCGCGAACCCCGGTCTTGGCGTCGCGGTTGTCATAGCCGGTCAGGGGCTGGGAGGACATGAAGGCGAGGTAGCGGCCGTTGGGGGAGACGCGGGCGGTGAGCTGGCCGAGGTCGATGCCTCCGGCTGCGAACCAGTCATTTCGGTCGGCGCCAGAGAGGACGGCGACGAGGCTGGTGGCTTCGGTGGCGGTGTCGTAGCGGTAGAGGTTGCATTCGCCGGAGCCGACACCGCCGGAGCTGGTGCAGTTACCGTGGACGGCGCCTTCGCCTTCGGTGAGGGCACCCTGGGCGACGAAGTAGACCGAGCTGCCGTCCTCGGCCCCGCCGAGCACGGCGCCGGAAACGTTGGCGGGTTCGGAGGGGTTAACAGTGTTGGCTGTGAGGTCGGTGAGGGTGCAGGCGAGGTGTTCTTCACCTTTGACTTCGATCTGACACATGTAGAGGTCGGGCGTGGCTCCACTTGAAGACGTGGGGGCGGAGTCGGCGGTGAGGCGGCGGCCGTCGGTGAAGAAGACGCGGGAGCCGTCGGTGGAGGCGTACTGGAACTGCCCTCCGCCGGATTCGCATTTGTGCTGGGCGAGGCAGGCCGGTTCGGCAGCGTCGAGCTGGACGGTTTCACCGCGGGCGAGGTCGCGCTGGTATAGGCGGGAGGCTCCGGTTTCGAAGACGACGCGGGAGCCGTCGGTGGAGATCGCGCCCCGGAGCTGGTAGTTGTGGGCACCGGCTAAGGCGGCGGCGCCGGCTTCGGCGGCTGGTTTGCAGGCGGGACCGGAGTCCCCGCAGGCGGTGGCGGTGCCCGAGGGGACGAAGCTGACGAGCTGGAGGGCGCCCCCGCTCCACTCGTATACGTTCGCGGCGGCGGGTTTGAAGCCCGCTTTGAAGTCTTCGGTCAGCGGCTGGATCGAGGTGAACAGGATGTGGGCGAGATCGGGGCTGGCGGTGATGAAGTTGACGTCGCCGCCGAAGGCTTCGGGAGAGCCTTCTTTTCCTCCGAATTTGACGCCGGCGGGGACGTTGGCTGCGGTGACAAGGGGGGTATATTCGCCGCCGGGCTGGCGCAGGTAGGGCGTCTTTTCGGTGGTTAGGGGTGAGAGCGGGGTGCCGCCGAAGGGTTCCACCACGCCGCGAGAGAGGTCGGTGGAGAAGAGCTTGTACTCGGAGAGGTCGCCGGGGATGACGCCGGAGGCTCCCTGGTGGGGAGTGGAGACGTCGGCGGTCGACCAGCCGCCGGCGGGAGCGCGAGCGGAGAGCAGCTGGGAGTTCATGGCGCTGCGGCTGCCGGCGGGTTCTTCGAGGGCCGGGGCTTTGGCGAAGTAGGCGATGGCGGAGCCGTCGGCGGCGGCCTGGATGACGCCGCCTTCGAGGGGGATGGCTTCGATGGGCGCTCCGTGCTTGTTGGGCGGAGAGACGAGCTCATAGCCGCGGGCGTCGGGGAGGCCGACGGTGGCGGGGCCCTGGGTGGTGAAGGCGAGGGCGGGGGATTCGACCGCGGTGCCCACCGAGTTCTCGGCGATCAGGCGGTAGCGGTAGGTGGTGTTGGAGGCGAGGCCGCCGATCGGGGCGCTGCGGTCGACTTCTTCGTCGCCGGCGCCGGCGGGGGCGTCTGGGGTAGGGCTTTTTGTCGCGTTGCCGAAGCCGTTGGCTTCGAAATCCGCCTGCGTCGTGTACTCGAAGTGGAAGGTGGTGGCGACGTTCTGGGGGTTGATCTGAGCCCCCAGAGTGGCGTCGGTAGCGCTGACCGCGCTGACCGAGGCGGTGACCTTCGGCGGCCCGAAGACCACTTCGGCGCCGCGACTCGGTTCTTCGGCGAGGTCGGTGTTGGCGTTCGAGACGACAAGGCGGAAGTGGTAGGTCTTGGTCGCGGTGAGGCCGGAGATGTCGGCGTGCACGGCGACGGGGACTTCGCCGGAGCCGACTTCTGAGGCGTTAGGGGAGGCGCAGGGGGCGGTGTGTTCGAAGGGCTGGCCGGCTTCGCCCCATTCGAAGAGGCATTCGCTCAGCGCAACGCCAGAGGGGTTGACGGTGCCGTTGAGGCGGGCGTCGACGGCGGTGAGGTTGGTGGCCTTGGCGGTGGTGGCGTCGGGGATGGTGACGGTCGAGAAGGCGGTGAGCTGCTGGCCTTTGTTGTCGACGGCGTAGAGGTCCTTAGCCACGGGATCGAAGGCGATTCCGCTGACGATCGCGCCGACGAGGCGGTCGGTGCCGAAGAATTCGCTGGCGGGGCAGACATGTAAGGGGATGTGTTCAGAATTCAGTTCACAGGAGGAGGAGTAGCGGTAGATCACCTTTTGGTCGGCGGACAGCGGCTGACCGTCGATGAGCGGGGCTCCGGGGCCAGCAACATAGGGTTCGCCGGTCGTGGGGTCGACAGTAAGAGACGTGGGCTGAAACCGAAATTCGCTATTGGGGATTGGGTTGCCCGTATTAGGGTTCAGGTTGTACGCGGTGAGTGCTCCAAGACGCGCGCCGCTGGAGCTGAAGACAACAACTCTCGCTTGACTTTCTCCTTCGACGAAATAAAGATGTTCGGCAGAATCAAGAGCGAGACCAGTCGGCGCTGGTTCCTGACTTTCACCTGCTATCGGCGTCGCGGCCCAGCTGCTAAGGACTTTGCCTTCAGGTCCGAACTTGATCGCCTGAGGGACGTTTTTGCTGGATTCTTGGGGAAGCGGCGGCACTTCCAAATCGCCGATGATCCACAGCGAGCCGCTCGGGGTTGCGGCGACCCCCACAATTGCTGAGGCAGGTCCCGATCCCGAAGAAGCTTCGAGCTGCCCGGCGTTTCCGAAGGAAGACACAAGATGCCCGTCTTCATCAAATTTCTCGATGAGGTCGGGGGTGCCGGGGCTACCCTGCCTTTCGGTGAAGAGTTCGGCCGCGCCACCGCCGGGAGTCAGCCCGGAAATATCCACCGTGAGTTGCGGAACGTTGGTCGCGGTAAATTTGCCGCCGAAGATGATTTCCTCAAAATTCGATGCGCCACCCGGAACGTGGACGTTCGACTTACCGATCGACGGAAGGGCTTCGAGCGCTTCCTGGACAAGACGTCCGGTATCTAGTTCCGAGTACTGAATTGGTGCCGTCGTTTCGCCTTCGAAGGTGAGGGTGAAGCTACCGCCCGTCACGCCATTGGGTAGAACCAGTCTCTGCCTCTCGCTGGCACTCGGTACACCTGAGCCCACATCGGCATACAGATCCCCAGTGGAGGGGTCGGCGGTGACGAACTTGGGTTCCTCGAAACCGCCGGGGGTCGAGGCAGGAGTGCCCGACTGACAGCGAGAGTGGCAGACCTCTGGCGAGCTGTGACCAGATCGTAGGGTTGAGACGTTGGCAAACGCAGTTGCCGGGCTGAGCGCCGTAGGGCCGGCGGTCATCTGACTAACATCAACGTCGCCAAGACGCGGGCCCTGGAATTCCACGGCCCAGGGCCCGCCGGCGGGCCCCGTTACCGCGACGTGTCCAGCGCCAATGCCGGGCAGAGTTTCGAGCTTTTCCTCAAGCTGAGCGGCATTGGCATTAAATGGAATCGGGTCTGTGGTCTCAGTGGCGGCGTGACTCGAAGTGGACGTGCTTATGGCGCTGACGTCAAGGGTGATATCGCCGCTGAGGGGATCGATGGCCGCAATTTTGTCGTAGGCGGTGAGGAGAGGCCTTGGGTTAGTAATCAAGGCTGTTACCGGCACAGAAAGGGTGAGAGTGTTGGCTCCTACCGCCGCAATCGTCGCGCCGGCAGGAATGCCCGATCCTTCGATCGCCTGGCCGACAGTAAATGCGCCTTGGCCCGTTTCAACTTCGGTGATCACTTTAGACCCAGTAGTAGTGCGACCTTCTCCGCGAGCCGAGGCGACATCGATTCGATCGCCGGGATGAAATGAACCACTTGCCCCGTTGGTTGCCGTGAGCTGGTCGGAGCCAGCTTGGGTGGTCCCATTAGTGCTCCCGGTAGTGAAGGACAGGGTGAAGCTGCCGCCAGTGGGCGCGCCTTCGAGGCTGACGGCCTGGCGCTCATTGGTGGGGACGTGGCCCGAACCGGCGGGAGAATCAAGGGTGACGGAGGTACCCGATCCGATGGCCGGATGAGAGAGCGTGAGGGTGTGAACACCGACGGAGGTAACTGTCGTTTCGGCGGCGATGCCGGCGCCGGTAATTTCCTGACCGACAAGGAAGTCGCGCTCGGTGGTTTCGAGGGAAGTAACCTGAGTGGAGCCCGCAGTCAGGTCGCCGATTCCTTCGGCACCGCCAAAGAGGACACCGGCACCGAACATAAAGAGGAAGTGGCCGGCGGAGTCGAATTTCTCAATACGGTGGTTACCAGCGTCAGCCACGTAGACGTCACCCTCAGAAGGGCCGCCGGAAGTGTCGACTGCATCCTCTGTGGGAGCTGAGAGCGGATAGGGGTTGGGGACGGTGGAGGTGGCGGCGCCGAAGGTGCCGTGGAAGAGGCGGGCCTGGCGGGCAGAGGCTGAGGTGGCAGTGAGGGCGAGGAGGGCGGCGACGGCAAAGAGGGTGCCGAGGACTAGAGGGAGCGAGGGCGCACCACTGCCGCCGATACCTAGCGGAAGCGGGACCGTAGCGTGGAGCCGGGTGTCTGGTCTGCGCTGTCGGTTCATGCTTCCTCCTCGGTGGCGCTGTCGTAGTGGTCGGAAAATGAAAAGTGGATGGTGTTTGTCAGCTAGTGCCCACTGCACCGAGAGTGGTCCTGACACTCTCGGTGCAACGTCGCTGACCGCCTAGGGGGCGGTCACTGCCCAGCTGCCGTTGGCAATCATCGCTTCATCGGCAGAGGACGCCACGGCGACTGCCTTGAGGGTGAAGCCAGACTGCTGAAGTTCACTTCCACTTCCCCCGAGCTGCGTGAAGTTCAGGCCGAGAATGTTTGCGGTCTGAGTCGTCTCAAACACGCAGAGGTTACCCGCGGCGGCGCCGGGATCGCCCACAGTGCCAGAGCATTCACCTTCTTCAATGACGGGCGATTCTTGGGGTTCCCCTTCCCCTTCTTCGATGCCGATGACATGACTCGTTGGGGCGGCGACCAGTTCGAAGGGAAAGCCAACGGACGTCAGGAGTTCTTGAAATCCCCCGGCTGTGGTTCCGGAGATATTCCATTCGCCACGGAGCGATTCTCCTGAGGGTAGATTTTTTGCGAATCCGGTAGTGCCGTTGCAGACGACTTCGGATTTGCCAGAGCCTTCGACTTCGAACTTGGTGCCACCGCTTTTGCATTTGCCGGTGCCGGTTCCCACGGGTGCGGTGGAGGTGACAACGGATTTACCAGCGGCCCCGGGCGCGCCGTTGCTCCCGTTAGCGCCGGGGGCGCCGGCGTCGCCCTTGGCGCCAGGTGCTCCCGCAGGGCCGGCGGGACCCGTCTTCCCAGGCTTGCCCTGCTTACCCTGCTTGCCCTGCTTCGCGGAAGCCGTGGCCTTGCCACCGCCGTTGTTGGTGGCGGCGTACGCCCCGCTGAGCATGGCGAAAACAAGGGCAACGATCGCGACGATCAAGCCGGCCTTGCCGAAGGGTTCGCGGAGTCTGCGTTTGAGCATCGGTTAGTTCTCCTCCTTGAGGCCGGCTCCCTGAGCCGGCCTGGTGATTTGGATGGCGTGTGCGGCCGGGGCTCCCCGGCTCGTCCCGGCTCCTGCCAGTGGCGAGAGCCGGAGATAGGTGGTTGGAAGATGGGTGGAGCGGCCGCGGGCGACCCATGACGCGGGGCTGGGACGAGGGGGCACAACGACGCGGCCAAGCGTGCGCTGGCCAGAGTCGAATCCCGAAGACGGTGCGATCACAATCTCTCCTTGTCCCTTGAGCCCTTTTCGTGGCCGCTCCCTGCGGCCCCCTGAGGCTCTGTTTCCCTGTGGCTCTGCTGAACTTCTGTCCCTGCTTCTCGTCAGTCATACCACTGCCGTTCCCAATGACTGACAGACGGGACTGTAAACAGATAGGTCCCTGGTTGTCAAGATACGCACGTGGTATCGATGAAATTCAGGGAATCGTCGCAGGCGCTTTTAGCCTCGGCCTGACGCGATCCAGCGGAGGCGGAGAGGGGGCTCTGGAGCGCTAAGCGCCGGCTTGCTTGCGGCGCGCTTCGCTGTACTCGGGAGGCGCCTCGGGCTCGAGCGCGACGACTTTGACCGCCTGCGGATCGGGCTGGCCGGAGCCGTAGAAGGCGAGGATGTACTCCACCAGGTGGGGGGTAAGGATCCGCAGCTGCGCCGCCCGGCCCTGCAGGACTTCGCTGGCGAGGCGAGTGGCGATGCCGCCGACGATCACCTGGTCGATCTCCGCTGCCAGGCTCGATTTGGCCGGAGCCTCGGGGATGGCGGAGCGCAGGAGGACGCCGTAGCGGCGCAGCCACTCGTGGTAGCGGAGGGCGATCTCCTCGCCGGCGGCGGGGGCCTCGACGAAGAGCAGGCGGGCCAGGTCGGGCTCGGCGGCGAGCAGGTCGAGGGCGGCGCCGAGCGAGGTTTCGACCCGTTCTTCGACCGAGGCGCCGCGGTCGCAGGGCTGCTCGAGAACCGCCAGGAGGCGCTCGTGGGCGGCCTCGTGGGCGGCGGCGAAGCACTCCTCTTTGTCCTTGAAGTTGTTGTAAAAGGCGTTGCGGGAGACGGCGGCGGCCTTGACGATGTCGGCGACAGACATCGCTTCGTAGCCGTGCTCGGCGGCGACGTGCGGGACGGCGGCGATCAGCCGCCGGCGCTGGTCCTCGCGAACCTCCTCCGGAGCGAGCGCGTGCCGGCCGCGGGGGAGGCGGCGGGGCTCATCTCTCTTGGTCCGGGCTCGAGCTTTGGCCATAGCGGCAGGCAGGGCGGTTCCTTATACGTACAGCTTAGTTCCTAAATGTGCGCCGGGTCAAGCGCAACGACCGTCCCACGGGCGGGCAGAGGGCGCGACTCGCCGGCGACGAACCTGTTCCCTCAGAGATGCCCCGCCGCTGCCTACACCCCGCCCTCGCTCGTGCCGTCGCCGCGATCGCCGCGCTGGCGGCCCTCGCCGGCTTCGCCCCCCGCGCCAACGCCAGCGTCAACTGGGTCGTGCACGGGCGCGGCTTCGGCCACGGCGTCGGCATGAGCGCCTACGGCGCCTACGGCTACGCCCTGCACGGCAAGAGCTACCAGTTCATCCTCGGCCACTACTTCACCGGCACCACCCTGGGGACGCTCCCCGGTCCGCGCGTGGTCCGCGTCCTGCTCGACATCTCCCCCGGCGACGTCGGCTTCAGCGCCGCCACCAGCGCCTGCGGGGTGGCGCTCGACCCGGCCCGCAGCTACGAGGCGCACCGCTCCGGTACCGCGGTCGTCCTCCGCAGCTCCGGCGGCAAACGGCTCGCCGACTGCGGCCGCAAGCTGCGCGCCGCCGGCAAGGGGCAGATCGCGATCGCCGGGGTCGGCACCTACCGCGGCGCCCTCGAGACGGTCCCGACCGAAAGCAGCTCGGGCTCGCTCAACGTCGTCAACGCGCTCGCCGTCGACCAGTACGTCAAAGGCGTGATCCCGAACGAGTCGCCGCCCTCCTGGCCGGCCGAAGAGCTGAAGGCGCAGGCCGTCGCCTCGCGCTCCTTCGCGCTCACCGCCGGCGTCGGCGGCAACGGCTTCGACCTCTACGCTGACACCCGCAGCCAGGTCTACAAAGGCCTGGAAAGCGAGTACTCGACCAGCAATGCCGCTGCCGCGGCGACCCGCGGCCAGGTCGTCATGTACGGCGGCAAAGTCGCCGAGACCCTCTTCTCCGCCTGCTCCGGCGGCCACACCGAGAGCATCCAGAACGTCTTCGGCGGGGCCGCGATCCCCTACCTGCAGGGCGTCCCCGACCCCTATGACGGCGCCTGCCCGCTGCACACCTGGACGCTGGAATTCAGCGGGCCGGAAATCAGCAGCAAGCTCGGTGCCTACCTGGAGGGGAAGCTGAAACAGGTGGTGATCACCAAGACCGGGGCCTCGCCGCGGATCATCGAAGCGAAGCTGGTCGGCACCGGCGGCGTCACCACCGTCAGCGGCGAACAGCTCGAGGTCGCGCTCGGCGGCTACGACACCTGGATGACCTTCGAAAAGGTCGTCAGCGGAGCGGCACCTTAAAGATTGACGCCCTCCACGAAGGCGAACGCCGCCTCGCGCACCTTCTCGAATTCTTCGCGCCCCAGGGCGTCGAGCGGGCGCTCGTAACCCAGGTAGCGGTTTCTGGCCCGTAGCCAGGAGCCGATTGCCTCGCCCCCCATCGTCACCGAAAGGATCTCCGCCACGGCGCGCAGGTCATCGAGCTGGCGACGGTAACGCTTGGGCGAGGAGCTGTCGTGCCACCAGCGCCTGACCGTCCGCTGATCCGCGCCAGTGGCGAGGGCGATCTCTCCCGCCGTCAGCGACAGAACTCGGCGCGCCATTCGAGCCGTCTCGGCTGGCTCGCGAGCCTGCTCGACCTCTTTCAGCGCGGCCTCCGTCTTTGGCATGCCCGTTAAGATAGCAGCCTAAATGTCATCTTAGGTGTCAGGGGGCATTTTTTACCCTTCCCGCCCTTGGCAGAACGATGGAGATCGACGCAACCTTCAGAGTGCGTCCGCGGCTCGTCGTCTTTCGGAGCACGCCCTTCGACGTGGACGCTTGGCGTGGGGTCGGAGAGCCCTCGCGCTACCAAGGGCGCTTCCACCGCAAGGGCGAGCCTCTCCCGCAGTACGCGTCAGACTCCGCCGACGCAACGCTGAGAGAGCTTGAGTTGCACACCGACTCGCCGCTCGAACCAGCCAGGGAGATACTCCGACGCATCACTGCCGTAGGGCTCGCGGCGGGAGCGAGAATCTTGGCGGCGGACGACGCCGCCACGCTTGATGTCATCGGCCTGAGCCTCAAGCAGGTCTACCACCCAACCGACTATGGAGCGTGTCAAGCAATTGCCGACTACGCCAAGAGCATCCCGAAGGTGGCCGCAATCAGCACCCAATCCAACGCCGATCGACTGCGGCGAACCTTCGCCATCCTGCCTGAAAGTTCCGTCCGGCTTACGGCGGAAGTGGACCGTTGGGAGGGCTCGCTGAACCTGCTCAGACTCGCGTTCGACCGTGGTCGTGATCAGCCCTCCCCCTCCAGATAATCTGATTCTGTGAAGCAGCTGAGCGCGACCGAAGCCACACGGCGGTTCTCCGACCTGCTCGACAGCGTGGAGGAAGGGGAGTCCTTCGTCGTGGTTCGCCACGGACGGGCCGTCGCGACGATCGGGCCAGCGGTCGCGGGAACCGGACAAGCGCTGAAGGAGGCGCTGCGCAAGCACCCGCCCGACCCAGAGTGGGCGGCCGAGCTGCGTGAGCTGCGCGCAGAAGTCGGACCCGCAACGGACCCCCGGCGCGACTGATCCTCGACACCACGGTGCTGGTCGACGCCGAGCTTGCCGACGGCAAGCACCCGGCCGCTGCGAGACGCTCCAGGGCGCAGTGCCCTGCTCGCCCACACTCGTCGCCGAGGTAACGCTACGCAGGCCTGACTGAGCGGGTCGCGGCGAGGGATGAAAGACTGGCCCGCATGGCATCCATCCGTAAGGAGATCCAGATCGACGCCCGTCCTGAGGATGTCTGGGACGCGCTCCGCGACTGGGGCGCGATCCACGAGCGCCTCGTGCCCGGCTTCGCCGTCGACGCCCGCCTCGACGGCGCCGACCGGATCGTCACCTTCTTCAACAGCACCGAACTGCGGGAGATCTTGGTCGACCGCGACGAGGAGGCTCGTCTGGTCGGTCGTCGACGGCCCCTACAGCCACCACAACGGGGCGGCGCAGGTGTATCGCCGAGGGCGAGGAGGACCGCAGCCGCTTCGTCTGGACCGCCGATCTCCTGCCGGACGCCGCCGCCCCGGCGACCGCCGCGATGATGGAGAAGGGGATCGGCGTCGTCAAGCAGACTCTGGAGAGCCCCTCCAGCTGAGGCATCACGGCAGCGCCAGCACCGCGTGGATCGCGCGGTGGTCGCTGCCGAGCTGTTCGGCGACGCCGTATTCGACGATGCCGAGCCGTTCGTCGGCGAGCACGTGGTCGATCGTGATGAACGGGCCGAGGCCGTCCCAGCCCTCGCGCGGGAAGGTCGGCTCCAGGCCCTTGCCGGCGACTTCGCCCGCGTCGCGGTAGCCACGGGCGACGGCGTCGCGCAGCTCGGCCTGGTCGAGGGTGGCGTTGAAGTCGCCGACCACCACCCGCGGCGCCCCACGCCCGGCCGACGGCAGCGCTTCCAGCGATTCGCGCCACTCGCCGATGTGGCCGGGTTTCGGCGTGTGAGGGTGGAAGTCGATGACCCGGACCAGGCGCCCGTCGGGCATCCGCACCGCGGCGCCGACGCCGTTGTCGTCGTCGGGCGGGAGCGGTCGCAGTGGCAGCCGCGAGTAGATGCCGACGCCCGGCCTCAACGGCTTGCCGGGGAAGACGACGAGCCGCCGGCGCGGCAGCGCCCGCCCGATCCCGGCGGCGTCGAGCTTGCGGACGAAGGCCGGGGTCAGCTCCTGGATCGCCAACAGGTCCGGGTGGAAGCGCTCGACCAGGCCGACCAGCGCCGCCGGGTCGGAGGTGCCGCGGTGGATGTTGGCGGAGAGAATGCCGAGGGTCTCATGGCCGGCCGGGTCGACGGTGCCGTCGCCGATCGCCCGCGGCAGCACCGCCGCGCCCATCAGGACCATGGCCAGGCCGGCGACGAGCGCTGCGGCCCAGTTGCTCAGGGCGGCGGCGATGCCGGCGAGGAAGAAGGCGGCGATCAGCGCGTAGGGCGTGAACGCCAGCAGCGGCACGATCAGGCCGCCGCCGTCGAGGCCGAGCGCGCGCACGAGCGCCCAGAGGGTGACCGGGATCACCGCCACCCAGATCAGCCAGTAGCGACGTGCCCCCGCGGCTGCCACCGCCTCAGCCGTCCGGGTACGGCTGGATCGGGATGCCGTGACCCTGTTGATGGCCTGGGGTCTCCCGCATCCCCAGCTCGTAGGCGGCGCCAGCGGCAAGGCTGAGCTCGCGGCGTGGTAGGCCGGGGCGTTCGACGGTCAGTTCGAGGTCGGCGACCGAGCAGTTGACGGTGTGGTGCTCGGGCCCCTTGGGGTCGGCGTAGACCCAGCCGACGAAGTCCTTCTCGGGCGCCGAGACGCGGCCGCGGACGAGGATGTCCCTGCCGGGGAGGACGAAGGTGCAGACGCCCGGCGCCTCCTCGATCGAGGCCGAGCGGATCGCGCCGAGCCCGCCGAGCCGGTGCGCCTCGCCGTCCAGCATCAGCATCCCCGAGGGGATCCAGGGGCTGGTGCGGGAGCCGAGCTTGACCCTGGCGGCGCCGGCGTCGAAGTAGGTGCCGGGCGAGTCGGCGAAGCCGGTGCCCTCGAGCCAGACCCAGCGCTCGGCGTGCTCGCTGCCCCAGTTGTGGCCGATCATCCCCGGCCAGCCGCTGAACTCGATCGACTCCTCGTCGTCGAGTTCGAGCCGGCCGCCGAAATGGGCGAGCGGGACCGGGGCGACGAACTTCGTCTTCGGCAGCGGAGCCTCGTAGAGCCAGTCGGCCGGCAGGTACTTGCAGGGCTCCGCCTCGGCGCTGAAGGTGAAAGACCAGGCGGCGCTGAGGGCGTCGGTGTCGACCGAGCCCTCGGCCTGGCCGGGGCCGATCTCGGCGTCGCCGACCCGGATCCAAGACCCCGGCGGGGCCGAGAGCTCGCTCGCCGCCACCGTCACCTTGGTCGCCCGCGGGCTGGCGGCGGCGCGGTCGAAGAAGACGAACCAGATCGAGGCGCTGGGCTCGGCTCCCGGCCGCTTGTGAACGGTGTGGCGGATCCAGAGCCCGCGGCCGCCGCCCGGCTCGCAGGCCTTGATGTAGAAGCTCTCATAGTGGCCGGCCTTGGCGGCGACCCCGGGGAAGCGTGCGCCTTCGTCCATGCGCGGACTCTAACTTCCGCGGTTCGGTTTCCACCTATTTGGCGGGTTTCGAACCGCGCACGTCAATCGACCGTGTCGGGATCGTTCCGCGGTTCCGTTTCCACCTATCTCGTGGATTTTGAACCGCGGAACCGCTCAGACCTTGATCGTGACCACGTCGCCGTCCTGGACGACGTAGTCGCGGCCCTCGATCCGCAGTTGCCCCTTGTCGCGGGCCTGCGAGTAGCCGCCGGTCTCGACCAGCTGCTCCCAGCCGACCACCTCGGCTTTGATGAAGGCTTCCATGATCTCGGTGTGGATCGTGCCCGCCGCCTCCAGCGCGGTGGCGCCGCGGCGCAGGGGGCGGGCGACCGCCTCCTTGTCCTCACCGGCGGTGAAGAAGGTGATCAGCTCCAGCAGGTCGTAGGCGCCGCGGACCAGGCGCGCCAGGCCGGAGCCCTCGACCCCGTAGGACTCGCGCATCTCCTCGGCTTCCTCGGGGTCGAGCTCGGCCAGCTCGCCCTCGATCCGGGCGCTGACCGCGACCGTGCCGGCCCCGATCGCGGCGGCGTGAGAGGCGACGGCCTCCGGCACCTCGCCGTCGCCCTCGTCGACGTTGGCGACGTAGAGGATCGGCTTCGTGGTCAGGGCCTGGAGGTTGACGACCGCGTGCGGGGCGGCGTCGGGGACCGGGACCGAACGGGCGGGACGGCCGGCGGCGAGCGCCTCGAAGACGGCCTGCAGCCAGCCGTGCTCGGCGATCGCTTCGGCGTCGCCCGACTTCGCCTGCTTGGCGACCCGCGGCAGCCGCCGCTCGACCTGGTCGTAGTCGGAGAGCACCAGCTCGGTCTCGATCGTCTCGATGTCGGCGAGCGGGTCGACGCGGCCGTCGGGGTGCGGCACGCCCGAGTCCTCATGGCAGCGGACGACATGGCAGATCGCGTCGGTCTCGCGGATCGAGGCGAGGAACTGGTTGCCAAGCCCCTCCCCTTCGGAGGCGCCCTTGACCAGGCCGGCGATGTCGTGGAAGGAGATCGTCGCCGGTTCCAGCTTCGAGCTGCGCACCGTCGCCGCGATCTGCTCCAGCCGCTGGTCCGGCACCTCGGCGATCGCCACGTTCGGCTCGATCGTCGTGAACGGGTAGTCGCCGGTCTGGGCGCCGCCCTTGGTCAGGGCGTTGAAGAGGGTCGACTTGCCGGCGTTCGGCAGTCCCACGATCCCGACCTTCATGGGTGGCTCACAGTCCTCATATAGAGAGCGGGACGATCAGGCCGAGGGCGACGCCGATGAAGGCGCCAGCGAGGACGTCGGACGGGTAGTGCATGCCCAGGTAGGGACGGCCGAGCGAGATCGCCAGGGCGACGACCAGCGCGCCCGCCATCGCCGGGTCGACCCGGACCATCGCCGTCGCCACCGCGAACGAGGAGACGGCGTGGGCGGAGGGGAAGCTGAGCGAGCTGGGGGCGCCGCCGAGCGGCGGCAGTCCCTCGAGCACCGGCCGCGGCCGCCTGACCGCCAGCTTGATCAGGTAGTTGAGCCCGATCGCGACCGGGCCGAGGACGGCGCAGATCAGCCAGGCCTCGTGCCGTTCCCAGTCGAGCAGGGCAAGCGCGACGCCGAGTACGACCCAGACCGCGGCGTTGTTGCCGGCCTTGCCGAGCGCCTTCGCGGCGGACTCGAGGCCGGGCGAGTGCCCGCGGGTGCGCATCAGGCGCAGCAGCTTCAGATCGAGGTTCTCGGTTGGGGCGGCGCCGGCGTTCTCCACGGCGCCGGAGGATATGGGTCGGGCGGGCCCGCGGGCGGTCGGTCAGTATCTGCCGATGCCCACCGTCCCCGGCTACGTCCACACGCCCGGCAACCACTGCGGCTCGACCGCGCTGCGCAACCTGCTCGACTTCCACGGGATCGAGCTCAGCGAGGAGATGGCCTTCGGCCTCGGAGCCGGCGCCAGCTTCTACTACCTGACCCTGGAGGAATCCTCGCCAAGCCGCTGGTTCAACGGCCGCACGGCGCGACTGGAGGAGAGCTTCCGCGACCTGACCGGGGCGGCGCTGGAGATGAGAACTTTCGCCGAGGGCGACGAGGAGGCCTGGGCGGCAGCGCGGGCCGAGGTCGACGCCGGCAACCCGGCGCTGCTGCTGACCGATATCTACTACCTGGACCACTACGGCAACTCGGCCCACTTCCCCGGCCACGCCGTGGTCCTCGCGGGCTACGACGACGAAGTCGCGTGGCTCTCCGACACCGGCTTCGAGCAGCTGCAGACGACCCGCATCGAGAACCTCGCCCGGGCGCGCCACAGTGGCCACCCCGCCTACCCCCTCGAAGGCCACATGTTCACGGTCAGCGAGGCGGTCGACCGCGATCAGCTGGAAGCGGCAATCCCACGCGCGATCGCCCAGGCGGCGAAGGAGATGCTGGAACCGACCTTCGGCGAATTCGGTGGCCTGCCCGCCATCAATCGACTCGCCGCCGAGGCCGGATCCTGGCCCGAGGTGGCCGAGGACTGGCAGTGGTGCGCCCGCTTCGCCTACCAGGTGATCGAGCGCCGCGGCACCGGCGGCGGCGCCTTCCGCCTCATGTACTCGCGCTTCCTCGAAGAGGCGGGGAGGGACGAGGCGCCGCTGGCGGCCGAAGCGGCGGCGCGATGGACGGAGCTGGCGGAGGCATTCAAGACCGCAAGCGAGAGCGACGAGCCGGCCGCCACCGCCTGGATCGAGGTCGACACGGCCACGAAGCGGGTCGCCGAGGCCGAGGCGCGCCTCTGGGACTCGCTCTACTCCGGCAGCGCCGCCATCGTTGAGGAGTTGACCCCCCTATAGGTGGGTCAACTCCTCAAGGTTCTTCAGGCTCAGCTCCCGGCTTCAGGCCGGCCCCCCAGCTCAGCCTCTCACCGCACCGGGCAATCGGCGTAGTACATGCGGCAGGTCGCGGCGGGCACGGGCGTAGGCAGTCTCGACAGCATCGGCCGCCTCTGGCCCGTGGACGCTCTTTCCGTGGCCCAGCAGCAGGTGCTCCGGCTCGTAGCCGCGCAGCGAACTCGGTGGCCAGGGCCGCAGGAAGAGGTGCATCCCCACCCGCTGCTCGCCACCGGTGTGCATCGGGTTGGCGGCAAGAACCTCGGCGACGACCAGCGCTTTCTTCTGCGGCCACCAGAGCGCCGTCTCCTGCCAGCGGGGAATCCGCACGGCAGGGATCGCCTCGAACGGCGAGCCAGGCACCGAATCGGGGACCTTCAGATGCGGAACCCCGAGCCTTCCCGCGATCTCAGCGCAGTCGCGGTTGTGCCGGTCGAGCAGCTGCAGCACCCCCGCCGGCTCGCCGAGCGCCACCGCATCCTCGATCTCCGGCCCGTCGAGCGGATCGACCAGCCAGACCCGGCCCTCGTCGACGAGCGCATGAAACGCCCGCTCCATCGGCTCCGTGACGACCCAGGTCAGGCCCAGCTCATGCTCTTCAACCTCGATCCGGGGCATGCCCCGAACCTACTCCCCGCCCTCACTCGGACGGGCGCAGCGAGACCGACTCAGGCGCCGGGGCCGAAACCGACGCGGTGCTCGTTGGAGGCGATGCGGATGAAGGCGACCTTGGGGACGTAGAGGGAGATGACGCCGTCCTCGGTGTGGAGGTCGTGCCAGCCGCCCTTCTCGAGCTGCTTGCGGAAATCCTTGAGGTCGTCTTCGGCGAGGCGGGCGGAGACGACCTGCCCGCCCTCGAAGCCGATCTCGACCCGTTGTGCGTCAGCCATCAGTGTCCTCCCGCTGGTTCGACGATCTCGGTAAGTACCCCGCCGGTGGAGCGGGGGTGAAGGAAGGCGACGCGGCTGTCGCGGATGCCGATCCGCGGCTCGGAGTCGATCAGCTCGATCCCGGTGGCGGCGATCCGGACCAGGGCGGCGTCGATGTCGTCGACCGCGTAGGCGACGTGGTGCAGGCCTTCGCCCTTGCGGGCGAGGAACTTGCCGACGGCGGTGTCGGGCCCGAGCGGCGCCAGCAGCTCGACATGGCCGTCGCCGACGTCGAGCAGCACCGCCTCGACACCCTGCGACTCGACCGTCTCGCGGTGGACGAGCGCCATCTCGAAGCTCTTCTCGTAGAGCGCGATCGCGGCGTCGATGTCGTCGACGGCGACTCCTATGTGGTCGATCCTTCCGAACATCGGCGGCCAGTCTATGCGGCCGGCGGCAGGTCGTCCCCGCCGTTGCCGTGCTCGACCCGGAGGATCTCCGCCATCGCCGCCAGCCCGACCTCGAGCTGCTCGGCAGTCGGCTCCTTGGTCGCCCAGTGGCGCTGGATCTCGCGGCCGGGGGTGTGGAAGGCCTCGGCCAGGGGATCGCCGTGGTGGCGGTCGCTCCAGGCGAACATCTCGACCGCGATCGAGGCGCCGCCGAGGCCGACCCCGGCGCGGGCGACCGCGTTCGGCTCCGCGACCAGGCGCTCCAGAAGCACCGTGCCGCCGGCCGAGAGCAGCATCATCGGGACCAGCAAATTGGAGCCGCAGCGGTCGTGCTCCTTCGGCACCGCGGCGACGTCCTCGACGCCCTGCTCGTAGGCGGCGATCGCCTTGTGCTCGACCCCGTGGTAGGCGGCGAGGTCGCGGTCCATCAGCGCCACCACCGCGGGCACGGCGCCGACCACCTGGGCGAAGCCCTCGCGCACCGCCGAGGCCGGCGCCCGCTTGCGCAGCAGGTTCGTCAGCGCCAGGGTCGCGCCGGTGGCGGCAATCACCCGCCAGTTCTCGAACGGCAGCCGCGCCGCCGGCAGCCGCCGCCGCGCCAGCGGCAGCACCGCCATCGCCTCCGCCAGTTTCAGCGGGCCGCGCAACCCGGGCAGGCGCGCCACCAGCTTCGAAGCCAGCTCCGGCTTGCGCGCGGAAGCGACCTGGATGCCGCCGTCGCGGTCGCGCACCGCCGCCGACCAGTGAGTCGGCCCGTGGATCAGCAGCCCGTTGCGCAGCGCCATCCCCCCGAGTCGCAGCCGCTCAGAGTCTTTCGGGGCCATGGCCTCACCTTAGGCGATCCGGATCGCCGCCCCGGCGCCACGGCCCCGGACATACAGAGGGCGCCGAGTCCAGTCCCACTCGGCGCCCTCTCCCCCCTGTGTCAAGTCCCCACCGGAAGCCCCCAGTCCAGGCCTCCGGTGGGTGATTCGGCTCTCCCTGGCTCTAGCTTGGAAAGCCGCCCATTGAAACCCGGTCTTCTTTAGGAAGTTGCGCCCGTCACTTGGACTGCCCGAATCTCGTACGCAGCTCGGCCAGGCGCTTGCCCAGCTCGGCCTCGAAGCCGCGCTCGGTCGGGGCGTAGAAGCGGCGGCCGGCGAGGCTGTCGGGAAGCAGCCGCTGGTCACTGACGCCGCCCGGCTCGTCGTGCGCGTAGCGGTAGCCGTCGCCGCGACCGAGCTTGGCGGCCCCCGGGTAGTGCGAGTCCCGCAGGTAGTCGGGCGGGGTCTGGGCGCCGTGCTCGCGGACCTCGGCCCAAGCCGCCTCCAGCGCCTTGTAGGAGGCGTTGGACTTGGGAGCGAGGGCGAGGTAGACGCAGGCCTGGGCGAGGTTGAGCGCGCACTCGGGCAGGCCGACGCGGTCGACGGCGCGGGCGGCGGCGTCGGCGACCAGCAGCGCCCGCGGGTCGGCGTTGCCGATGTCCTCGGAGGCGAGGATGACCATGCGGCGGGCGATGAAGCGCGGGTCCTCGCCGCCCTCAAGCATCACCGCCAGGTAATAGAGGGAGGCGTCGACGTCGGAGCCGCGCGTCGCCTTGATCCAGGCCGAGACGAAGTCGTAGTGGCGGTCGCCCTGGCGGTCGTAGTCGATCGCCTTGCGCTGCAGCGCGTCCTCGATCGCGGCAACGTCGATCGCCTTCCCCCGCGCCCGCTCGACCGCCCGCTCCAGCCCGGAGAGCGCGACCCGGGCGTCGCCGCCGCTGCGCTCGGCCAGCATCGCCAGCGCCGCGTCCTCGACCGGCGGCGGCTTGGCGATCCCGCGCTCCGGGTCGGCCAGCGCCCGCCGCAGCAGCGCCTCCACCTGGCCGGCGTCGAGCGGCTTCAGCTCGTAAACCTGCGAGCGCGAGATCAGCGCCGAGTTGACCTCGAAGTAGGGGTTCTCCGTCGTCGCCCCGATCAGGGTCAGCAACCCTTCCTCGACCGCCGGCAGCAGCGCGTCCTGCTGCGCCTTGTTGAAGCGATGGATCTCGTCGAGGAAGAGGATCGTCGGCCGCCCCGACCCCTTCCTGCGCTCCCGCGCCCGCTCGATCACTCCGCGGATCTCGGCTTTGCCGACGACCACCGCCGACTGCTCCTCGAACGCCCCCTGCGCCCCCGCCGCCGCGATCCGCGCCAGCGTCGTCTTCCCCGCCCCGGGAGGCCCATAGAGGATGGAGCTGTGCGGCTTCCCCTCTTCGATCGCCGTCCGCAGCGCCGACCCCGCCCCAAGAATGTGCTCCTGCCCGACCAGCTCATCGAGGTTCCGCGGCCGCATCCGCACCGCCAACGGCGCATCGGCGTGCGCCCGCTTCGGCCCCGAAGCTTCGCTTGTGCCCGTATCGAACAGCTGCTCGTCCACTGGGCTGAGTATGAGGGTGGTGGGGGACGTCTCGACGGAACCTCCCGCTGTTCGTGACGGCGAGACTTCCCCCACCTCCCCACACCCTGTGCAAGACGAGACCTCTCCTGTGCGGCGATCAAGCTGGCCTACGCCGACACGGTCGTGATCGTGCCCGGCTACGGCTCCCTACACACACCGCCGTCGTACAATCGACCCCATGGCTACTACCGACGTCAAACCAGCGGCCCTGTCCACTCTCGAGTCGTTCAACCCCGCAACGGGCGAGCTCGTCGGCTCCGTCCCGACGATCACCCCCGACCAGGTACAGGGAGTGGTGGACGACGTCGCCCGGATCCAGCCGGCCTGGGCCGAGCTGCCGCTGAAGGTGCGCGCCACCTACATGCGCCGCGCCGCCGACGCCCTGCTCGACGACATCGACGAGGTCGCCGAGCTGCTGGTCCGCGAGCAGGGCAAGCCGCG
>DASYJK010000233.1:0-19159 GCA_035996525.1 Solirubrobacterales bacterium
GCCGAGGAGCCGGTCGAGCAGTTGTTGTTGACGTTGACGACCGGGATCCCGGTCAGGCCGAGCTGGTAGAGCGCCCGCTGGCCGTAGGTCGAGTCGCCGTAGCAGTAGCCGGCGTAGGCCTGCTCGACGTCGGTGTAGGGAATGCCGGCGTCGGCGAGTGCCTTCTCCCCCGCCTCCTTGGCCCAGTCGGGGTAGTCGCCCTCCTTGGTGCCGGGCTTCTCGAACTTGGTCATGCCGACACCGATTACGAACGTGCGGTTGCTCAACTCTGGCTCCTCGAGGTTTCCCGCCACCCGCGCGGCGGTTTGGCTGCGTAGCCAGGAATCTACCGGTCCCCGGGCTCCGGCGGGTCCGGAGACCGCCTCAGGACCGTGAATCGCAGGTCCCTTCCCCGCTCCGGATCGGGCCAGAGCGCGAACGCCAGGAAGGTGATCAGGAGGCCGACCGCGGTGCCGATCAGCCGCAGCTTGTCGGCCTCCCAGGCGCTTTCCCCGAGCGTGTCGGTGAGGAGGACGACGTAGATCGTGATCGCCGCCGTGAACAGCGCGTACTGCACGGTCAGCAGTCCGAGCGCGAGCGCGGTGGCCGCGGTGAGGACGGCGATGACGACCAGGTCGCTGCCGCCGAAGGCCTCGGCGACCGCGGTGGCGAGGATCAGGCCGAGCACGGTGCCGACCGCTCGCAGCGCCAGGCGCAGATACGTTTCGTCGCGGTCCGGCCGCATCACGAAGAGGATCGTCAGGGGTATCCAGAAGCCGTGGTTGTCCATGTCGAGGACGCGGTAGACGGCGACGCCGAGCGCCAGCGAGGCGCCGAAGCGGATCGCGTGGCGGAGGTTTTCCGAGCCGAGGGTGAGGTTGGAGCGGAAGGCGACGGCGACGGCGCGGGCGTCCCAGCCACTGGGCTCGCCGCGGGCGCAGCGATCGAGGACGACCCAGACGATCAGCGACCAGAGCACCTGGGTCAGGCCTCCCACCGTGCCCCAGAGCAGCGCCGGCATGGTCTCGTCCCCGGCCAGGAAGAGGCCCTGGGAGACGAGCAGGGTGAGGGCCACGACGAGGCCGTAGATCGCCAGGCGCAGCGAGTAGGAGAAGCAGTAGCCGGCGAGGGCGCCGACCAGCGCCATCGCCGCGACCGCGGCCGGCGCCGACTGGCTGCTGAGGATCCCCAGCGCCGCCATCAGGCCGATCGCCGGCGCCGCGGCCGCCTGCCAGGCGGCGCGCGGGCCGGCCGGGGCGTCGAGGCCGGCGAAGGCGGCGAAGAGGGAGCCGGTGGCGATCGCGCCCTTGGTCGGGGCGTCGAGGCCGATCTCGACGATCAGCGAGAGCCCGACCGGGACCGCGATCAGGGCTCCCCGGCGCAGCGCCGGTCCGGGGGCGGCCGGTCCGATCGCCAGCAGCGGCGAGGCGCGCAGCCGCGCCGCCGTCCCGGAGGCGTTGAAGAGCCCGCCCGAGCCGGGTTCGGCCGGCATCTGGCTGGAGGTAATCTCAGGGGTCTTGGTCACCGCGGTTCTCAGCTCCGATCCTGCCGCTGGAGTTGGCATCTTCGCCGCCCTGGCGGCGGGTGTCGTCTCCTTCCTCTCCCCCTGCGTGCTTCCTCTCGTGCCGGGCTACCTCTCGGCCGTGACCGGCGTCTCCGCGGCCGAGCTCGACGACGCCGGCTGGCGCCGGGTCCTCGGCCCGAGCCTGCTCTTCGTCGCCAGCTTCTCGGCGATCTTCATCCTCCTCGGCCTCACCGCGACCGCGGTCGGCTCGACCCTGCAGGACCACCGGGAGCTGCTGACCAAGATCTCCGGGGCGCTGATCATCGCCATGGGCGTGCTCTTCGTCGCCTCGCTCTTCATCACCCGGCTCAATCGCGAGTGGCACGTGGACTCACTGCTGGAGCGCGCCGGCCGGGGCGGCCCGATCGTCGCCGGCGCCGCCTTCGCGATCGCCTGGACGCCCTGCATCGGCCCCACCCTCGGCGCGATCCTCGGCGCCGCCTCGCTCTCCGGCTCGGCGGCCCGCGGCGCCCTGCTGCTGGCCGTCTACTCCGCCGGCCTGGCGATCCCCTTCATCCTCACCGCCCTCGCCTTCTCCCGCATGACCACCGCCTTCGCCGTGGTCAAGCGCCACTACCAGCTGATCGTCGCCGTCGGCGGCGTGATCCTGATCGCGATGGGCGTCCTGATCTGGACCGGCGAGATCGTCCGCCTCAACGGCGAAGTCCAGACCTGGGCGGAAAATCTCGGCATCGACTTCTGGAACAGCGTCTGAACGATCGCGTATCCAGGATTGACGCCCCCCGAGGGGCCACAAACCTGGGAACGCCTCAGTTCTGAGACGGCGCGACGGTCTCGAGCTCTTTGCCGACCGCCTCGGTGATCTCGAGGCCGCTGTCGTCGACGTCGCGCGAGCAGACGATGCGAAAGCGACCGGTGCCGATCTCGCCGTCGGGAATGAGCGGTAGCCCGCGGATGTGCTCCCAGCCGAGCCGCTCGACCTCGAACGGGTTCATCCGCACCTCGGCCGCCGGGAACGGGCAGCTCGAGTTGTGCTGGTCGATCGCCTTGGAGATCGCCTCCAGGTTCTTCGCCTCGGGGGAAGCCACGCCTTGAGTCTAGGTCCTGGACACAAGGAGTCGAGCTCCCAGGCCCCAAAGCAGGTAGCCGACCGCGGCCACGATCAGGACCCACTTGACGCTGGCACAGACGGTCGCGAGAACCGGCGCCGCCGAGCCCCCGTCGCCGCCGACGGTCAGCAGCAGAAAGGCGTTCTCGCCGGCGTCGAAGACGGCGGCCGCGGCCGCGAACCAGGGGACGACGCGCCCGGCCGAGGCGAGCGTCGGGAGGCTGTGCTCGCGACCGAAGTCGCGGTGGCGAGTCCGGCAAGGGTGACGAAGGCGCCGTAGCTGACCATGAATCCGTAGTCGACGATCAGCGAGAGGCGCACCATGTCGCGGCCGTCGGCCCCCCATTCGACGAGGAAGCGATTGGCGCGGTCGGCGTTGCGCACGAACTCGAGGGCGACGATCCCCGGCGTCCCGCTCGGCAGGCCGCGCTCGATGATCCCGAGCGCGACCCAGAAGGCGATGGTCGCAAACCCGGTGAGGACGATCCACTGTCGACGCGAGAGCGAGACCGACGTATCGTCGTCGATCGGCATGACTGGGACGGTGACGCGGGCCGCCGCCGCCCCGGCTCGTACCGTCTCCCTGTGACGATCGATAGCTGGCCCCGTGTGGTCGCCCACCTCGATATGGACGCCTTCTACGCCTCCGTCGAGCTGCGCAAGCGGCCCGATCTGAGGGGGAAACCGGTTGTCGTCTGCGGCTCGGGGCCGCGGGCGGTGGTGACGACGGCGAGCTACGAGGCGCGCAGGCTGGCCGGGATCCACTCGGCGATGCCGGCGGCGGTGGCGCGGCGGAAACTGCCGGACGCCACTTACCTGCGGCCGGACTTTCCGGCTTACCGCGACGCCTCGGCGCAGGTGATGGAGGTGCTGCGGCGCAACGTCGAGACGGTCGAGGTGGTCGGGCTCGACGAGGCCTACCTGGACCTGAGCGGGATCTTCTCGCCGAAGTCGACGATGCGGCGGGTGGCGAGCGAGATCCGGCGCGACACCGGCCTCACCTGCTCGGTCGGGATCTCCGAGAGCCGGATGCTGGCCAAGATCACCAGCGAGCTCGGCAAGCCGGCGGGGCTGGTGGTGCTCGCGCGCGAGGACGCGCTGGAGCGCTTCGCGGCGGAGTCGCCGGGGCTGGTCCCCGGGATCGGGCCGAAGACGGTGATCAAGCTGCAGGGGATGGGAATCCGGACGCTCGCCGACCTGCGCGTTCGGCAGCGCGACGAGCTCGAAACCGCCTTCGGACCCCGCTCGGGCGCCTGGCTGCACGCCCGCGGACGGCTCTGGGACGAGACCCCGATCACGGTCTCCCACGAGACCAAATCGCAATCGGTGGAGACCACCTTCGACGTCGACGTGCGCGACCGGGCCGAGCTCGAGTCGATCCTCGCCGAGCAGTCCGAGGAGCTCTGCCGCCGGCTCGGCAAGCGCGAGCTCGAGGGCCGCACGATCGGGATCAAGGTCCGGCTCGACGACTGGACCAACGTCAGCCGCTCCCAGACCGTCGAGGCTCCCACCAACGACCCGACCGTGGTCGCGCCGGTGGCGCTGGGGCTGCTGCGGGCCTATGACCCGCAGCGCCCCGTGCGCCTGCTCGGCGTCCGCCTCGCCGGTTTCGAGAGCGAGGAGGAGCCGGCCGCGCCCGAGCCGCCGGCCGGGCAGCTCCAGCTCGGCCTCACCGCCTAGCGGTTGGCCAGCACCGTCCCGACGCCGGGGAAGCCGAGGCGGAGCTTGGTCGCCTCGGTGAGGTCGTAGTCGCGGCCGGCGACGTAGGGACCACGGTCGATCACCGGCACCGTCACCGAGTGGCCGTGGTAGCGCAGCTTCACCATCGTCCCGCAGGGCAGCGTCTTGTTGGCGACGCCGAGCGTGCCCGGCATCAGGGTGCCGCCGCAGGCGACGCCGTTGCCGTAGAGGCCCGGGCCGTAGTAGGAGGCGCCGGCCTGGCGGAAGCTGGTCAGGCGCCGCGCCTCGCTGGCCGAGCCGCGGCTGTGGCGGTCGTGGACGCCGAAGGCACGTACCGCGTAGTTGCCGATCTGCTCCGGCGACCAGCGCAGGGCGAAGCTGCCGTCGGCCTTGGTCCGCGTCACCAGGATCTCGGCCTCGGGGCCGCTGAAGACGAGCTTGACCCGGTGGCGGCCCGACGGGCGCACCTTGCCGTGGACAGCGAGGCCGTTGCCGCCAAGCACGCTGTGCCCGGAGAGATGCAGGCTGACGTGGGCGTTGACCCGCTGGGGCTGGTGATGGGACTTGCTGCTCGCCGCCGCCGGCGCAATGCCGATCGTCAGCGCGGCGGCAGCCGCCACCACGGGCAGGAGATATCGCATCTGTGTCACTCGCTTTCTCTGCTGCCTACGGGGTTAGCTGACGGGCTCGCGGGTGCCGGCACGGTGCCTGGCGCTCGCTACGGGCGGCTCGCCGCCCGATTCGCCCCGGCCGCGGCTGATCGCCGCGGCAGTTGGGTCCCCCGCTCCCCGTCGCATGGCGCGAGTGGACTCGGCAGATGGGATCGATTCGTTTGTGAGCAAACACTGTAAAAGCGCTCGCAGAGCGCTCACGTGACCGCCCTCACACAGCTCGAAACGGCAAGCTCGCCTGCAAACCGCTTCAGAAAGCGAAAAATCGGGCCCTATCGTGCCTGGACAGTGTGTGCGAAGATGGACGAGTGAGCGCCGAAAGACTGACCGGACTTGATACTTCCTTCCTGCACATGGAGCGCGCCGGCGCCCATATGCACGTCGCCTCGACCAGCATCTTCGAGGGCCCGGCGCCCACCCACGCCGAGTTCCGCGACCACATCGCCTCGCGCCTGCACCTGGTCCCGCGCTTCCGCCAGAAGCTGCGTTTCGTGCCCTTCGCCCAGGGGCGACCGGTCTGGGTCGACGACCCGCATCTCAACCTCGATTACCACGTGCGCCAGACCGCGCTGCCGGCGCCCGGCTCCGAGGAGCAGCTGCGCAACCTGGCGGCGCGGATCTTCTCCCAGCAGCTCGACCGCAGCAAGCCGCTCTGGGAGCTGTGGCTGGTCGAGGGGCTGCACGATGACCGCTTCGCGATCGTCGGCAAGAGCCACCACGCGCTGGTCGACGGTGTCTCCGGCGTCGACATCACCACCGTCCTCTTCGACCTCGACGCCGAGCCGCAGGGCTCACCCGCCTCCGCCCCGCCCTGGCTGGCCCGGCCCGAACCGACCGACCTCAACCTGGTCACCGACGCCGTCCGCGAGCGCCTGACCAGCCCCAAGGAGATCGCCCGCGGCGTCCGCGCCGCCTTCCGTGGCCCCCGCAAGGTGCTGGAGGGCGTCGGCGCCACCTCGAAGATGATCGGCGCCGGAATGGCCGCGCCCAGCAGCGTCTTCAACGTCGAGATCGGGCCGCACCGCCGTTTCGCCATCACCCAGGCCGACCTGGCCGCGCTGAAGCGGGTCAAGGACGCCCACGGCGGCACCGTCAACGACGTCATCCTCTCGATCGTCGCCGGCGCCATCGGCAAGTACCTGCGGGCCCGCGGCCACGAGACCGAGGGCCTGGAGCTGCGGGCGATGGTCCCGGTCAGCGTCCGCGCCGAGGAGGAGCACGGCGCCCTCGGCAACCGCATCTCGGCGATGATGGCGCCGCTGCCGGTCTGGTCGGAGGACCCGGTCGAGCGGCTGCACGTCGTCTCCGGCGAGATGGGCGACCTGAAGAACTCCGGTCAGGCCGTCGGGGCTGAGATCCTGACCAAACTGACCGACTTCGCGCCCTCGACGATCGTCGCCCAGGCGGCCCGCCTGCAGCCGGCGCAGCGCTTCTTCAACCTCGTCGTCACCAACGTGCCGGGGCCGCAGTTCCCGCTCTACGTGCTCGGGCGCAAGATGGAGTCGATCTTCCCGATGGTGCCGCTGGCCCGCCGCCAGGCGCTCTGCGTCGGGATCATGTCCTACAACGGACAGATCAACTTCGGCCTGATCGGCGACTACGACGCGATGGCCGACCTCGACAGCTTCGGCCTCGACCTCGAGGCGGCGACGGCCGAGACGATCGCCACCGCGCCGACGAAGCCGAAACGGGCCAAGGCCAAGCCGCGGGCCAAGGCGTCCGCCTCCGCCAACGGCAGCGGCCCCGTCGCCTCCGAGTCGCGCTCCTAGCGCCCCGGTCCCGCTGGTGATCCGGCGCCGCTGCGGCTAGGGCAAGAGCCGGCCGCTGATCTCGAACGGGACCCGATCGGTGAGGTAGGTCCAGTCGAGCCGGCGAGCGCTGAAGCCGCTGGCCTGAGCGTCGGCGTTGACGAGCACGGCGGTGATGCGGCCGTAGCGGCCGGGGTCGCCGAGGCTGACGGTGAGGGCGCCGCCGCCGGGGCTGTAGTCGACCTGGGTGACGATGTGCCCACGGCGCTCGCCGCCGATCCGGCCGACCAGGGCCAGCCCGGTCGCGGTTCCCCGCGGCGCGGTCGCGTTGACGACCACCGCGCGCCCCTCTGGCGCGCGCACCCGCAGCAGCTGGAAGGTCGTGTGGTTGAGCAGGCGGGTCAGCGGCCGCCCGTCCAGTGGCAGCGAGCCCTGTCGCGGCATGTCGGGGTAGAGCCCGCTCTCGCGGAACCCCTGTCCGGTGCGCCACTCGGCGACGGCGGCGGCGAAGCGGGTGAAGTCATGGCCGAGGTCGGAGCTGCCGGCGGCGCGGATCGCCGATTCGTAGGCGTTGACGGAGAAGCCGCCCGGCTTCGTATGGATCGCCCGCGCCCACGCCTGGCGCACGATCGCGCTGCCGTAATGGCGCTGCAGCCACTGGTTCCAGACGGCGGAGCCGTACTCCTTGATCGAGCTGGTCGTCAGCGGCGTGTCCCAGCGCTTCACCCAGCGCCGCACGTAGCGCAGGTAGTCGTTGATGTCGTTGTAGACCTGGTCCTCCATCCAGGTCGCGGTCGACTCGGCGAACCAGGCGTCCTGGAAGGCGTCGTAGCCGAACTGGAGGATGTGGTTGTACTCGTGGGCGAGCGTCACCTCGAGGTCGCTGGTCGGCTTCGTGCCCGGGAACTCGAAGGCGCTGTAGTCGTTGTCGAGCACCAGGTAGCCGTGCAGGCGGCGCGGGATCCGGTGTTCCTTGCTCGCCTGACCCCGGTCGGGCGCCGCGTAGCCGAACAGTTCGCCGCCGATCTGGGAGAGGTAGATGTCGGTCTTGCCGTAACCGCCACCGATGCGGCCGTCGCTCTTGGGCTCGCGCCAGCCGAGCTTGTCGTTCTCGACTTCGTGCACGTGTTCGGCGACCCTCAGCACCTGCATCACGAAGTCGGGGACGCCGTCGCCGTCACTGTCGGCGAGGTTGGGCGCGTCGATGCCCTCGGCCACCCAGTGGACGCAGAAATGCGGCCCGCATTTGGGCGATTTCGGCGCCTGCGGCACGGTGTAGGCGTTGCGGTTGGGATCGGGGTCGTCGGTCGGCCTTCCCCGGCTTTCGGTCGGTCGCGGCTGCGGCAGGATGAACGGCTTCTGACTCGGCGAGCCGAGGCTCGGCGTCGCCGCGGCGAGCCCGGTCGCGGCCGGAGCAGCCGCGGGCGCGGCGGCGAGGAGCAACAGCGCGGCCACCGAGAAACCGACGAGGTGGCGACGGCGGTCCCGCATCGCCAGCACCCTAGCGTGCGCCTCGGCCCGCTCCGACGGGTCCGGCGGTGATACTTGGCCGGTGATCTCCAGGCAGGAAGCATGCGTATAGCGCTCGCCCAGATCGACCCCACGGTCGGCGACATCGACGCCAACGCGGCCAAGGTCGCCGAGTGGATCGACCGCGCCGCCGCGGCGGGCGCCGAGCTGGCGATCTTCCCCGAGCTCTGCATCCCCGGCTACCCGGCCGAGGATCTCTACCTGAAGCGCCACTTCGTCGCCGCCAACCGCCGCGCGGTCGAGGAGCTGGCCCGCGGGGTCGGGGCCGGGATCACGGCGCTGGTCGGGTTCGCCGAGCCGGTCTCCCGGCCGGGGGGCGACGACGCCCGGATCGCCCACAACTCGCTCGCGGTCCTCTCCGACGGCGCCGTCCAGGCCATCTACCGCAAGAACCGGCTGCCCAACTACGCCGTCTTCGACGAGCAGCGCTACTTCGTCCCCGGCACCGAGCCGCTGACCGTGGACGCCGCCGGCCTCACGGTCGGGCTGACGATCTGCGAGGACGTCTGGGTGCCCGGCCCGCCGGCCGCGACCGAGGCCGAGCAGGGGGCGCGGCTGATCGCCAATCCCTCCGGCTCCCCGTACCACCGCGGCAAGGGGCACGAGCGGCTGGAGATGTTCGCCGCGCGCTCGCGTGCCTACGGCGCCTGCTTCGCCTTCTGCAACCTGGTCGGCGGCCAGGACGAGCTCGTCTTCGACGGCCAGAGCCTGGTTACCGGGCCCGACGGCGGGCTGCTCGCCCGCGCCTCCCAGTTCGAGGAGGAGCTGCTGGTCTGCGAGCTGCCCGGCGGAGGCGGCGCCACGCTCGCCGAGCCGCTGTCCGACCTCGACGAGGTCTACGGCGCGCTCGTGCTCGGACTGCGCGACTACGTCGCCAAGAACGGCTTCCGCCACGTCGGCGTCGCTCTCTCCGGCGGCATCGACTCCGCCCTGGTCGCGCTGCTCGCCGCCGACGCGGTCGGCCCGGAGCGGCTCAGCTGCGTGGTGATGCCGTCGCCTCATTCCAGCTCTGCAACCCAGGGGGATGCCCGAACTATCGCCGCCAACCTCGACTGCGAGCTGATCGAGATCCCGATCGAGCCGATGATGGGCGGCTACGAGCGGGCCCTGGCCGGATATCTGAACCCCGGCGAGACGCCGGCCATGGGCGAGGAGGCGCCGCCGCGCGACCCGGCGCGACCTTCGGAGCCCGACCTCGCGGCCGAGAACATCCAGGCCCGGATCCGCGGCAACCTGATGATGGCGCTCTCCAACCGCCATGGCTGGCTGGTCCTCACCACCGGCAACAAGAGCGAGATGTCGGTCGGCTACGCCACCCTCTACGGCGACATGGCCGGCGGCTTCGCGGTGATCAAGGACGTGCCCAAGGGCCTCGTCTACGAGCTGACGCGCCGCCGTAACGAGCGCACCGGCAGCGAGCTGGTACCGGCCTCGGTGATCGACCGGGCGCCCTCGGCCGAGCTGCGCCCCGACCAGCTCGATAGCGACTCCCTCCCCCCCTACGACCTGCTCGACCGCATCCTCGAGGCCTACGTCGAGCGCGACCAGGGCCGCGAGGAGATGATCGCGGCGGGCATGCCGGCCGCGACCGTCGACGAGGTGATCAAGCTGGTCGACCGCTCCGAGTACAAGCGCCGCCAGGTGGCGCCGGGGATCCGGATCACGCCGCGCGCCTTCGGCAAGGATCGGCGGCTGCCGATCACGAACAGGTTCGGCGGCTAGCCCTTCGGGATCGGCCGCACGGCGATGCCCATCTGGGCGAGGGCGCAGAGCCTACCCTCGTCGTTGAGGACTTCGGCGTCCCAGACCCAGGTGGTGCGGCCGCGATGGCGGGCCCGGGCCTTGACTTCGGCGCCGCCGGCGGTGACCGGGCGGATGAAGTTGACGCTGATCGACTGGCCCATCGCCATCATCCCGTCGTTCATCACCGCCAGGGCGGTGGCGCGGGAGCAGATGCTCTCGACCAGGGTCGAGATCACGCCGCCGTGGAGGAGGCCGACCGGCTGGCGCAGCTCGTCCCGCAGCTCGATCCGGACCCGGGCGTGGTCGGGATCGTCGTCGAGCCACTGGGTGCCGACCAGGGCGTCGAAGTGGGAGTGGAGCCCGCGCGGATCGTCGGCCATCCGGCCGAACCTTACCGACGCCGAGGTTAAGCTTTCGCGACCCCTTGCCGTGAGCGTCCACCACGTCGCCTCCGCCGCGTAGGGTTCCGCCGGGATGGAGCTGAGCAACGACCAGAAGGCGATCCTGCGCCTGCTCGCGCAGCGCGGCGCGGACGGCTACGAGGACCTCACGGCCCTACTGGGAATCGACGCCGCCGAAGTCCACGAGCGGGCGCAAGCGGCCGCGGCCCAGCTCGAAGCCGACGGCATCCCGGCGCCCTCGATCCCGGCGCCCGGAGCGGCCGAGCCGGCCGCCTCCCCGGAGCCGCTGAAGCCGGCGTCCCCAAGCGAGGCCGTTGCCGAGCCGACGCCGGCGAGTGAGCCAGTCGCCGAGCCAGAGTCGTCGCCGGCCAAACCCGCACCAACCCCTGCTGTCGAGCCCAAGCCACCCGCCGCCGCGAAGCCGGCCACGCCACCGCCCTCCAAGGCCAAGACTTCGCGGTCGAAGCTGCCCCTGCCGAAGAGCGGCGGCGCTCGCGCCGCGCTCGCCGCCGGCGTCGCGATCGTGGTCGCCCTGGTCATCGTGATCCTGGTCAGCGGCGGCGGCTCCGGTGACGACAGCTCGACCGGCAGTACCACCGCTTCCGGAGAAAACGGCAGCATCGCCGCGGCCAACCCGAAACTGACCCAGGCCGTGCTCGTCCCGGTCGACGGCGGCGACGCCAAGGGCCTGGCCACCTTCGGACGGGTCAAGAACTCGCTGGCGCTGCAGCTCGAAGCGGAGGGCCTGGAGCCGACCCCGAAAGGCAAGTCCTACACGGTCTGGCTCTACGACACGGCGAAGAAACGCCTGCCACTGGCCTCGACCACGGTCGGCGCCAACGGCAAGATCGGCGCCCAGGTCGAAGTTCCGACTGAAGTGCTGGCCTACCTGGCCAACGAAACCTTCGATCAGCTCTACATCTCCCTCACCGACGACGTCACC
The DNA here is from genome assembly GCA_035996525.1 of Solirubrobacterales bacterium. GTDB lineage: Bacteria > Actinomycetota > Thermoleophilia > Solirubrobacterales > 70-9 > VAYN01. Next base: position 11,329 of record DASYJK010000233.1, read on the forward strand.
CTGAAAGCGGCGCTGGCGAAAGCGACGAAGGAAAAGAAGGCGCCGATCTACACCGGCACCGACGTGCTCAGCGGCACCATCGCCGGCCCGATCGTCGGCGCCGCCTCCCGCTGACCTGACACTTCGCATCTCGGCGTCCTCGGTCGCTCGCGTGCGGAGCACGCTTCACTCCCTGCGTCCTTGATCTGCTTGGTCAGTCCAGCGGGAGAAGCTTGCCGGGGTTCATGATGCCCGTCGGGTCGAGCTGCTCCTTGACGGCACGGAGGACGTCGAGTCCGGTCCGCCCCACCTCGGCCTCCATGTAGGGAGCGTGGTCGCGGCCGATCGCGTGATGGTGGGTGATCGTGCCGCCGCTGGCGACGATCGCCTCCGAGGCGGCCCGCTTGACCTCGCCCCACTGCTCGAGCTCGGCGCCGTGGCGGCTGCGAGAGATGAAGGTGAAGTAGAGCGAGGCCCCGTCGGCGTAGGCATGCGAGAGGTGGCAGAAGACCAGGCCCGGGGTGCCCTGGCCGTCGAGCGAGCGGTGGATCGCGATCGCGACCGCGTCGTGCAGCTCACCGAGCCGGCTCCAGGTGTGCGAGGTCTCCAGGGTCTCGACCATCGCCCCCATCCCCATCAGGGTGTCGCGCAGGTAGGGCCCCTGGTAGCGGCCGTGCTCCCAGGACTTGCCGGCCGCTTCACCGAGATTGGCGGCGCCACCGGCGCGCAGGGCACGGACGGTGAGGGCGCGGCGGCGCGCCACCGACTCCTCGTCGCCCTCGTGGCCGACGATCACCAAGGCGCCCCCGCGGCGCCGGCGCAGGCCGAGATAGCCGCCGAAGAGCTTCCCCTGCAGCCCGCGCGGGCCCGAGAGCGCCAATGACCCCTGCGTCTCCTCCTCGTCGGAGACGCGGACCACGTCCGGCAGGCCGGGTCCCTGGGCCAGGGTCCGGACGATCTCCGCCCCAGCCTCGAAGCTCTCGGCCATCCAGGCCTCATAACGGCGGACGGACGGCGCCGGGCGCACCCGGACCGTGACCTCGGGGATCACCCCGAGCACCCCCTCGGAGCCGACTATCAGCTCGCGCAGCGCCGGCCCCGCCGCCGTGTGCGGCGTCTCCAGCGTTCGCATCTCCCCGGCCGGGGCGACCAGGCGGACCGAGCTGACCAGGGAGTCGAAGCGCCCGTAGCCGCTGGAGGCCTGCCCGGCCGAGCGGGTGGCGGCGAAGCCGCCGATCGTCGCGTACTCGAAGGACTGCGGGAAGTGGCCGAGGGTCAGTCCCTCCGCCCTGAGCGCCGCCTCCGCCTCCGGCCCGCGCAGGCCGGCGCCGAGCGTGGCGGTGAGCGAACGGCGATCGAGGGCGACGCCGCGCAGGGCGGCGAGGTCGAGGCTGACTAGGCGCTGGTGGGGGCCGCGCAGCGGCTCGACCCCACCGACGACGCTGGTGCCGCCGCCGAAGGGGACGACGGCGATGCCCTCGGTCGCGCAGGTCTCCAGGACCCGGCGCAGGGCCTCGATGTCGGCGGGCAGCACGACGGCGTCCGGCGCCGCCTCGAGCGCGCCGCCGCGCATCCGCGCCAGGTCGGCGTAACCGCGGCCGCTGGCGTGTCGCAACCGGTCCTCGTTCGAGCTGAAGATCGCCTCCGCGCCGACCGCATCGGTAATCGCTTGCGGCAGCGCCTCGGCCTCGGGCAACTCGAAGTCCGCGAGTTGCCGCGCCAGCGGCCACGGCTCCAGCCCCCCGATCCGCTCGCGCAGCACCCCGAGTGCCTCCGTGTCGAGCTCCGGCGAGACCCCCGGGTCCCCCCAACCCCACCAGTTCGAGTCGCGCCGCGGGTCGCTCATGTCAGCGCTCTTTCCAACCCGTCGAGCGCCTCGTCGAGGATCGCGCCCTGGCCGCGGCGCATCATCGGTGAGCCCAGGCGCGACATCCCTTTCAGCGACTGCACCGAGCTGAGGTCGACCTGGGTTCCCTCGCCGTTCGCGCGCAGGGCGACCTCGATCCGCGAGCTCCGCAGGTGGCGGGCGAAAGGGGTGCCCTCCAGCTGCTGCTCCCAGACGTAGCGCTCGTTCTCGGCTGAGCTGAGGCAGCGGAAGTCGGCCCGCACGCCCCGTCCCTCGCTCGTCTCCAGGACCTTGGTCCACTGGCTGCGCTTGCCGCCGCTCTTGCGCTCGACGTTCTCGACCCGGCTCGTGCGCGGCCACCAGCGCGGCAGGCTGTAGGGGTCGGAGACGAGGCTCCAGACCTCCGGCACGGGGGCCACGATCATCCGTCGGCGGGTTACCCGGGGCACGGTCGCGCGGCCGTCAGTCGCCGGCGAGGCGGCGCAGGTCGCGTACGAGCAGCAGGTGCTTGAGGTGGCTGACCGTGGCCGCCAGGCTTTCCAGGCTCTGCAGCGCCTCCTTGCGGCGCTCGGGGTTGCGCGAGCGCAGCGACGGGCCCAGCAGCGCTTCCAGCAGCTGCGCCTCGCGGTCGGCCGAGGAGCGGAAGACGCGCAGGTTGCGGGCGCCGACGCCGACCCGGGAAAGTTCGTTGGCGGCGCGGACGATCTCGCGGTCGGTCTCGTCGTAGACGGTCCGGCCCTCGCGCTTCTCGGGCTGGACGATGCCGAAGTTCTCGAGCTCGCCGATCAGCTCCTCGCGGGCCCCGGTCTCCTCGATCACCTCCTCCAGGGTCAGGTAGGCGCGCGAGGTGTCGACCAGGATCGCCCGGCGGGCGGCGCCGTTGGCCGGCTTGCGCTCGGAGTCGCCGAGGATCAGGTCGCCGCCGCCGGCCAGCTCCTGGCGGATCACCCGCAGCGGCAGGAACTCGTCGCGCTGCAGGCGCAGGATCGTGCGCAGGCGCTCGACGTCGCTCTGGCTGTAGAGGCGGTAGCCGCCCGAGGTGCGGCGCGGGTTCAGCAGCTTCTGGTCCTCGAGATAGCGGATCTTCGAGATCGAGACGTCGTCGAACTCGCCCTGGAGGATCTTGCAGACGGCGCCGATCGTCAGCGCCTTGCGCGGGCGGCTGGCCGAGTCCGGCGGCCGGGTCGTCTGTTCGGAGAGCGCCACGGCTCAGCGCTCCAGGTAGCTCAGCTTGTACTTGCCGACCTGGATCTCGTCGCCGTCGGCGAGCCGGTGCGACTCGATCCGGCGGCGGTTGACGTAGGTGCCGTTGAGCGATCCGAGGTCGTCGATGTAGAGGCCGTCGCGGCGCCGCACCAGCAGCGCGTGGTTGCGGGAGACGGTGACGTCGTCGAGGAAGACACCGGCGTCGGGGCTGCGGCCGATGCCGACCCGGTCCTCGTCGAGGCTGAAGCTCTCGCCTGCGCGGCCACCGCCGGCCCGAATCACCAGCGCCGCCCCGGCCGCCTCGACCACCTCGTCGATATCGACCGGCTGCATGTCGCCGGTTTCGTCGACGGTGTAGGTCATCGTCGTCGGGTCCTCACCGGACTCCGCCGGCCCGCCCAGGTAGGCACCGCACTTCTGGCAGTAGTTGGCGCCCTCAGGGTTGGCGAACCCGCACTCGGGACAGTGGACGGCCATGGCGATGCCCCCTCCGCTCAGGCGGCGGGCTCGTCCTCTGAAGTCTGTGCCCGGCCGGCGAGGATGTCGGTCAGCTTGCTGACGTCGTCGCCGGAGATCATCGAGTCGCCGCGCTCGTGTTTGTCGCGCAGGCGGTTGACGAGCTCGGCACGGAGGATGTCGATCTTCCCGTGCAGCACGCGCCGCTTGTAGGAGATCTCGTTCTCCTCCTCCGTGAGCTTGTCGATCAGGTCCTTCAGCTCCTTGTCGCTGAGGGATCCCAGATCGGGAAAGGTGTCCTCCATCTTGCTCCTTAGTCGAAGGAGGCGCAGCCGCCCCCGTTTGCGCAGGCGACGATTATAAGTCGAGGACGCCCGAAGGTTCAACTGAAGGTTGAAGGTTCGGCGTTTCTGGGGCTCAGCTTGCAGTTCGCTCGCGGACCGTGCGCATGCCGGCCCGGGCGTACATCACGGTGGCGAGGATCGCCATCGCCGTCCCCCAGACCACCAGCGCCGTCGCCACCCAGCCGGGGGCGAACAGCGCCAGCCAGATCCCGCCCATGATCGGGAAGACCGAGATCCGCCCCGGCCAGTTGACTTCGATGTCGACCCCGTGCCGGAGGCCGTACTGGGCGAGATAGAGCATCGCCAGCTCGCGCAGGGCGAGCACGACCAGGAGCCAGCGCGGCAGCAGCTCGAAGCTCCAGCAGACGACCGCGCCGGAGAGGATCGTGAGGCGGTCGACCAGCGGATCCAGCAGCGCCCCCATGCGGCTGTACTGGCCGGTGACGCGGGCGAGGAAGCCGTCGAGGTAGTCGCCGGCGGCGATCGCCCAGAAGACCATCGCGGCGGCGAAGGAGGTGCCGTCGCCGCTGGAGTAGGCGAGGACGAGGAAGAGCGGCAGCGCCGCCAGGCGCACGTAGCCGACGGCGTTGGGGATCGTCCAGGGGTTGAGCGGCTCGCCCCTGCGGGTGCGCTCTGGTTTGGGGCCGCTGCGATCGAGCCCGAAGAGGCGGCGCACGCGGCCGCGGCCGAAGGGAGCCCGGCTAGGCATCGAGCCCTTGGAGAAGGGAAAGCGCCCGGGTGGCGGCCTCCTCCACGGGCAGCTCGTGCTCGGCGCCGCCGGCGCGCTCGCTGGCCTCGACGATGCCGTTGGCGAGGCCACGGCGGCCGACCACAATCCGCAGCGGGCAACCGAGCAGCTCGGCGTCGGTCAGCTTCTGGCCAGCCCCGGCCTCGCGCTCGTCGTAAAGCACCTCGATCCCGGCCTCGCGCAGCTCCTCGTAGAGCCTGTCGGCCGCCTCGCGCTCGGGCTCGCCGGCCTTGGCGAGGGAGACGAGGTGGACCTGCCAGGGCGCCAGCGCCAGCGGCCAGACGATCCCGCGCTCATCGGCGCCCTGCTCGATCGCGGCGGCGATGATCCGCGCCGGGCCCATCCCGTAACAGCCCATCACCACCGGCCGCTCCACCCCGTCCTCGTCGGAGTAGGTCGCCCCGAGCGGCTCCGAGTAGCGGGTGCCGAGCTTGAAGATGTTGCCGACCTCGATCGCCGGCTCGATCGCGATCGCCTCGCCGCCGTCGGTGGTGTCGCCGGCCTCGACCGCGCGAACGTCGAGCTCCTCGAACTCGAAGTCGCGACCGGGCTCGACCCCGCGCAGATGGGTGTCGGCCTGGTTGGCGCCGCAGACGTAGGAGTCGCCGGCGATCGCCGCGTCCTTGATGACGGGAACCTTGGCCCCGACCGGGCCGATGTAGCCGGCCGGGCCGATCTCGGCGGCGATCTCCTCGGCGCCGGCCTGGCGGAACCCGGCCCCGAGCGCGTTGCCGAGCTTGATCTCGTTGAGGCGGTGGTCGCCGCGCAGCAGCACCATGACCAGGCCGCGGTCCTCGACCACCACCGGGATCGCCTTGATGAAGGCACCGGCGGGCAGCCCCAGCTCGGCCGCGACCTCCTCGACCTTGCCGAGGCCGGGCGTGGAGACCGGCTCCGGCGCGTCCAGCGGCGGCGGCAACTCAACGGGCTTCGCGGTGGCGGCGGCGACCTCGAGATTGGCGGCGTAGCCGGGCGCCAGCGCCACCTCGTTCTCGCCGGCCGGGCAGGGCGCCATGTACTCGTCGGCGCCGGAGCCGCCCATCATCCCGACATCGGACTCGACCTTGTACCAGCGCAGCCCGCAGCGGTCGAGGATGCGCTCGTAGGCGCCGGCCTGCAGCTCGTAGGAGCGCGCCAGCCCCTCCTCGTCGCGGTCGAAGGAGTAGGCGTCCTTCATCGTGAACTCGCGGGTGCGGAGCACCCCGGCCCGCGGCCGCGGCTCGTCGCGCTCCTTGGTCTGGATGTGGAAGAGCATCAGCGGCAGGTCGCGGTAGGAGCGGACCTCACGGGCGACGTGGTCGGTGACCGCCTCCTCGTGGGTCATCGCCAGCACCATCGGCGACCCCTTGCGGTCCTCGAGCTTGAACAGCTCCTCGATCGCGTAGCGCCCGGTCTTCTGCCAGTTCTCCGCCGGCATCAGCACCGGCATCAGCATCTCCTGGCACCCGATCGCCTCCATCTCCTCCCGAATGATCTGCTCGACCTTCCGCTCCACCCGCCAGCCAGCGGGCAGATACGACCAAAGCCCCGCCCCAAGCTGCCGGATCAAGCCCGCCCGCACCATCAATTTGTGAGAGATCGCCTCAGCGTCAGCCGGAGCGTCCTTGAGCGTGGGCAGGAAAGTTTGCGAGAGGCGACTCACCCTCGGAAACCTATCGTCACGATCAGCGCGCCACGGATGCGTCTTACCCCGTCACGCTCCGGAGGTGCCACCCGAGACCGTCTCAAGTACGCCAGTGGAGAACCGGAGACGGTCTCAGGCTCCAGGGGTGGACGTTCGGATTGCCGAGCTGGCGGCGCGGCAGCACGGAACCGTGGCTTGGGGGCAGTTGCGAGAGTTGGGCTTGGGCAAGGCATCGATCGCGCTCCGGATCAAGCAGGGGCGACTCCATCGGCTGCAGCCAGCGGTCTACGCGGTCGGGCACCCGATCGTCTCACCGCGGGGATGGTGGATGGCCGCCGTGCTCTCCTCTGGCCCGCGGGCGGTGCTGAGCCACCACTCGGCCGCGGCGCTCTGGGGACTGCGCGGTTATTCGGAACGAAGGGTGGAGGTAACGACCCCACACAAGAGCACTTCCTCGAAGCTGGTTCGACGACACCAGTCTCCCGGGCCCGAGGACGAGATCACCGTTGAGGACGGGATCCCGGTGACCACCGTCCCCCGCACCATCTTCGACCTCGCCGCGGTTGAGTCGACTGAGGTGATCCAGAACCTCCTCCGAGAGGCCGAATTCCGACGCCTGTGGGACCGGCTGTCCCTCTGGGATCTGGTCGAGCGCTATCCCGGCAAACGCGGTGTGCGGGCTGTTCGCACCGCGCTGGGGAGACTAAAGAGCGAGCCGCCTGGGCGGAAGCGCAGTCGCCTGGAGGAGCGATTCACCCCGTTCCTCCGTCTACACGGCCTCCCGCAACCCCGCTTCAACGCCTGGATCGTCCTCGGGGACAAGCGCTTCCAGGTCGACTGCCATTGGCCGGAGGCTGAACAAGTCGTCGAGCTGGACGGCTGGGAGGCCCACCGGACCCGGACCGCCTTTCGCGAAGACCGCGCCCGGGACCGCCGGCTTCGGGCGGCTGGCTACTCGGTCACGCATCTGACCTGGAACCAGCTCGACGATGAACCGGGCGAGATCGCGACGGACCTACGGGCGATTCTGAATTTGACGGCTACGCGCGGGTGAACCTGCGTCCGGCAGTTGGCGAAGCCTCCTCGTCCAGCAGCACTTTGTCCGACTCCCCCCGCTCGACCGCTTCCTTCTCCATCTGCGCGATCTTCTCGGGGGTCAGTTCGCCCGCGTTTTCCTGCTCGATGTTGGCGACCCACTCAGCCCCCTCACGCGACTCTGCCTCGTCGAACTCGACCTCACCGTCGCGATCCAATGACTTGTCGATCTCTTCGAACAGGGTGTCGACCAAGGTCTCCTGCGGGACCTTCCGCAGCGGCTTGCCGCCGGCGAAGATCAGGCCCTCGTTCTTGGCCCCGGCGATGCCGAAATCGGCGTGAGAGGCCTCGCCGATGCCGTTGACGGCGCAGCCGAGCACGGCCACCTCGACCGGCTCCTCGTAGCTTTCCAGTCGCTGCTCGATTTCAGCCACGACCGAGTCCATGTCGAACTGGAGGCGGCCGCAGGTCGGGCAGGCGATCAGCACCGGACCCTTCTCGCGCAGCTGCAGCGCCTTGAGGATCTCCCAGGCGACTTTGACCTCCTCCTCGGCGTGGAAGGTCGAGAGGCTGATCCGGATCGTGTCGCCGAT
>DASYJK010000234.1:0-3951 GCA_035996525.1 Solirubrobacterales bacterium
CCGGTGATCAGCATCAGCGCCAGGAAGCGCGGCACGACCAGGTTCTTGATCGGGTCGACGCCGAGCACCTGCAGGGCGTCGAGCTCCTCGCGGATCTTGCGGGCGCCGAGGTCGGCGGTGATCGCGGTGCCGGCGACCCCGGCGACGACGACCGCGGTGACGAAGGGGGCGAACTCACGGATCGAGGCGAGCACGAAGAAGCCGCCGAGCCGGTCCAGCGCGCCGAACAGCGAGAGGAAGTTGGCGGCCTGCAGTCCGGGGGCGCCGAAGCCGAAGGCGACGGTCGAGACCAGCAGCGGGAACCAGCAGAGCTGCAGGGCGAAGAGGAACTGGCCGATGAACTCCTCGCCGTAGGGATAGGGCGGTTTGACCGCGGACACGATCGTACGAGCGGTGAGGATCATCATGTCCCCGACCACTTCGAACAGTGACTTGGCGGGCAAAAATGCCCTGTTGACAGCGGATCCGACCATCTGCTCCTCCGGCGAGCTGCGTCACACGCGCGCGACGCCCCACTCGTCCCCCGAGTCTATGGGATGAGTCAGTCTCAACCGTTAGCTCAGTGTTGAGATCCGGCTAACCGTTCCGGTAGCCGCGAAAAGCGCATAGATGCGGGGAAAGCCCGTGGTATGTTGCGGCCGCTTTGCGGGGGACCGGAAGACATTCTCGGCGGACCCGTCTTCGAGCCACCGCGACCGGGGTTGCCGCTGTGGCCGTGGCGGCGCTGCTGGCCGCCTGCGGTGGGGCATCTTCCGACGCCAACCAGGCGGCGGGCACCTACGACGTGCGGGTGACCGACGCCAGCTTCCCGGCCGAACAGCGGCTCGGCGAGACCTCGCTGATGCAGCTCGGGATCCGCAATACCGGCAGGAAGGCACTGCCCGCGCTCACGGTCACGGTCTCGATCGCCGGCAAGGAAGGCCAGGACTCCGCGCTGCCCTTCGGGTACAGAGATCCCGACAGCGGCCTGGCACAGCCAGACCGGCCGGTCTGGGTCCTCGCCGCGGGCTACCCGCGCCTGGCCGACTCCTCGAAGCCGGGCGGGGCGACGACCTCGAACCGCAAGACCTTCTCGTTCGGGCCGCTGAAGCCCGGCGCCACCACCGAAGCCGTCTGGAAGCTGAGCGCGGTCAAAGCCGGCAAGTTCACCGTCCTCTACAAGATCGACGCCGGGCTCAGCGGCACCGCCAAGGCGCAGACCAACGGCGTCGCCTCCGGCGGCTCCTTCGCCACTGAAATCACCGCCGTGTCGCCCGACACCGAAGTCACCGACAGCGGCGAAGTCGTCGAAAAGACGAAGCAGCGCCAGCGCCCCGAGCCCGGCGAATAGCCGGCGGCTCCCGCGGGTAGCTTGCGCGCATGCGACGCCTCTCCCCCGCCTCGTTACTGATCGCCGCGCTGCTGGCGCTCGGCCTGCCCGCCTGCGGCTCCGCCAGCTCGACCTCCGGCGCCGATCAGGCGGCCCGGGCCAAGGGCGGTGTCGGTCTGAAGAAGATCGGCAGCTTCGACCACCCGGTCTACGTCGCCGGGGCCCCGGGCTATCCGAAGCTGCTGTTCGTGGTCGAGCAGGCGGGTCGCGTGGTCGTGCTGAAGGGCGGCAGGCGGCTGCCGCGGCCGTTCCTCGACCTGCGCTCGGCCGTCGGCTATGACGGCGGCGAGCGCGGACTGCTCTCGATCGCCTTCCCGCCCGACTACCGCCAGAGCGGCAGCTTCTACGTCTATTACAACGACAGAGCGGGGAACATCCGGATCGACGAATTCAAGCGTGGCAGCGCGACCAGGGCGGCGCCGCGCTCCCAGCGGGAGGTAATCGGGATCCCCCACCCCGTCAACGCCAACCACAACGGCGGCCAGATGCAGTTCCTCGACGACCTCCTCTACTTCGGGACCGGCGACGGCGGCTCCGGCGGCGATCCGCCGAACAACGCCCAGAACAAGGACGTGCTGCTCGGCAAGCTGCTGCGGATCGACCCGCGGGCGAGCGGGGGCGTCCCCTACACGGTGCCCCCGAGCAACCCCTTCGTCGGCAAGCCCGGCCGCGACGAGATCTACAGCTACGGGCTGCGCAACCCCTTCCGCTTCTCCTTCGACACGGTCAGCGCCGGGCAGCCGCGGATCGCGATCGGCGACGTCGGCCAGAACAAGTTCGAGGAGCTCGACTACGCGACCGTCGCGGCCGCCAGCGGCGCCAACTTCGGCTGGGACGCGCTCGAGGGGTTCTCCCCCTATACGGAAGAAAACAGCGGCACCAGCGATCCCGGGGGCACGACCAAGCCGATCTTCGCCTACTCCCACAGTCGCGATGGCAGCTGCTCGATCATCGGCGGCTACGTCGTCCGTGATCGCGCCCTGCCCTCTCTATACAAGCGCTATGTCTACGCCGATCTCTGCGAGGGCCAGCTGCGCAGCCTCGTCCCGCACCTGAAGCACGCCAGCGGCGACCGCAAGCTCGGGCTCGCGGTCGAAAGCCCCTCCTCCTTCGGCGAAGACGACGCCCACCACCTCTACGTCACCTCGATCTCCGGCCCGGTCTTCCGCCTCGTCCCGCGCTGAGCGCGCGGCGGCGCGTTAGCCGCTGACCGGCTCGGCCGCGGGCTCGCCCGCGTCCTCGTCGGGATCGCTCTCGGGCGGCAGCTCACCGCCGCGATCGGTGCCGGCGATCAGCTCGTCGGGAGCCTTCTCCTCCGGGAGGAAGCCGGACTTCATGCCGAAGTAGACGGCCTGGGGATGGTGGGCGACGATCGCCACCGTCGACTGCTCGGGCATCACCGCGAAGCCGTCGGAGAGGGTCATGCCGATCTCTTCCAGTCCCAGCAGGCGCCAGACTTTCTCGTGCTCGGACTGGTCCGGGCAGGCGGGATAGCCCCATGAGTAGCGGCGGCCCTGGTCAACGTCGATCCCGAGCTGGCGGCGGATGTCGGAGTGCAGCCACTCGGCCAGGCCCTCGGCGGACTGGACGCCGAGACCGTGGACGAAGAGCTGTTCGGCGAACTCGCCTTCCTGCTCCAGGCGCTCGATCAGCTCGGTCACCTCGGGGCCGACGGTGACGCCCTGCAGGGCGACGACGTCGCGCTCGCCCGAGTCAAGCGGGCGATAGAAGTCGGCGAGGCAGATGCGGTCGTGCTTGGGCTGGCGCGGGAAGGTGAGGCGCTCGATCTCGCGCGCAGGGTCCTCGGGATCGAAGATCACCAGGTCGTTGCCCTCGGAGTTGCAGGGGAAGAAGCCGAGCCGAGCCCGCGGGCGCAGGTAGCCCTGCTCGCGCCACATCCGCTCCAGCCGCGGCGCGAAGCCCTCCTCCTCGTCCGTGCCCTCGACCAGCTGCCGCCAGGCCTCGCCCTTGACCCCGCGCCCGCCCCAGTGCAGCTTGAACAGAACGTGGCGATCGAGGTAGGGGTAGACGTCGGCGAGGTCGACGTCGATCTCGCGCGGACCCCAGTAGGGCGGCGCCGGGATCGCATTGTCGGTACGGGTCTGCGAGCGCACACTGGCGTCGGTGACCGGCGGCGAGTCGTCGACGACCACCGGCTTCTCGCGCAGCTGCTTGGCCTCGGCCCGGATCCGCTCGACCAGCGCCGCCCGGGCCGGAGCGTCGATCAGCGCGTCCATCGTGTCCAGTCCCTGGAAGGCGTCCTTGCAGTAGAAGACGCCGGGCTCGTAGATGTCGTCGGCTTCGCGCCCCTTGGGGTAGAGCGTGCGGCGGCCGAAGTCACGGTTGATCGCGGCGCCGCCGATCAGCACCGGGAACTCGAGCCCGCGCTGGTGCAGCTCCTGGATGCAGGCGGGCATCTGCTTCGAGGTCGAGACCAGCAGCGCCGAGAGGCCGATCGCGTCGGCTTCGTTTTCGACCGCGGCCTCGATGATCGCGTCGATCGGGACCTGCTTGCCGAGGTCGATCACGGTGTAGCCGTTGTTGGTGAGGATCGTGTTGACCAGCGACTTGCCGATGTCGTG
>DASYJK010000235.1:0-4257 GCA_035996525.1 Solirubrobacterales bacterium
CCAGTGGGACTACTGGTCAGTCGTCACCCATACCGCTGCGCGTCAGCCCCGGATTCACACCGGAGTTCCCCACGCCGCGAGTCGCCGCCACCCTAACAGCGGGCGACTCAGCCGTGTTCGTGGCCGGCGTCGAAGCCTTCGCGATAGGCGGCGAGGAACGCAGGCGGGAGTGGTTCGCGCCCCGGCGCGTAGCGGGCGGCGACGGTGAGGCGGCGGATCAGGTCGGCGTGGATGCCTTCGGTGCTGTCGGCGCCGCGTTGGGCGGCGCCGATCAGATAACCGAGGCGCAGCGCAGCGGGGGTCGAGGGCACGTCCCTGGCTTCGCCGTTGAGCTCGGTCGCGGTCTCGACCAGCGCTTCGCCCACCGTCGCCAGGTCGCCGCCCTGCTGGTTCTCGGCCAGGCATTCGCTGACCAGCGTGTCGCCGGCGAGCTTCACCGTGCCGGGGGCCCCGGCGAGGGCCGCCAGGTAGATCTCTTTCCCCTGCAGGCAGGCCACCGGGGTCGAGTCGTCCTGTTTGCCGCAGCCACCGGCGAGCGCCGCCAGCAGGCAGGTGAGGGCGAGGGCGATCCGGAAACGCATCGGCCGCATCCTATGGAGCCACCACCATGAACTCGAAGCATTTTGCTTCCTATGGCGACCAAAAAGCTTCGAGTTGACTCGGGCTCAGTCGATCAGTCGACGGCGCGCGGGCCGAGGCCGCCGGTGCGGACGGTGGAGATGCCGCCGGATGGGCCGGGCGGGGGCTTCGGGGCGGGGGAGTGCTGGCTCCGCGGCGTTTCGGCCTGCGGATCGAGCGGCCCGACCGGGAAGACTTCGACCCACTGGGCGAGCTGGAACTGGGGCGCGGGGGCGTGGTTCCAGGAGAGGTGGAGGTGGTTGCCGCAGCCGTGGCCGGCGTCGCCGTCGTAGCCGATCCAGCGGAAGGGGGGCACCGGCTGGTTCTGGACCGGCTCGGCCCAGAGCGCGAGGCGGGTGATCGGCGCCCAGGCGGCGTCGCAGGTCGTCCCCGCACCCAGCGGCACCAGGTCGACGGCGAGGCCGTTGTAGTGATCGGAGCCCCTGGTGTGGCATTCGTCGCAGCCGACGTGTTCGCCGCTGGGCAGCGGCCCGGAGTAGCCGTCGGTGACGTAGATCGGGTAGCGCTGGGCGATCCAGCGCAGGTCCGGCACGATCCGCTTGTCGACCATGTCGCCGACTTCGTGCGGGATCGAGGCCGGGATCGGGACGATCTTGCCCGGCGTGTAGACGATGCGGGTCGCGGTCGGGCCGGCCGAGGCCGAGGCGACCACGCAGAGCAGCGCCGCGCAGGCGAGCGCGACCACGAGCCCGAAGCGCTCGAGCGGGTGCCGGGAGATCAGGGAGCGATTCCGCATCCCCCCGCTTATCGACACCCACCCCGGGCAGGCTTGAATCGCGCCGGATAGGGTTCGTGACGATGCCCACGGTTCGCGACGCGACGTTCGATCTCTTCCGCGCCCACGGGATGACGACGATGTTCGGCAACCCCGGCTCGACCGAGCTGCCCATGCTCGCCGACTACCCGTCGGACTTCCGCTACGTGCTCGGCCTGCAGGAGGCGGTCGTGGTCGGGATGGCCGACGGCTTCGCCCAGGCTTCCGGCAAGACCACCGTCGTCAACCTCCACACCGCGCCCGGCGTCGGCAACGCGATGGGGGCGATCTTCAACGCCCAGGCCAACCACTCGCCGCTGCTGGTCACCGCCGGCCAGCAGGCCCGGGCCCAGATCACCCTGCAGGCGAACCTGACCAACCGCGACGCGACGCGGATGCCGCACCCGCTGGTCAAGTGGTCCTACGAGCCGCCGCGGGCCGAGGACGTGCCGCTGGCCCTCGCCCACGGCGCCCACCTCGCCGGCCTGCCGCCGCGCGGCCCCGTCTTCGTCTCGCTGCCGATGGACGACTGGGGGGTGGAGGTCGACGCCGGCGACGCCCAGGCGGCGATCGACCGCAAGGTGACCGGCCGCGCCACGGCCGACCCGGAGGCGGTCCGCTCGCTCGCCGCCGCGCTCGATGCCGCCACCAACCCCGTCCTCGTCGCCGGCCCCGACATCGACACCAGCGGCGCCTGGGACCTCGGCATCGCCCTCGCCGAGCGCCAGCGCCTGCCGGTCTGGGCCTCGCCGGCGACCGGCGGCGTCCGCCTCGGCTTCCCCGAGAACCACCCCAACTTCCGCGGCGTGCTGCCGCCGGCGATCGGCCCGGTCGGGCAGACGCTGGAGGGTCACGACCTGATCCTCGTCGTCGGCAGCTCCGTCTTCCCCTATTACCCGCACATCCCCGGGCCACTGTTGCCGGAGGGGGCGAAGCTGGTGGCGATCACCAGCGATCCCGACGAGGCGGTGCGGGCGCCGATGGGCGACGCGATCGTCGCCGACGTCAAGCTCAGCCTGGAAGCGCTGCTGGCGGCAGTGCCGGAGTCCTCGCGCCCGGCGCCGGAGCCGAACCCGGGCCCGGGCGAAATCCCGCCCAGCGACCCGCTCAACCCGTCGACCGTGCACACGGCCCTGGCCGAGGTCCTGCCCGAGGACGCGATCGTCGTCCTCGAGTCCCCCTCCAGCACCCTGGCCCTGCGCAACCAGCTGCGGATCTCGCGCCCGGGCAGCTATTACTTCAGCGCCGGTGGCGGCCTCGGCTTCGGCCTTGCCGCCTCGGTCGGCGTGCAGCTGGCGCAGCCGGACCGCCCGGTCGTCTGCGTGCTCGGCGAGGGCTCGGCCCAGTACGCGATCACCGCCTTCTGGAGCGCCGTCGCCTACGACACCCCGGTCACCTTCCTGGTCCTGCGCAACGAGGAGTACGCGATCCTCAAGTGGTTCGCCGAAATCGAGCAGGTGACCGGCGCCCCCGGCCTCGACCTGCCCAAGCTCGACGTCGCCGCGGTCGCCGAGGGCTACGGCGTCAAGGCGCACCGGGCCGGTGACCGCGACGAGGTCCGCGGCGCCCTCGCGACCGCCCTCGCCTCCTCCAAGCCAGAGCTGGTCGAAGTCCCGGTCACCCCCGGGATGTCCCTCTTCTAGGAAGGGACGGGCGACGATGGAGCCCACCCGATAGCCATGGCGCTGCTGCAGCGGAGCCCACAATCGCTTGCCCCCCAGGTCGAGGAGCCGGCCCCGGACCGCGCCCCGGACGCGATCGCCGCCGGGGTCGCGCAGCCGCTGCGCGGCGAGCTCGAGGCGCTGCTCGGCGCCGACCGCGTGCTCGCCAAGGCCGGCGACCTCGTCAAGTACGCCTCCGACGCCAGCCCTTACCGGCTCTTCCCGCGGGCGGTGGTGATGGCGCGCGAGGCCGGCGACGTCGCCAAGGTGCTCACCTACGGCCGCGAAAAGGGGATCTCGGTCACCTTCCGCGCCGGCGGCACCAGCCTCAACGGCCAGGGCCAGAGCGACGGCATCCTCGTCGACGTGCGCCGCCACTTCGGCGGCGTCGCGGTCGAGGACGGCGTGCCGCGCGAGGGCGGCGCCGAGGTCGAGGCGGCCCTCGCACGGGTCAAGCCCGGGACCGTGCTCGGCCACGCCAACCGCGTGCTCGCCCCGCACGGCCGCAAGCTCGGCCCCGATCCGGCCAGCACCGACATCGCCTGTGTCGGCGGCGTCGTCGCCAACAACTCCGGTGGGATGCGCTGCGGCACCACCAAGGACTCCTACTCGACGGTGCGTTCGATGACCCTGGTCCTGCCCTCGGGGACGACGATCGACACCGCCGCCCCCGGCGCCGCCGAGAAGTTCGCCGCGGCCGAGCCCGAGCTGGTCGCCGGGCTGGCGGCGATCCGCGACGAGATCCGCGCCGACGAGGAGCTCAGCACCCGCATCCGCCGCAAGTTCGAGATCAAGAACACGACCGGCTACCGGCTTTGCGCCTTCCTCGACGCCGACGAGCCGCTGGAGATCTTCCGTCGCCTCGTCGTTGGCTCCGAGGGCACGCTCGCCTTCGTCGCCGAGGCCGTCTTCGAGACGGTGCCGCTGCCGGCCCGGACGACCACCGCCTGGGTCCACTTCCCCGACATCGACCAGGCGATCGACCCGGTCCGCGAGCTGGTCGAGGCCGGCGCAACCGCGGTCGAGCTGATGGTCGCCCCGGCCCTGATCACCGCCGCCTGGAACATGGTCGGCGCGCCGGAGGAGTGGAAGGAGCTGCCGCCGGAGTCGGCGGTGCTGCTGGTCGAGTACGGCGGCGCCGACGAGGATGAGCTCGCCGCCCAGGTCGCCAAGGCCGAGCAGATTCTCGCCGGCCACGAGACG
>DASYJK010000236.1:0-4676 GCA_035996525.1 Solirubrobacterales bacterium
GGCCAGAAGCCAATTCATCAATTGCCTACCAGTTAGGCAAAAGCTAGCGACTTATCTGACCACATTGGCCGGGCGCCGGACCGGCACTGCCTGAGAAGTTCGCCAGATCAAATCCGCTCGGCGTGGGAGTGCCGAGACGGACAAGCTCTCGGCTATTGGGGGATCTAGGTGAACGGTAGAGGTGGATTTGGACCGGTAAGTCGCGGTCGCAGTCCGAGGGAGTCTCGCGTCCGAGGAGGTCTCTCGATCCGCGGAGCCCTTGTCGCTGCTCTGACGCTCGCCGTCCTGCAACTCGCCGCCGTATCCGCCGCCCAGGCCGAAAGCTTTTACTACTACGGCAAGAACAACTCGACCTGTTGGCAGACCGGACAGCCTGGAGCGCCCTCTGAAGATTGCTCGGAGTACGTCGGCCCCGGTTTCCTGCCGACGCCCGCAGAAGCCGGCGAAGGCCGGCTGCTGCAGCACGTGACCGGCGGCGGCTTCAACGGCGATCTCCATCTGGCCAAAAACGGCGACTACTGCAACGCCTTCGGGATCGGCGACGAACTGACCCTCCAAGACTCCGTCAACGAGGGTCCCACCACCGGCTTCACCACCCCCACCCCCTACAGCTCCTACCAGGAGCGCGACGCCAACGAGAGCGCCTGTCAGGCAGCCGGCAACCATTGGGGGCAGGAGGTGCGAAACGGTGCTTCAGGGAGCCTCTGCGGCAGCGGGCATGGCAGCGCGAGCTGCGGCCTCGAGCACTATGCCTCCATCGGCCACGGGACCAACGACAGGCCTTGGTCGGGCGTATTCGCCAACCCTTCCTTCGTGCTCTCGGCCAACGCCGGGGTGCAGACCTTCAACCCGACAGGCGAATTCTACGGCGGCTGGGGCTTCCTCTGCCCGGAGTTCGAAGACACCAGCTTCCACGGCGTGATCGAGTACTGCTTCGAGGACTGGCGCTCTTCCCACATCGCTTCGCAATGGACCGGCGAGCACTTCCAGGAATGCGGCGCGGGCCCCTGGAGTGAGATCGTGACGATGTTCTACCCGGGCACACAGTACTCAGAAGAGATGCCGGGCTCCTCCAATACGGTGGTCGGGCCCCTTGGCCTCGCGCATTACGAAGCGAGGATCACGCCAGCCAACATCGCCAACGCCGCCAGGACGATCAACGGCAACTGCGCCGGCTGGCACCTCTCCGAAAACGCCGAAAACTACGTCCTGATCGGCGTCGAGCAGGGGGTCGAGGGCTGGGACGGGATCAACAAGATCGCGGGCAGCGCGGAAAACCTGCAGCTGCGGACGGACTACACGCCTCGGCCGCCTGTGGTGTCGACGGGTGCGGCGTCTGAAGTTCAAGAGGTGCAGGCAACAATCAATGGGACTATCAACCCCAACGGAGTGGACACTCATTACTATTTCCAATACGGGCCGACTACGGCATACGGGACCAATGTTCCAGCGCCACCCGGTAGCGATGCTGGCTCCAGCTCGAGCTTGGCGCCTGAGCATCTCACCCTCGAAGGCTTGTCACCGAGCACCACCTATCACTACCGCTTGGTTGCGAATAGTGAAGGCGGTACGAGCTATGGCTCCGACCAGACTTTCACGACGCTTGCCGACCCCGGAGCGTCGGGATGGTCCGTCCGTGCTCCCTCGACAGACCCGAATGACTGGCAATGGACGTTCTATCGTGGCCCCGGCGGCCAACTCACCGAGACCTACTACAACGGCACCAGCTGGCAGACGATCGAACCAGGTGGCAAAGTCGCCTCCGGAACCACGCCGAGCGTGGTCCGCCTTCCCACCGCCAACCCCAATGGCAACATCTGGGTCTACTACCAGAACTCCAGTGGCCATCTGGCGGTGACCTACTACTCAGGCACCGCCTGGGCCGGCGAAGACCTCGGAGTCCAGATGGCCCCGGGATCGAGCCCGAGTGCGGTGCGGGCGCCGACCCTCGACCCCAACGGGAGGATCTGGGTCTTCTCCAACGGCGCCAACGGCCATCTCAACGACACCTACTACGCAGGCACCGGCTGGGCCAACCTCGACCTCGGGGTGCAGATGGCCGCGAAAACGAGCCCGAGCGCGATGCGGATCCCGAGTGTCGAACCAAATGGGTTCATGTCGGTGTTCTCCGACGGAGCCAACGGTCATCTCGACGAGGCTTACTACGCGGGTTCGGCATGGGCGAATCTGGATCAGGGTGTGCCGATGTTCTGGTTTTGACCCTGGGATTGTCAGAACTGACTAGGGATCTACGGGCTAGATGATTGATTCCACGCCGCCAGGCGTGGAAGGGCCCTGAGCGAGGAGGCATAGGGCAACAGGTCGAAGTCGACGGTGTCTAATTGCACCTTCGACCCAAGGAGGGCCACGATGCTCGCCGACCTCGACCTGCTGCTCACTGCGGTGTTCTGCACCGCAGACGATCTCCTGCCCGAAGGACAGAAGAACGCCCGCCGAAACCTGACCGACGCGGAGGTCGCCACCCTCTGCGTCGCCCAGGCCGTGATGGCCATCGGCTCTGACCGTGAGTTCCTCGCCGTCGCCGAGTGCCGCCTCGGTGCCCTGTTCCCGAAGCTGCCCCGCCAGCCCGGCTTCCATAAGCGCCGGGCGCGGTTGACCGAGACGATCGAGTGGCTGATCGGCGTCTTCGCCGATGACTGCCCCGGTCACGAGGACTCGGTCGTCCTCTTGGACTCAACGCCGGTGGAGTGCGGGCGCTCGGTGAAGACCGTGCGGCGCTCGGAGCTGGCCGACGCCTGCGGCTATGGCTACTGCCGCTCGCACTCGCGCTGGTTTTGGGGGATGCGCCTGCACCTGTGCTGCGCTCCCGACGGCACCCCCAGGGCCTCGATCTTGGCCCCGGCCGACCAGCCTGGGCGCGAGGTCGCCCTGCGCCTGTTGCCCCAGGCCCTGCGCGGCGGCGAGCAGATCGTCTGCGACAAGGGCTACGCGGGTCGTGAGTTCGCCGCCGAGGTTGAGGCTCGCTTCGCGGCGCAGATCCTGCGGCCCAACCGCAAGGACGAGCCGCGGGGCTCCGTGCACCTGTCGATGATCCGTCAGCGGATCGAGTCGGTCTTCTGGACGCTCAAGGACCGCCTCGGCCTCGAGCGCCACCGTGCTCGCACCCTCACTGGACTGCGGGCGCGGATTGCCGCAAAGCTCCTGGCTCTCGCGGCGGGCGTCTGGGTCAACAGCTGGCTGGGCCTACCGAGCCGTTCCTTCGCTCAGTTCGCGAGCTGAGCGTGGAATCAGTCATCTAGGCGCTGGCGGGAACTACCGCGATCTCCTCGAGGGCGAATTTGCCGTTCGCCTCGTCGGGATCGCCGAGCGGGTAGTCGCCGGTGAAGCAGGCGTCGCAGTGGTCGTCGGCGCTGCCGCCGATCGCCTCGTAGAGGCCGGCCATCGAGAGGTAGGCGAGCGAGTCGGCGTCGAGCTCGTCGGCGATCTCCTGGATGCTGCGCTTGTGGGCGATCATCTCCTCGCGGGTCGACATGTCGACGCCGTAGTGGCAGGGGTTGCGGATCGGCGGCGCTGAGATCCGCAGGTGCACCTCGCGGGCGCCGGCGTCGCGCAGCATGCCGACGATCTGGCGGGTGGTGTTGCCGCGCACGATCGAGTCGTCGACGACGACGATCCGCTGCCCGGAGATGATCTCCGGCAGGGGGTTGAACTTCAGTCGCAACCCGTGCTTGCGCAGCTCCTGGCCGGGCTGGATGAAGGTGCGGTTGACGTAGCGGTTCTTGATCAGGCCGTCGTCGCGCGGTAGCCCCGAGGCGCGCGCGAAGCCCGCCGCCGCCGGGTTGCCGGAGTCCGGCACCGCGATCACCAGGTCGGCTTCGACCGGCGCCTCGCGCCAGAGGATCGCCCCCATCCGGCCGCGCACCTGCTGCAGCACCTTGCCCTCGAGCCGGCTGTCGGGGCGGGAGAAGTAGATGTGCTCGAAGACGCAGGTCGCTTTGCGCGCGGCCTTAACTACCTGGCGCGTCTCCAGCCCGCGCTCGGTCAGGGAGACCATCTCGCCGGGGTGCACTTCGCGCATCAGTTCGGCGCCGATGATGTCGAAGGCGCAGCTCTCCGAGGCGACCGCGAAGCGGCCGTCGATCCGTCCCAGCGAGAGCGGCCGGATCCCATGCGGGTCGCGGAAGGCGACGATCGCGTGCTTGGTCATCACCACGGTCGAGTAGGCGCCCTCCATCCGCGGCATCACCTCGGCGACCGCGTCCTCGATCAGCTTGCCGCCGTGGGAGGAGAGCAGGGCGGCGATGATCTCCGAGTCGGAGGTGCCGCGGAAGTCGATCCCGCGCTCCTTCAGCTCGGCCCAGAGCTCGACCGCGTTGGTCAGGTTGCCGTTGTGGGCGAGGGCCACCTCGCGGCCGTCGTCGCGCCAGACCGGCTGCGCGTTCTCCCAGGAGCCGCCGCCGGTGGTCGAGTAGCGCACGTGGCCGATCGCCATGTCCCCCTCCAGCGCCTTCAGCTTCTCCTCATCGAAGACTTGGGAGACCAGGCCGGAGTCACGCAGGGTGGTGATGTGGCCGCCCTCGCAGGTGGCGATCCCGGCCGACTCCTGGCCGCGGTGCTGAAGCGCGTAGAGCGAGAAGTAGGCCAGCCGGGAGACATCGTGCCCGGGGGCGTAGACACCAAAGACCCCGCATTCATCGCGGGGACCATCGCGGTCG
>DASYJK010000237.1:0-9529 GCA_035996525.1 Solirubrobacterales bacterium
TCGACCCCGAGGTCGCCATTCCCGTCTTCAAAGAGTTGCGCGACGCCGGCGTCGTCCCCTGTGGGCTCGGCGCCCGCGACACCCTGCGGCTCGAGGTTTGCTTCCCGCTGCACGGCCACGAGCTCAGCACCGAGCGCAACCCGATCGAGGCTGGCCTCGGCTGGTGCTGCGCCGAGGCAACCGGCTTCCTTGGGTCCCAGGCGGTCGCCCAGGCCCGGGCCGAGGGCACGGCGGAGAAGCTCGCCCCGTTCCTGATCGAGGGCGCCGGCATCCCCCGCGACGGCAACCCGGTCCTCGCCGGCGAAGAGACGGTGGGCACGGTCAGCTCCGGCACCTTCTCGCCCTCGCTCGAACGCGGCGCTGGCATGGCCTATGTCCGCGCCGACCTGGCCGAGCCCGGGACCGAGCTGGAGATCGACGTGCGGGGCAAGCGTCGCGCCGCCCGGGTAGCTTCCAAGCCCCTCTACCGGAAAGCGAGCTGAGTCTTGTCCGAAGCCAACTACCCAGACGACCTGCGCTACCACGACCAGCACGACTGGGTCCGGCTCGAGGGCGACGAGCACGCCGTCTTCGGAATCACCTGGTACGCCCAGGACTCGCTCGGCGAGGTCGTCTTCTACGACCCGCCGGAGCTCGGCGCGACGATCCAGAAAGACTCCTCCTACGCCGAGGTCGAGTCGGTCAAGGCCGTCTCCGACGTGATCGCGCCGATGTCGGGGGAGATCGTCGCCGTCAACGACGCGCTCGAGGACACTCCCGAGCAGATCAACCAGGATCCCTACGGTGAGGGCTGGCTGGTCAAAGTCCGCCTCACCGCGCCGCAGGAGGCCGAGGGCCTGCTCGAAGCCGGCGAATACCGCAAGCTGCTCGAGGGCTAGTGGCGAGCGCCGCCAACTCCGTTCCCTAGCCTTAGCCACTTGACCCGCTACACCTCAGCCACCCCCGACGACCGGGCCGAGATGCTGGCCGCGATCGGGGTCGACTCGACCGCCGAGTTGTTCGAGCAGATCCCCGAGCCGCTGCGCCTGGGCCGACCGCTGGCGCTCCCGGACGGACTCAGCGAGGCCGAGGTCTACGAGCGCCTGGCCGGGCTCGCCGGGCGCAACGCCGACGCCGAAGCCGAGGCCTGCTTCGTCGGCGCCGGGATGTACGACCACTACGTGCCGGCGATCGTCGACGCGATCACCTCGCGCTCGGAGTTCCTCACCCCCTACACGCCTTACCAGCCGGAGATCTCCCAGGGCGGGCTGCAGGTGATGTTCGAGTTCCAGACGGCGATGTCGGAGCTGACCGGGCTGCCGGTCTCCAACGCCGGCCTCTACGAGGGGCCGTCCTCGGTCGCCTCCGCCGGCTACCTGGCGATGGGCGCGACGAAGCGTCGCCGCTTCGTCGTCTCCCGCGGCGTCCACCCGCACAGCCGCGAGACGCTGGCGACCTACTCCGCGGGCTACGGCGCCGAGATCGTCGAGGTCGGGCTCGAGGGCGGCGTCACCGATGCCGCCGCGCTGGCGGCCGCGGTCGACGGCGAGACCGCAGCGGTGATCCTGCAGAGCCCCAACTTCCTCGGTGCGGTCGAGGACGTCGAGGCGCTCGGCGCCGCGGCCAAGGAGCACGGCGCTCTCTTGGTGGTCGCCTGCGACCCGATGACGCTCGGAATCCTCAAGCCGCCGGGCGAGTGCGGCGCCGACATCGCCCTCGGCGAGGGCCAGCCGCTCGGCAACCGGCTCGACTTCGGCGGTCCCTCCTTCGGCTTCTTCTGCGCCACCGAGGCCCAGATCCGCCGCATGCCGGGCCGGATCGCCGGCGAGACCGAGGACGTCGACGGCCGCCGCGGCTTCGTCCTCGCCCTGCAGACCCGCGAGCAGCACATCCGCCGCGAGAAGGCGACCAACAACATCTGCACCGCGCAGGCGCTGAACGCGCTGGGGGCGATGGTTCACCTCGCCTGGCTCGGTCGCGAGGGCTTCCGCGAGCTCGGCGAGCTGCTGGTCCGGCGCACCGCCTATGCCCGCGAGCGCCTGGCCGCGGTCGAGGGGGTCGAGCTGCTGCACGAGGCGCCGGTCGTGCGCGAGTTCGCCGTCCGCCTCGACGCCCCGGTCGGCGCCGTCCTCGACCACTGCGCCGAGCGCGGCATCGCCGCCGGCTACCCGCTCGGCCGCGAGTATCCCGAGCACGAGGACAGCCTCCTGGTCGCGATCACCGAGCGCCGCACGCGCGAGCAGATCGACGAGCTCGCCGAGGCGATCGAGGGCGCGATCGCCGGATTTCACGCGCACGGCGCCTTCGTCTCCTCCCAGCAGTTCCGCGGTTCCTTTCCCACGAATGACGTGGATAAAGAACCGCGGATCGAGGTTTCGGGATGAGCCGTTCGTTGCGCGGTTCGTTTCCCACGATTTACGCGGATAAGGAACCGCGGAACGGGGTGGTGGGATGACGCCGCTCGCCGAGACGCCGATGCAGCGCGAACGCGCGAAGACGATCTACGAGAAGTCGAAGCCGGGCCGGCGCGCCGCCGTGCTGCCCGACGCCGGCGTCCCCGAGCGGCCGCTGGAGGAGTTGATCCCCGCGAACCTGCTGCGCTCGGAGCCGCCGCGGCTCCCCGAGATCGCCGAGCCGGAGATCGTCCGCCACTACAACCGCCTCTCGCGCCGCAACTTCGACCTCGACAGCGGCTTCTATCCGCTCGGCTCCTGCACGATGAAGCACAACCCGCGGCTGAACGAGCGGGTCGCGGCGCTGCCCGGACACGCCCGCCTGCACCCGGCCCAGGACCCGCGCCGGGCCCAGGGCGCGTTGGAGCTGATGTGGCTGCTGCAAGAATCGCTGAGCGAGGTCTGCGGCCTGCCTCACGTCAGCCTCCAGCCCTCGGCCGGCTCCCACGGCGAGCTTGCCGGTCTGCTGCTGACCCGTGCCTTCCACGCCGACCGCGGCGAAACCCGGACCAAGGTTCTGACTCCCGACACCTCACACGGGACCAACCCGGCCTCGGTGACGATGGCGGGATACGAGGTGGTCAAAGTCGCCACCAACGAGCGCGGCGGGGTCGAGATGGACGACCTGCGGGCGAAGATCGATGCCGACCCCGACCAGGTCGCCTGCCTGATGCTGACCAATCCGAACACGCTCGGGCTCTTCGACGAGAGCATCGCCGAGATCGCCGGCCTGATCCACGAGGCGGGGGGGACGCTCTACTACGACGGCGCCAACCTCAACGCGGTGATGGGCCAGTCGCGCCCCGGCGACATGGGCTTCGACATCGTCCACCTCAACCTGCACAAGTCGTTCAGCCAGCCGCATGGCGGCGGCGGCCCGGGCGCCGGCCCGATCGCCGTCTCCGAGCGGATCGCGCCCTTCCTGCCGCGGCCGCAGGTGGTCCGGCGCGAGAGCAATAACGGCGGCGGTCCCAGCTTCGACCTCGACTACGAGCGGCCGCAGTCGATCGGCCGCCTGCGCGGCTTCCAGGGCAACTTCGGCGTCTTCGTCCGCTCCTACGCCTACATCCTCAGCCTCGGTGCCGACGGCCTCGCCGAGGCCTCGGAGACCGCGGTCCTCAACGCCAACTACCTGAAGGCGCGCCTGGCCGCCGGTCGCGCCGGCGAGCGCCTGCCGATCGCCTTCGACCGCCACTGTATGCACGAGTTCGTCCTCTCCGGCAAGCCGATGAGGAAGGAGCTCGGCCTGACGACTCTCGACCTCGCCAAGCGCCTGCTCGACTTCGGCTTCCACCCGCCGACCGTCTACTTCCCGCTCCTGGTCGAGGAGGCACTGATGGTCGAGCCGACCGAGACCGAGACCAAGGAGAGCCTCGACGCCTTCGCCGACGCGATCGAGCAGATCCTCGCCGAGGCCGAGTCCGACCCCGAGATCGCCAAGTCGGCCCCCTACACCACCCCCGTGCGCCGCCTCGACGAGGTCAAGGCCACCCGCCACCCGGTCGTGCGCCAGCCGCTCTAACAGCGGTCGACGGGCCGATTTCCCACGACATGCGTGGGTTTTCGGCCCATCGGCGGGCGGTTAGAGCTCCGGAAGCTCCTGCTGCAGCTCCAGCACCGGGGCGAAGAGGTCGCCGTGGCGCTCGATCCGCTCCAGCACCGCGTCGGCTTCGAAGACCAGGTTGGAGCCGTCGCCGCTCTCGGCGGTCGCTTCGACCTCCCCCCACTTGACCGGCGTCGAGACCGTCGGCCGCTCCCGGGCGCGCAGCGAGTAGACGGCGATCGTGGTTTTGCTGCGGTGGTTCTGGGACCAGTCGACAAAGACCTTGCCCTCGCGTTCGACCTTTTTCATCTTCGAGAGCACCAGGTCAGGGGTCTGCTTTTCGAGCAGCTGGGCGATCGCTTTGGCGAAGGGTTTGGTTACCTCGTAGGAGATGTCTTTGCGGTTCAGCGGGACGTAGACCTGCATCCCCTTCGAGCCCGAGGTCTTGGGGAAGCACTGGACCCCGAAGTGGCCGAACATGTCGCGCAGGCGCAGCGCCACCCGGCAGCAGTCGACGACGTCGGCCGGCGGGCCCGGGTCGAGGTCGAAGGCGAGCACGGTCGGACGGGTCGGCGCCCGGCCCAGCGAGAGCGAGGGGTGCAGCTCGATCGCCGCCAGCTGCGCCATCCAGACCAGGGTCGGACGGCCGTCGCAGACGCAGAAGTCGATGTTGCCGGCGTTGGGGCCGGCGCGCACGTTCGTCGTCTTCACCCATTTCGGCCGGTGCTTGGGGCAGCGCTTCTCGAAGAAGGCGGAGTCGAGGTCGTCGACCCCTTCCGGAAAGCGGCGCAGCGTCACCGCGCGGCCTTTCAGGTGCGGCACCATCGCCTCGGCGACCTTGGCGTAGTAGTCGACCATCTCGCCCTTGCTGAAGCCGACCCCGGGGTAGAGAACCTTGTCGAGGTTGGTGAGCTTCAGCTCACGACCGTCGACCTCGACCACCTGACTAGTGGCCACGGGCTACTTCGAGGATTTGGCTTTGGAGCGCGACGAGGCGGGTTTCTTCGCTTTCGCCGCTTTCGCTTTTTTGGCGGGCGCTTTGCGTTTCTTGGCGGCCGCTTTCTTCGGCTTCGCTCCCTTGTCCTTGACCGCGGCGATGCTCTGCTCGAGCGCCGCCATCAGGTCGGGAGCCTTGGTCGCCTGCGGCGCCTCGGCCTCGGAAGCGACGATCTCCTTGCCTTCGGCCTTGCGTTCGATCAGGCCGAGCAGCTGCTCGCGGTACTCGTCGCGGTAGGCGCCGGGCTCGAACTCGGTGCTGAGCGACTCGATCAGCTGCTCGGCCATCTGCTGCTCCTTCTTCGCGACCTTGGGGGCCTTGTCCGGCAGCACCTCCTCCAGCTCGCTGGTCGCCACCACCTCGTCGGCGAAGCGCATCGTGGTCAGGGTGAGGACGCCGCCGGAGGTGCGGATCGCCGCCAGGTGCTCCTTGTTGCGGAAGACGAAGCGGGCGATCGCCACCTTGCCCGAGGCCTTCATCGCCGCGGCCAGCAGCGAGTAGGCCTTCTCGGCGCCGTCGGCGGGGCCGAGGTAATAGGGGCTGTCGAAGTAGATCGGATCGATCTCCTCGAGATCGACGAAGTCCTGGACGTCGATCGCGCGGGTCTTCTCCGGCGCCATCGAGGCCATCTCGTCCTTGCTGATCGGCACGTACTGGCCGGGAGTGATCTCGTAGGCCTTGATGATCTCGTCGTAGGGGACCTCCTCGTCGGTCCCCTCGGCGACCCGGCGGTGTTTGATCCGGACGCTGTCGGACTCGCGGATCTCGCGCAGGGCGATGTTGCGCCGGGCGACGGCGCTGTACAGCTTCACCGGCACGTTGAGCAGCCCGAAACTGATCGAGCCGCTCCAGATCGCTCTAGCCATGGACGGTCACCTACCCGGATTGTGCCGATCCAGGCCGGGCCTGGCGAGCAATCGGCCCCTGGCGAGAGCCATCTTGCGCGGTGGCAATAGGCGCGAATGGGATCATTGCCCGGTGCTGTTCGAGCTGCGAAGTGTCGGCCTCACCCGCGCGGGCCGTGCGGTCCTCGACGGGGTCAGCGCCGGGATCCCGGCCGGGGCGACCGCGATCGTCGGCCCCTCGGGCAGCGGCAAGTCGACGCTGCTGCGGCTACTCAACCGGCTCGCCGATCCGGATCGGGGCGAGGTCTTCTACCGCGGCCAGCCGCTCGCCGGCTACGACCCGCTGGCGCTGCGGCGTCAGGTCGCCCTGGTCCCGCAGCTCCCGGCCCTATTGGAGGGGACGGTCGAGTCGAACCTCGCCTACGCCGCCGGTTTGGCCGGCAAGGAGCTCGACCCGGCGCGCTGCCTGCGCCTCGCCGGCCTCAGCCCCGAGTACGCCGGCCGTGACGTCGCCAAGCTCTCGGTCGGCGAGCAGCAGCGGGCGATGCTGGGGCGGGCGCTGGCGCAGCAGCCCGAGGTGCTGCTCCTCGACGAGCCGACCTCGGCCCTCGACCACGCCGCCCGCGACGCGATCGAGGCGGCGTTGGCGGAGCTGCGGCGGGAGCTGGAGATCGCCGTCGTCCTCGTCACCCACGACCCCGCGCAGGCGCGCCGGCTGAGCGACTGGGTGGTGCGGCTGGAGGCCGGGTGCGTCGCCGGCTGCGGCGCTCTCGAGGAGGTGCTGGCGTGATCGTCCCGATCGCCACCCTCGGCACCTCGATCCACGTCTCGGTCGGCCAGGTCGCCGCCTCGCTCGCCCTGGTCGCCCTGGCGGCGGCGATCTCCTACTGGTGGAAGGCCGACCTCGAGCGCGACATCGGCATCGCCGCCGTGCGCTCGCTGGTCCAGCTGACCCTGATCGGCTACGCGATCAAGCTGATCTTCGAGGCCGACACGCTCTGGCTCGTCTTCGTCCTACTGGCGGTGATGGTCCTGTTCGGGGCGATCACCGCCCGCGGCCGCGCCGACAAGGTCCCGCACGCCTTCCTGCCGCTGCTCGTCGCCCTCGCCCTGGCCGGCGCCAGCACCCTCGGCCTCGTCGTCGCCCTCGGCATCTTCGAAGCGACGCCGCGCTACCTGGTCCCGGTCGGCGGCATGGTGATCGGCAACGCGATGACCGCCTCGGCGGTGGCGCTGAACCGGCTCGGCGACGAGATGCACGACTCGCGGGCGCGGATCGAGGCGACCCTGGCGCTCGGCGCCACCGCCCGCGAAGCGGCGATGCCGACCGTCCGCCGCGCCCTGCGCTCGGGGATGATCACCCTGGTCGACTCGACCAAGACCACCGGCCTGATCTTCTTCCCGGGGACGATGGTGGGGATGCTGCTGGCCGGCGCCAACCCGACCGACGCCGTGCGCCTGCAGCTGATCCTCCTCTACGTCCTGCTCGGCAGCGTCTCGATCGCCGCCCTCGTCGCCACCGGCCTCGCCTACCGCAATTTCTTCACCCCGGCTGCGCAACTGCGGGAGCCGGGAGGCGGGTAGCGACCACGCGTCTGCTCCTGTGTTCGATATACGGACCTGGAGCAGACGCGCCGCCTCCTAGACTCGGCGGGTGTCCCGCCGGCAGCTCCTCACCCTGGTCGCGACGATCCTCGGCTCGACCGTCGTCTTCCTCGACGCCACCGTGGTCAACGTCGCCCTGCCGTCGATCAGCGACGACCTCGACGCCGGCCTGGCCGGGCAGCAGTGGGTGGTCGAGGCCTACCTGCTGACGATGGTCTCGCTGCTGCTGGTCGGCGGCTCGCTCGGCGACCAGTTCGGGCGGCGGCGGATGTTCGTCGCCGGCCTGGTCGGCTTCGGCGCCACCTCGGCCCTCTGCGCGGTCGCGCCCACGGACGAGTTCCTGGTCGGCGCCCGCGCCCTGCAGGGGATCGCCGGGGCGCTGCTGGTGCCGGGCTCGCTGGCGATCGTCGCCTCCACCTTCGAGGGGGCCGAGCGCGGCAAGGCGGTCGGCACCTGGACCGCCTGGACCGGGATCGCGACCGTGCTCGGCCCGGCCGGCGGCGGCGCCCTGATCGGGCTGCTCTCCTGGCGGGCGATCTTCTGGGTCAACCTGCCGCTGATCGCGGCGACGGTGGCGCTGACCCTGCACGCGGTCGAGGAGAGCAAGGACCCCGACGCCTTCCGCGGTATCGACCGGCTCGGGATCGTCCTCTCGGCGGCGGGGTTGGGCGGTCCCGTCTTCGCCCTGATCGAGCAGCCGACCCACGGCTGGAGCGACCCGCTGGTCTGGGTGCCGCTGATCGGCGGCCTCGCCTGCTTCGCCCTCTTCCTCCTCTACGAGGCCCGCGCCCGCCACCCGATGCTCGACCTCGCTCTCTTCCGCATCCGCAACTTCGCCGTCGTCAACATCACCACCTTCGCGGTCTACGCCGGCCTGATGGGCGGGGTCTTCTTCGTCGGCCTCTACCTGCAGCAGGTGATCGGGTACACGCCGCTGGAGGCGGGCCTGGCGACGACCCCGATCTCGGTCCTGCTCTTCGTCCTCTCGCCGCGCTTCGGCCGGCTCGCCTCCGGTACCGGGCCGCGGCTGCCGATGACCGCGGGCCCGATCGTCGGCGGCCTCGGGCTGTTGCTGATGCTGCGCGTGGGCGTCGACGCCGACTACCTGACCGACGTGCTGCCGGCGATCCTCGTCTTCGGCCTCGGCCTGGCGGCGACGGTGGCGCCGCTGACCGCGACCGTGCTCGACTCGGTCGAGGAACGCCGGGTCGGGATCGCCTCCGGCATCAACAACGGCGTCTCCCGGGTGGCGGGCCTGCTGGCGATCGCCGTCCTCGGCGCCGTCATCTCGGCCAAGTTCGACAGCAGCGCCGGAGCTGCCGTCAGCGGCGGGCCGCTCACCGCGGCGGCACCGGAGGCCTCGACCTCGGCCTTCCACCTCGGCGTTCTGATCGCCAGCCTGCTGATGATCCTCGGCGGCATCGCCTCCGGCTTCGGCATCCAGGACCCCCGCCGCAAGGTCGACCCCATCTCTGAACAGCGGGCATAAAGGCAGCCCGCCCGAGTTGGGACGGGGGTGCCCCTCAACCGAACCTCCCCGCAGTTCGTGAGGGCGAGGGGCACCCCCGTCCCGCTCCCCAAATAGGCTGCCTTCATGCCCGCCCCGATCATCTTCTCCGGCATCCAGCCGACCGGTCGCAAGCACCTCGGCAACTTCATCGGCGCGATCCAGCAGTACGTCGAGGGGCAGGACCGCGGCGACCCGGCGATCTTCTGCATCGTCGACCTGCACGCGATCTCAGTCGCCTATGACCCGGCCGAGCTGCGCGAGCGGCTCTTCGACACCACCGCGATCCTGCTCGCCGCCGGCCTCGACCCCGAGCGCTGCGTCTTCTTCCGCCAGTCCGACGTGCGCGAGCACACCGAACTGACCTGGCTGCTCTCCGCCGTCACCGCCCACGGCGACCTCAACCGCATGCACCAGTTCAAGGACAAGTCGGCGCGCCAGCAGGAGCTGGTCTCGGCCGCGCTCTTCTTCTACCCGGTGCTGATGGCCGCCGACGTGCTCGCCTACCGCGCCACCGAGGTCCCGGTCGGCGACGACCAGCGCCAGCACGTCGAGCTGATGCGGGAGATCGCCCGCCGCTTCAACGAGCGCTTCGGCGAG
>DASYJK010000238.1:0-5192 GCA_035996525.1 Solirubrobacterales bacterium
CCTCGCGTTTGGCCTCCGCCAGCATCTCCTGGCGCTCCTTGACGATCCAGCGCGCCTGCTTGATCTCCTCGGGGATCGTCGCGCGCATCTGGTCGAGGAGGTCGTAGATCTCCTCGCGGTCCACACGCACCTGATCCGTCAACGGGACGGGTCGGGCGTTGTGGACGACGTCGTCCAGCTTGTCTATGAGAACGAGAACGTCCATTTGCAGGTCGTAAGCCTACGTGTATGCGGGGGGTTTGGTGAAGATGCCGTTATCCAGGGCGTTTTTTGCAAGCCGTCGCCCACGTGGGCGGACGGACCGGGAGAAGCCTACCTGTCGTCCAGGCGGTCAGAAAGCGCGACCGCGACCGGGCCCGGCACGAGGTCGGAGACGTCGCCGCCGAAGGTCGCCATCTCCTTGACCCCGGTCGAGGAAAGGAAGCTGTAGTGCGGAGAAGCGATCACGTAGATGCTCTCGATGCCCGGGTCGAGCTTGCGGTTCAGCTGCGCCATCTCGAACTCGTACTCGAAGTCGGAGATCGCCCGCAGGCCCTTGACGATCGCCTTGGCGCCGTTGTCGCGGGCGAACTCGACCAGCAGGGTGGCGAAGATCTGAACCTCGACGTTGGGCAGGTCCGCGGTCGCCTCGGCGATGAAGGCGAGCCGCTCCTCGGCCGTGAACAGGGTCTTCTGCTTGCGAACCGGGTTGTTGACGACGCCGACCACGACCTTGTCGAAGACGTTCGAGGTGCGGGTGATGATGTCGATGTGACCGTTGGTGACCGGGTCGTAGCTGCCGGGACAGACGACGGTGCCGTTCTTGCGCTCGCTCACCGTCCCGCCTCCCCGTGTATGGAGATGTCGGCGGCGCCGTAGCGGCGCTGGCGCAGCGGCTCCAGCGCATCGAGGCGCAGCGGCTTGCCGGCGCCGCTCTCGACGATCGCGCGCCCGCCGCTCGCGAGCAGCTGAGGCAGATGGGTGTTGAGATCCTCGGCCACGCGGTCGGCGAGTCTATAGGGGGCGTCGACGAAGATGAGGTCGAACTTCCCCGCCTCCTCCCCCTCGGAAACCTGCCCGAGCCAGCGCCCGGCGTCGGCGCGGACCAGCTCCACCCGGGCACCGAGCCCGAGGTGCTCGACGTTGCCGAGGGCGGGCCGGGTGTCGCGGTCGACCAGCAGGGCGCGGGCGGCCCCGCGGGAGAGCGCCTCGATCGCGAGGGCGCCGGTGCCGCAGTAGAGATCGAGCACGGTGGCACCGGCGACGCGCTCGCCGAGGGCGGAGAAGATCGCCTCGCGGACGCGGTCGGAGGTCGGGCGCACCTTCCAACCGCGCGGCGCGACCAGGCGCTGTCCCTTCAGCTCTCCGGCAATCACCCTCATACGATCATTAGAGGGCAATCGGGTCGGCGGCGCCGGCGCCGAAGCGGTGGCGGGCGGCATCGAGCAGCGGGCCGAGGGGGGGATCGGCGAGCGAGCCGTGGCGCCGCAGCAGCGCCAACACCTCTTCGCGGGCGGCGATCAGCGCCGGCGTGTCCTCCGGCAGCTCGGCGACGGCGAAGCGCGGCAGGCCGCTCTGGCGGGTGCCGAGGATCTCGCCCTCGCCGCGGAGGCTGAGATCGACCTCGGCGAGTTTGAAGCCATCGCGCTCTTTGGCGACCGCCTCGAGCCGCCGCCGCGCCATTCCCCCCATCTCTTCCGGGAAGAGCAGGCAGTAGGAGGCATGCTCGCCGCGGCCGACCCGGCCGCGCAGCTGGTGCAGCTGGGAGACGCCGAAGCGCTCGGCCCCCTCGATCACGATCACGGTCGCGTTGGCGACGTCGATCCCGACCTCGATCACGGTCGTCGCCACCAGCACGTCGGTCTCCCCCGCCGCGAACGCCCGCATCGCCTCGGCCTTGGCGGCCGAGGACATCTGCCCGTGCAGGACGCCGACCTCGAACTCGCGCAGCTCGCCGGCACGCAGGCGCTCGGCCTCGACCTCGGCCGCCTTGCCCTGAATCTTCTCCGAGACCTCGACCAGGGGGCAGACGACGAAGGCCTGGCGACCCTCGCGCAGGCGCTGGCGCAGAAAGTCATAGGCGCCAGCCCGGCGGTCCTCGCCGACCAGCCAGGTCTCGACCGGCTTGCGGCCCTTCGGCAGCTGATGCAGCGCCGTCGTATCGAGGTCCCCGTAGGCGGTCAGCGAGAGCGTGCGCGGGATCGGCGTCGCGGTCATGTGGAGGATGTGCGGCGCCATTCCCTCCACCCCCTTGGAGTCGAGGGCGCGGCGCTGCTCGACCCCGAAGCGGTGCTGCTCGTCGACGACGCAGAGGCCGAGGCGGGCGAACTCGACCGCGGGCTCGATCAGCGCGTGGGTGCCCAAGATGAGTCCCAGCTCGCCGCTGGCGAGCTGGTTCAGGGCGCGGCGACGATTCGGCGCCGAGGTCGAGCCGGTCAACAGCGCGAACGGGGTCGCCTCGTCGGCCAGCAGCCGGCCGAGGGTGATCGCGTGCTGCTCGGCGAGCGTCTCGGTCGGCGCCATCAGCACCGCCTGGTAGCCCGCTTCGCGGGCGCGCAGCATCGCGTAGACGGCGACCACGGTCTTGCCCGAGCCGACCTCGCCCATCAGCAGCCGCTGCATCGGCTCGCCGGAGTCG
Source organism: Solirubrobacterales bacterium (assembly GCA_035996525.1). Lineage (GTDB taxonomy): Bacteria > Actinomycetota > Thermoleophilia > Solirubrobacterales > 70-9 > VAYN01. Next base: position 2,618 of record DASYJK010000238.1, read on the forward strand.
AGGTCGGCGTCGATGTCGTCGAAGGCGGCGAGCTGGTCGCCGGTCGGCTCGAAGGGCAGGGAATCGACCCAGCGCCCGACCGGCTCACCGGGCACACCCAGCCGCGGGGCCGGCCGCGCCGTGCGGTGGCTGCGCTTGCGCGTGGCGAGGATCGCTTGGTAGAGGAACAGCTCTTCGAAGCGGATTCGCTCGCGTGCCCGATCGGCTTCCTCCTGGCTCTCGGGGAAGTGCGCCGCCCGGATCGCATCCCCCACTCCCGCCAGGCGCCGCCGCGCTCGCAGCTCTGCCGGCAATCCCTCGATCGCGTTGGGCGCCCATCGGCATGCCTGCTCGGCCCAGTCCCGGATCCGCTGCGCTTTCAATGCCTCGGTCGCCGGGTGGACAGGCGTTAACGCTCCGGGCCGCGGAGAACCAGGGGGAGGGATCCCGCGCGGGGCGGACCCCGGAGGAGCGGGGGAAGGATCCTGCGGGGGGGCAGGTGTGTCCGTTCTCGGACCCTCCCCCCGCTCCTCCGGGGACGCGACGAGCTCCCATTCGTTGACTCCGAGGCCTTTATTGGTGCGTTTGCCGGTTAGGAGCAGGCGAGCGCCGGGGTCGAGCTTGCCGGCCACCCAGGGCTGGTTGAACCAAGTCGCGCGGACTTGGCCACTGTCGTCGCCGACTTTGACGCTGGTGATGGTCACACGGCCTTTGCGGAACGGGCGCGGCTTACTGCCGAGAACTTCAACCAGAACGGTGCCGGTCTGACCCTCTTCGAGTGCCGCCAACGGTTGGATCTGGCGGTCGCGGTGGCTGTGGGGGAAGCGGAGGAGGACGTCGGCGACGGTGCGGAGGCCGGTTTCGGCCGCCGCGGCGGCGAGCTTGGGACCGACTCCGTCGAGGGCCTCGATCGAGGCAGCGAGGACGCTGGGGCGGGGCCAGTGGACGGGGGCGTCGCGGAGCTCGGCGCGGCTGAGCTCGCGGGCGCCGGCGAAGGAGCGCACTACTGGGCGGCGAGCAGCCACCACCAGCTGGGCTGACCCCCCTCGTGGGTCTCGACCTCGACGCCGTCGGGGACGTGGGTGTCGATCTCCGAGAGCGGGATCGGCGCCCCGTCGCCGGCGATCACGGTGACGATCTCCGCCCCCTCGGCGAGGTGCTGGAGGGTCCGCGTTAGGGTCGAGCCGGAGCCGCCCCAGGCGACGATCTCGCCGTCGGCGAAACCGACCGCGTCGCCCTGCTTGAAGCGACCCTGGACGTCGTTGCGGGCGGCCGGGGCGACGCCACCGGTGGCGACGCCGGCGAGGGCGGCCTCGAGCCGCTCGGCGTTCTCGTCGGCACCGGCCATCGGGTCGAGCTCGATCAGCGCCAGCAGGCTCGCCTGCTGTGAGGTGGCGGCGACGACCCGGGCCGGCTTCTCGGAGAGCTCGCAGGCGCGCTCGGCCGCCATCACCACGTTGGAGGAGCTCGGCAGCACCAGCACCTCCTCCGCCGCCACCCCGTGGATCCCGGCCAGCAGCTCGTAGGTGGAGGGGTTGAGCGTCTCGCCGCCGGGGACGACGTCGGCGCCGAGCTCGGCGAAGAGTCGCTCGAGGCCGTCGCCGGCGGCCACGGCGACGACACCGGTCCGACCGGAGGCGAGCCTCGCGTCGCGCTCGGCCATCTGCTTGCGCATGTCGGCGACATCGAGGTTGGTGACCGCGCCGGCGCCCTCGAACAGCGCCACTGCCGCCTCCGGCGTGTCGGTGTGGACGTGGACCTTGAGCGTCGCCTCGTCGCCGACGACCAAGACCGAGTCGCCGAGGCCCTCCAGCCGCGGCAGGAAGTCACGCGAGGAGAGGCCGCTGCCGGCGACGATGAAGTTGGTGCAGTAGCGAAAGCGGCTGTCCTCGTGGTGGGGGAAGCTGCGGCGCGGCGCCTGGTGGTGGGCGACCTCGGGCAGCTCGTCGTCGCCGCGCAGGGCGGCGACGACCCCGGCCAGGATCAGGACCAGGCCGTGCCCGCCAGCGTCGACGACGCCGGATTCGCGCAGCACCTCGAGCTGCTCGGGCGTGCGCGCCACCGCCCGCTCGCCGTCCTCGATCGCCCGTTCCAGAACCTCGGCCAGGACCGCGTCCTGCTGCTCGGCGCTGACGTCGCGGCCGAGCCGCTGCTTGTCGGCTTCGAGGTGGGCGAGCTGGCGGGTCAGCGAGTGGGCCATCTCGCGGAAGACGGTGAGCATCGTCCCCTCAGCGGGCTCGCGGACCGAGTCGTAGGCGGCGTCGGCGGCCCGGGCGAAGGCGGCGGCGACCAGGACCGGGTCGACCAGCTCACCGGAGCGACTGGCCAGCTCCTCGGCGGCGCCGCGGACGATCTGGCTGAGGATCACACCGGAGTTGCCGCGGGCACCCATCAGCGCCGCCCGGGCCAGCGCCTGGACCAGCTCGGTGCGATCGACTTCGTCGACCTCGAGCTTGTCGAGGCGGTCGAGCTCCTCCATCACCGCGCGCATCGTCATCGCCATGTTGTCGCCGGTGTCGCCATCGGCGACAGGGAAGACGTTGAGGTCGTTGACCTCCTGGCGTCGCGCCTCGAGCGAGGCGTAGGCAGAGCTGAT
>DASYJK010000239.1:0-3549 GCA_035996525.1 Solirubrobacterales bacterium
CTGGGGACAACATCGGCAGTCCTAGATGGTGCGCCCGTGCGAATAGCTAACGCCGCTCGTACGGAGGATGCCCCACCCTCCCTCACAGTTCGGGATCCGCTCGGAGCTGACGGGGGCGATCTGGCACCGGAAGGAGGGACGGCCTCACCATTGAGGAGGCAATCTCGAGCGTCTCGTTGGGAGGAGTCGGGGTACCCCCGTACGAGCGGCGTTAGCTATTCGCCCCGGCGCTCAACCTCGGACGGCCGGGCCGTTTCTCCACAGGCGAATAGCCCAGCGAAGGTAGGGGGTACCCCGACTCCTCCCCTCAACCCCTCGAAGTACGGCGTCCTGCGACAGCCCGTCCCGCACCTACCCATTGCCGTTCCGCGCCCGGAAGAGCTTTACCTTGGAGTCGATCCCCTTCAACCTGCGCTCGCCGATGTAGGTGTAGGCGTAGTCCTCGCCGGCGGCCTCCTTGATGGCCGCGTCGACGACGACGCTGCCGGGGCGGGCGACGCCGGTGATGCGGCTGGCGAGGTTGACCGGGCGGCCGTAGTAGTCGCCGGACTGGGGCAGCACCGGGCCGCAGGCGAGGCCGGCGCGCAGCAGCGGGAACTCGTCGCCTTCGGCCTCGGCGGCGGCGATCAGGGCCAGGGCCGCGACCAGCATCGACTCCGGGTCGGTGGAGACGAACATCACCGCGTCGCCGATCGTCTTCACCAGCCGCACCGGCGGCTCGGCGACGGCGCTGGCCATCTCTTCCAGGCGGCCGGCGACGAGGCCGAGCTCCTCGGCCGGGATCTCCTCGCCGAGACGGGTGAACTCGACCAGGTCGGCGAAGCAAACGGTGAGGTTGGCGGTACCACCCAGAGCGCCGATCGCGAGGTCGCCGGTGACGATCACATCGCGGCGGATCTGCTCGAGCATGTTCGCCTGCAGGGCGTGGACCAGGGTCGGCCCGACAAGGGGCATCAGAAACTCGGCGGCAGCGGCGAAGCGAAGGGCGAGGTCGCGCTCGCTGTCACCCGGCTGGGCCAGGGTTTTGATCACCAGCTCGCGGTTGGCCTCGGCGATCCGGGCGGTGCCCATCCCGATCGTGCGGGCCACCTGCAGCATTCCCTCCTCCGGCAGGCCGGCGTCGCGGAAGGCCTTCATCCGCCGCGCCGCCTCGAGGTCGGCCTCGGTCGCCCGCGGCTCGTCAGGATCGGTGTAGGGAACGCCGAGGGCGGCGCTGAAGCGGCGCAGCTGCTCGAGGTCGATGCCAACGATCGCCGCCACTTCGCGCGCCGTGTAGCGCCGGCCGTCACCGGCCAGAGCGCGCTCGACCGGCACCAGCGCCAGCCGGCCGGCGTTAACCGCGTCGCGCAGCTCCTCCAGCGGCACGCCGTCGGCGGCGAGCTCCTCGAGCAAGGTGAGTCGCGCCTCACGCGCCTCACCGTCGAGGTCGTCGAGCAGCCCCTCGGCGGCGAAATCGATCTCGGGGGCAGTGGCCACGGCGCCATTCTTGCCGCTCCACCGCTTCCGTGGTTCCAAAGCCACCAGACGCGGGGAAAAGGAACCGCGCGGCAGCGGAACTGGACTGAGGTGGACTCCGCGGTTCCGTATCCACCCCATACGTGGATTAGGAACCGCGCAACGGTTCAGGCGTAGGTGACGGCGCCGCCGCGGCGCGGGTCGCCGCCGCCGCTGAGCGCGCCCGTGGCCGGGTCGCGGGCGACGGCCTGGACGCCGCCGAAGAAGAGGTTGATCTCGGGACGGCGGGCGATCGCCAGGCCGCGGGCCTCGATCCGGGCCAGGGCGGCCTCGTCGATCGCCGGCTCGGCCTGGACCAGGTCGTGCTCGAAGTGCAGGCGCGGCGCGGCGATCGCCGCCGCCACGGGCAGCCCCTGCTCGACCGTGCGCACCACCGTCTGCAGGATCGCCGAGCGAATCCGGTTGGAGCCGGCGCTGCCGACCCCGAGCACGATCTCGCCCTCGCGCAGGACCACGGTCGGCGCCATCATCGAGGGCACGCGCCGGCCCGGCGCGATGCGGTGGAAGCCGAGCGGGTTGAGATCCTCCTCGCCGAGCATGTTGTTGAGGATCACCCCGGTCCCCGGCACCAGCACCCCGGACCCGGAGCCGTTGGAGCAGGTGACGCTGGCGCACATGCCCTCGCCGTCGAGCACCGAGATGTGGGTGGTCGAGCCGAGCAGGTCGCCGGCGGCCAGATCGAGGCCGGCCGGCTCGAGGTAGCCCGCCTCCATCCCCTCCTCGTACAGCGCCTCGGCGAACTCCTCTCCGCGTAGGTCGTTGGCCGCCGCCATCGCCGCGACCAGCTGCTCGGGACCGCTGCGCTCGCCGAGCCGCTCGAGCAGGCCGAGCGAGAAGGCGATCAGGATCCCACCCGAGGACGGCGGCGGGTTGGTCAGCACCTCGGCGCCGCGGAAGGGGGCGCGGATCGGCTTGCGCTCGATCGCCTCGTAGGCGGCGAGGTCACCGCGGCCGAGGGTGCCGCCGTTGGCGGTGACGAAGTCGCTCAGCGCCGCCGCGACCTCGCCGCGGCAGAACGGCTCCGCCCCTTCGGCACCGAACCGTTCCAGCGCCTCGGCCAGCTCGCCGAAGCGGAACTCGTCACCCTCGCGCAGCAGCCGCCCCTCGGGCGCGTAGAGCTCCCTGGTGCCGTCGAGGCGGTCGTGGATCGGGGCGAGGATGTCGAGGATGTAGGCCTGCTCGGCATTGACCGGCGCCCCCTCGCGGGCAAGCCGGATCCCCGGCCCGACCAGGTCGGCGAGCGGAGCCGAGCCGAAACGCTCCAGTGCCCGCACCAGGCCGGCGGCGGTGCCCGGCACCCCGCAGGAGGCGGGGCCGACGTAGAACGTCTGCACGGTCTCGGCGTCGAAGTGAACCGGGACCGGCGCCAGCTCGGTCCGGCGCTCGGTCCCGTCGAGGCCGGGCGCCGCCACGAAGAAGTCGATCAGCACCGTCTCTTCGCCTCGGTGAACCATCATGTAGCCGCCGGCGCCGAACCCGGTCAGCGGGCTCTCGACCGCGAACGAGGCGAGCACCGCGCAGACCGCGGCGTCGACCGCGTTGCCGCCTTCGCGCAAGACACCCGCGCCCGTCTCAGCGGTGAGCGGGTGCCCGGCCGCGACGACGCCTTTCACGGCGCGTCCCTACTCAGCCGGGGAGAAACTCTGGGACATCGATGCCGAGCTCGCCGCGCTGCTGGGGCTGCGGCGGCCGGCCGCGGCCGCTGTCTTTGGTGCGGCGGATGGTCGGCTCGGCGCGGCGCGGTGCCTGCTGGCGGCCGTCGAAGCGGGTGGCGACGACGGTGACCCAGATCTGGTCGGAGAGCTCGTCGTCGACGTTGGCGCCGAAGATGATGTTCGCGTCCGGGTGGGCGGCCTCGCCGACCACCTTGGCGGCCTCGGAGACCTCGACCAGCGAGAGGTCGGAGCCGCCGGTGATCGACAGCAGGATCGAGCGCGCCCCGTCCATCGAGGTCTCCAGCAGCGGCGAGGAGATCGCTTTTTCGGCGGCGAGGATCGCGCGGCCTTCGCCGTGCGCCATGCCGATCCCGAGCAG